>JAZUOC010000036.1:0-3668 GCA_045604465.1 Acutalibacteraceae bacterium
ATTAAAATGAAGGGACAATTTTTAACCGAAGGAATAAAATAATAGTGAAAAAAATTAAGGAGGCTTTTTATGTCCCGTGTAATCAGTTCATTTATGGGGGCCAACTCCCCCATAGGTTTTTGCTCTTTTTTCGAAGAAATCTATAATCCGTATAAAAATCATCATCCTTACATCATAAAAGGTGGCCCCGGCACGGGTAAGTCCACTCTTATGAAAAAGGTCGCCCGTAAGGCGGCGGAAATGGGCTATGATACGGAGCTGATTTACTGCTCCTCGGATCCCGGAAGCCTGGATGGTATTATCGTAAAGGATCTGAATATTTCCGTTATTGACGGCACCTCACCTCACACTCTTGAGCCGAAATTTCCCGGAGCGGTAGAAAACATAATTAACACGGGTGATTTCTGGGATAAGAAAAAGCTGGCGCAGAAAAGCGATATTATCCGCTCTCTGACTCTGGAAAATTCGATGCATCATTTCCGCTCAGCGAGATATCTTTCTGCGGCAGGGGTCATAAACGATGAAAACATCCGTCTCGCTTCGTCTTTTATAAAGGAAGAAAAGGTAAACAGCTTTGCCGTAAGGTTCGTTTCACGGGAGATGCCGCCGAAAAGAAAAAAGGGCGCAGGTAAAAGAACGCGGAGGTTTATAAGCGGCATAACTCCCGACGGTGTGATTTTTTTAGATGATACGGTAAAGTCACAGGCAGTGAGAATTATCGGAATTAAAGATAATTATTCCGCTGTATCTCCCCTTCTTTGTCAGAGAATAGGAGACCTTGCAGTGAAAAACGGCTATGATGTTATTTTCTGTCAGTGTCCCATGCGTCCTAAGGGAGACTGCGAGCATATTATAATCCCTGAGGCAGGTCTCGCTCTGCTTACGGTAAAGAAGGAGCATAACATCTCTCTCGACTGCGACAGACTCATTCACTGTAAGAGATTTATGCGAGAGGAAGTGAGCAATTATATACGTCGGTTACGTAGCGGAAAAAAGCTGTGCTCACATCTTATAGGCGAGAGCATAGAGTCGCTGAAAAAGGCCAAGGAAACCCATGACAGGCTCGAAAAGGAATATATAGAGGTTATGGATTTCCATGCACTCAATGATTACACGGACATAATCACTGAGGAGATGTTCGGGATATTCGGAGATAAGATGCCTGAGCCTACGGTAAAAACCGGATTATAAAAACGTCTGAGCTGTACAATAATAACAAAACCCGTCGTATCAGCCTTTTGGCTTTTACAGCGGGTTTGATTTTTATTTTACTGCTGAGTTTGTTTCACAGGGCAGAATGTTATATGCCGTGCCGTCACGGTCAATCATACTTATAGTCAACTCCGGGAGAAGGAGATGAATGGTGCCTATAAAGTTATTACTGTTGGCTCCGGGGAAGCCTGTAACGAGAGTGAGAGGCTTTCTTTTAGCTATGTGGGCGCAGACGGTAATTATCGGATCGTCGCTGAAGTAAACGGCCATTTCTCCGCCCTCCTTCTGTGCAGTCTGATAAAGACTCTCCAGAATTTCGGGCTTGACGGGATTGTCGCTTTTAGCCAGAGGAAGGACAGATACCACTTCCAGCTCTGCTCCCATTTTATCGGATAATACTTTTCCTGCTTTTACGAGAGCCTCTGAGGATTGCTGTGCCGTAACACAGACAAGAACGGTTCTTCGGTTGTTCATGGGAAATTACCTCCTTTGCATTTTCATTTTACATCCGGTAGCTTAAGCAAACCTAAAACAATTATATTTGTTCTTCTCTTACTTTAGTATCGGAATAAAAAAATAACCGATAATTATTGTAAAAGAATACAGTTTATGATATACTGAATTGATACTAAAAAACAGGGAGGACTTCAATTGGCAGGTAAAGCAAAAATCAAATATCAATTCCGGAATTTTTTAAAATATCGCTATCTGATTAATGAATTAGTCAGCAAAAATATAAAATTACAGTACAGAAATTCGGTTCTCGGTATGTTCTGGACCTTTCTTCAGCCTCTTCTTTCGATGATAGTTCTCTCCGTGGTCTTCAATAATCTTTTCGGTAAGGATTCGAGTAAGGTGGTCAACTATCCTGTTTTCCTTCTTTGCGGCCGTCTGCTTCATGAATTTTTCACCTCTTCCACTAAAAGAGCGATGAAATCCATCCGATCGAGAGCCTCCATCATTAAAAAGGTTTATGTTCCGAAATATATCTATCCTCTTTCGGCAGTCATTTCGAAATTCATTACCTTCCTTATTTCCCTGCTGGTTCTTGTTTTTGTAATTCTTTACTTCAATATAGCAAAAATAAACCCCATCACGCTTACTCCTAATCTCCTGTGGGCTATACCGCCGGTAATAGTGCTGTTCTTTTTCAGTCTGGGCGTAGGTATGATTCTTGCCACACTGGATGTTTTCTTTAAGGATATAGAAAATATTTACGATGTTTTTTGTATGCTTCTTTTCTATACTACTCCCATCGTATATACTATTGACAGGTTAGATTACGCGAAGGACACCGTCATAGGTCTTATCATAAGACTCAATCCCATGTACGGATTCATCGAAATGTTCAGAGGTGCTGTTATCCACGGTGCAGAGTTTTATACCTATTTCAATATGAATCTTTTCTGGTACTGCTGCGGTGTTACGGTGCTTGTGATGGTTGTCGGCTTTACTATGTTCTATAAAAATCAGGACAAGTTTATTCTACACATTTAAGTTGGTGATAATATGAGTAAATATGCTATAGAGGTCGATCATGTAAGCATGCTGTTCAATATGAGCGGTGAAAAGGTCGACAATATAAAAGAATATTTCGTGCGCTTTCTTACCAGAAAGCTGAACTATGAAGAGTTCTGGGCACTCAGAGACATCAGCTTTAAGGTCGAAAAGGGTGACAGAGTAGGCATTATGGGCTTTAACGGAGCGGGCAAAAGTACTCTTCTGAAGGTAGTAGCCGGTGTACTCAGACCTACTATGGGCTCTGTTAAGGTAAGAGGAGTGATAGCACCTATGCTTGAGCTGGGTGCGGGCTTCGATATGAATTACACGGGCAAGGAAAATATTTTTCTTTACGGTGCAACCATGGGTTATCCCAGGAAATTTCTCGAAGAAAAATATGATGAAATAGTCGAGTTTTCCGAGCTCGGTAAGTTCATTAACACACCGATGAAGAATTATTCCTCGGGTATGAAATCCCGTCTCGGCTTCGCCATCGCTACAGCCGTAAAGCCTGACATTCTCATTCTCGACGAGGTCTTAAGCGTAGGCGATGCAGCCTTCAAAGAAAAAAGCGAACAGAGAATTCTCGACCTTATGGATGACGGTGTTACGGTGCTCTTTGTTTCTCACAGTACGGAGAGAGTGAAGAAAATCTGTAACAAGGCTATTATTCTTACCAAAGGTCAGCTGGTCGCTTCAGGTGATGCAGAGTCAATGTGCAGTATCTATACAGAAATGATAAACAGCAGATAAAAAGCTTTTTCGGGCGGTACTTCCTAAGGGAGTATCGCTCTTGACTTTTTTTAAAGGAAAAAATTTTCCTCTCGGTTCTGTGGCCGTAATAGTCTTTTTGCATAATTCTCTATGTGGGAAATGACGATTTTCTTTGTTATAGTTGCTTTTTAAAAGCAAAGAATATATAATGGTATCTGTTGAATAATCGACAATTCAAAAAA
>JAZUOC010000037.1:0-3472 GCA_045604465.1 Acutalibacteraceae bacterium
TGATGTTGTACTCTGCTTCAGCTTTTTGCCTTGCCTGTTTCTCTTTTTCGGGGCGGATTTTCATTCTCTCAAGTCGGAGGCCAAGCGGTCTTAGGAAGACAATACACCAGTTCAACTCCTTGGCTCACAGAACGACATGGCTACGATCCGACTTCTTCGGTTAAAATCATATTCACTGATGTTGTACTCTGCTTCAGCTTTTTGCCTTGCCTGTTTCTCTTTTTCGGGGCGGATTTTCATTCTCTCGGCTTTCAATTCCTCTGCGTCTGTTTCATCAGCCTGTTTTTCGGTTTCTTGATACTGAGTAAGTGTCTTTTGAATTTCTGCTTCCATTCTCTTTTCCTCGGCTTCAAGCTTCGGAATTTCAAACTGACGCATTTTCTCAAAGTAAGGTTTAGCATTAACAATATCCTGCTCGGTTTCACATTCATTTTGTGAGAGAATATTCTGCATTTTGAATTTCAACTCTTTAAGCTCAAATTCATAGTGACCAACCTCACATTTTGCCGAGTTATATTTCTGCTTCATAACCTTGGGAGTGAGCTTTAATTTCGTCTTTGCCTCTTTAAGCTTTACTTCGGTGGTTTTAATATCTTCCTGTAGCTTATGGAAATACACATAAAACTCATCTGCATCACGGACTTCATTCATAGCCTGATGCTTCATTTTGTTAATGCTCTTTCTTTCGCATTCAAGGATAATCATACTGACACGGATACCTTCAAGAGCATCTGCAAGTGCAGGTATGAGCAGTTTTGCCGCAGTGATAACAAGCTCTGTGAGAGTCTGAACAGTTTTCTGAAGGCTGACAATCAAACTATTATCTTTGCGGATGAGAATGTTGATTTTCATCCTCTCTGTGACTTTGCCTTTCTTCTTCATCTTCTTACTTGAAACACCCTCGTGGATTGTCGGTTGCAGAAGTATTCCTCTTGCAACAAAGCTTCGGTGGTCAATAGGTTCAATGTTCTGTTCTTCTAAATCTCTATTTACAATATCTGCCCACAGCTTTCTCCATTCACATAACTGCTCGTCACTGTTCCAACGCTCACTTATGGGATTCTGTCTGCCGTATTTTGTGCTTTTCGGGTATTTGTTTACTCTTGAATATTCCGTAGCTTGTGACGGTGGAAGATATACCTTCTTGCCGTCAACATAATACTGATACTGCTTTTCCCAACCGTCATTTTTTGCACATAAAAATTCAGAGGCGGTAAAGCCTTGCTCCTTACCGTCTCTGATACATAGATATTCTTTTTCGGTTTTTCTTTGCCAAGTACCGTCAGGATTTAACGGTCTGACAGTTGCCATAATGTGAGCGTGTGGATTGTCTTCGCCCGTATCGTGAATACAGACATCAACACACATACCGTCATCAACAAGAGCCATTGCAAATTCTTCTGCCTCTGATATCTGCCTTTCACGGCTGACTTCAACGGGCAGAGCAACAATGAACTCTCTTGCCAAACGGCTGTCTCTTGTTTTCTCTGCTTCTTCAACTGCATTCCATATCTTACTTCTGTCGCACCATTCAGGCGGAGCGTGCGACGGAAGAAAGATTTTCTCATAGACAAGACCGCCTTTCCGGGTGTAATTATGTTTTACGCCGTCATACTCGTTAGTGATTTCACTACAGCTCATATATGCACTTGCGGCTACGGCTGAGCGACCTACACCACGGGTTATGACTTTGGCTTCAAGGTGATAAATTGCGGGTATCACCGTCCTTTCTAGGGTTTAGTGATTGTTTTTTCGGTTTAATTGTAGTATAATCATTTCAATAAACAGGGATTTACGGAGAAATGGATATGTTTAACGAAAAAGATTTACTTGAATTTGTAACCCCTTATTATGCCGATAAAGATATAATGCATAATATGTGGCATATTGAGTTAGTAAGAAAAATGGTTGATAAGATTCTTTCCATCAGCAATTATAATGTTGATCAAGAATGTTTGACATTAGCTACTTATTTTCACGGTTTTATATATAGCGATGAGAAAAGAATTAAGCAATGGTTGACTGCACAGGGTTATGATAAAAAAACGATTGCCAAAACAATCAAAATAGCTTGGGAGTCACAGAGGAGCGAAAAACCTAAAACTATCGAGGGTAAAATTTTACATGATGCTCATGTTTTAGAGGGCGGCAAAACATATTTGATTGTTAAAACTTTAATTACAGGCTCTGTTAGAGGTCAATCTTTGACTGAGACATTAAAGTTTATGGAAAGAAATGTTTTAAATAAAAATAATTGTTATTTGCCCGAAACAATTCCTTTGTGCGAAGAAATGAACAGATATACTAATAGTTTCTTTGAGGATATAATAGAAGGAATTAGATAACCTCTAATTTCTTGAGCTAAATTATACAACTGCCTTCACTCGTGAGGGCAGTTTACTTTTATCACTTGGAAAGAATATTATGTTTATAGGATATGGTGATTGTTTTTGTTAGCTCGATTATGATATAATTAATTAAATAAATGTTTAAGGAGAATATTTTGAAAGTAGTTGTATTTGATTTAGGCGGCACTTTGATGCAGTATATAGGTATGCCATATTCTTGGGTAGATTTTTATTATCAGGGATTTAATGCAATAGCTGAAAAGTATTGTAGTGATTTTTCACCTGACAAAATTCAAGCATCAGTGGATATATTAAAGCAATTTAACCCAAGAGTTAATTACAGAGAAAATGAATATTCAGCTGAATATATTTTTTCAACAGCTTTAGATGGTTGGGAATTAAATGTTTCTATCCAAGAGTGCGTTGAAACATTTTGGAAAGGTCTAAACTTAAAAACGGAAATATATGATGATACAATATCTGTAATAAACGAACTGAAGCATAAAGGCTATGCTATTGCTGTTCTTACCGATTTACCTAATGCTATGCCTGACTATATATTTAAGAAAGACATTGAAGAGTTGTTGTGTTATTTTGATTTCTATGTTTCTTCTTCCGTAGCAGGTTATAGAAAGCCAAACATTGCAGGGTTAAAAATGATATCAGACAAATTTAATATATCTCTTTGTGATTTGATTTTTATAGGAGATGAAGAAAAAGACAGACAAACAGCTATTAATGCTAATTGTAAATTCATAAAAATCGATAGAACTAAAACGAGTGATAATAGCATAGCTGATTTGACTGAATTGATAAATATACTTTAGTCTACTTCCCCTCGGAGAGCGCACTGCACCGCCTTTACGGTGGTGAGTAAGTGCGCCCTTAAGGGACATATATCAGCCTTTAGTTCAGCTTTGCCGGTAAATATCCCTCAATATCAGTAAAGTTCATTGTCTTGATTTCAGGTAAAAGCTACTCTAAAATCGCACCCTCTACAATAAGTCTGTGGTTTCGTTCTGTGCGTTCCCTTTTACGGTTGCGGTTTCCAGCCTGCTCAAGTCTGCGCTTGGCTTGTATGAGCTTTTTCTCGTTATCGGTCATAAAATCTCACCTCCAATCTG
>JAZUOC010000038.1:0-2967 GCA_045604465.1 Acutalibacteraceae bacterium
GAAAACATCTATCCGAAGGAAATCGAAGAGTTTATTTACACTCACGAAAAGGTTAAGGACGTTCAGGTTATAGGTGTTCCCGATGAGCAGTACGGCGAAGAAATAGCCGCGTGGATCGTTCTTAAGGACGGAGAAACTATGACCGAGGACGAAATGAAGCAGTATATCCGTGATCATATGGCCAAGCACAAGGTGCCGAGATATATTGACTTCGTAGACGGCTTCCCCATGAATGTCGCAGGCAAGATTCTCAAATACAAAATGCGTGAAGAGGCTGTGGAAAAGTACGGCCTTCAGAAGGCAAATTCAGTAGTTACCGCATAAGAAAAGAGTGATTGATTGAATTACCCTATTATAGACTGTCACTGTCATGTTTACCCGGATAAAATCGCTGACAAAGCAGTTAAAAGCATACAGAGCTTTTATGATATAGAGATGGGCTATGACGGCAGAAACTCGACTCTTATTGAAAACGGCAGAAAAAACGGTGTTAAACACTACATCGTTTTTTCTGTGGCGACCACTCCAAAGCAGGTACAGGCAATTAATTCTTTTATTGCAGATACTGTGAAAAGCAGTGGGGGAATAATGACGGGACTGGGTTCGCTTCATCCCGATTCCGAAAATATGAAAGAGGATTACAGGCATCTTAAAGAGCTCGGCCTTAAGGGTGTCAAGATTCATCCCGACTTTCAGAAAATCCCCATTGACGATGAACGCTGTGAGAGGATTTATGAGCTTTGTTCCGGTGAAATGCCGGTGCTTCTCCACACAGGGGATTACAGGTACGATTTTTCAAACCCCGACAGACTGATACCGATTCTCGAGAAATATCCTGAGCTTACGGTTATCGGTGCTCACTTCGGAGGCTGGTCTGTATGGGACGAGGCTGTCGCTAAGCTTTCGTCATATGAGAATTTCTATGTGGATTGCTCATCTTCCTTTGAGTGGCTGACACCTGAAAGGACTAGAGAAATTATCAGAGCCTACGGAGCAGATAAGGTTTTATTCGGCACGGACTTTCCTATGTGGGGCTATGAGCAGGAGCTTGAACGTTTTTCTGCCCTCGGACTTACAGAGGAAGAGACTGAAAAAATTCTCTATAAAAACGCTGTCGGAATTTTCGGCATTGATGAAAAGAATTTTTTGTAATTTTTATAAGATTTTTTCTGTAATAATATTGACAAAGGCATTTTAAAGTGTTAAAATCTTTTCAAATTAAATATAAAGGCTATGACGAAGACGGATGAATCGGAGCATTAACAGAGAGCTGACGGCGCTGGAAAGTCAGCAGTGCGAATTTTCAAATCCCATCACTTCCGAGCCGAAAGGGCGAAACAACAGTAGTTCTTTCCGTGAATGCTACGTCAGTGCATAGAGCTTGTCAGAGCTTGAAGGGGCGGTTATTCCGCAATTTGAGTGGTACCGCGGGTATTGTATTTATACTCGTCTCAAAGTTTTTACTTTGAGGCGGGTTTTATTTTTAAAAAAATAATTATTAAGGAGACAGATTTTATGGAACTTAATAAAATGAATAACGAGCTTAAAGAGGTTGCGTTCAGAATTAAGGAAATGCGTGAAATCGCAGGCTACACACAGGAGGAAATGGCTGAAAAGGTGGACATCAGCACAGAGCAGTACATTTCTTATGAGCTTGGTACCGATGATTTTCCGTTCTCCTTTATTCACAAGTGTGCGAAGGTGTTCAATATCGGTAAGACCGACCTTCTCGAAGGTAGAAGCAGTAATCTTTCCTCTTACACCGTCACACGTAAAAATCAGGGAAAAATTACCTCGAAGGAAGACGGCATTGAAATTAATCATCTTGCCCTTCTTTTCAGAAATAAGCTCGCTGAGCCCTATCTCGCTAAATATGAATACAGAGAGGAGCTTCAGGATAAGCCTGTCAAAACGATAACCCACAGCGGTCAGGAATTTGACTATGTGCTTTCCGGTAAGCTCAAGGTCAGAGTCGGAAATCACACCGAAATTCTCGGAGAAGGCGACAGCATTTACTATAACAGCTCCACTCCTCACGGTATGATTGCCGTAGATGGTGAAGACTGCACATTTATCGCTGTTGTCGTAGCAGGTGAAGAAAACACCGTTAAGGCGGTAGCCGAGGAGAATCTTTCTTCTGCTAAGGTTTCTCATGAGCTCGAGGTTAAAAAGTTCATCGAAACCGAGGAAAACGAAAAGGGTGTTCTTACGAAGCTCGATTACAAAAACGAGGATGAATTCAACTTCGCTTTCGATGTAGTCGACGCAGTAGCAGATAAATATCCCGATAAGTTGGCTATGCTCCACATTTCCGCTGACAAGACAGAAAGAAGATTCACATATAATGATATGAAAAAGGAATCTGCCCGTGCAGCTAACTATTTTATCAGCCTCGGTATCAAAAAGGGTGACAGAGTGATGCTCGTGCTTAAGCGTCATTATCAGTTCTGGATATGCGCTCTCGCTCTTCATAAGATCGGCGCAATCATTATTCCCGCTACAAACCAGCTTGTTGAACATGACTATGAATACAGATTTGAAGCTGCAGGCGTTTCGGGTATTATCTGTACCGCTGACGGACAGACATCTGCTCAGATAGAAAAAGCAGCAGAAAAATATGACGGTCTTAAGCACAGAATCATCGTCGGTGCTGACAGAGACGGCTGGCATAATTTCGATAAGGAATATAAGCTTTTCAGAAGCATTTACGAAAGAAAGGCTGACAGTCCCTGCGGTGAGGACACCATGCTTATGTTCTTTACCTCGGGAACTACAGGCTATCCTAAAATTGCAGCTCATTCATATAAGTATGCTCTCGGACACTTTATTACTGCCAAGTACTGGCATTCTGTAAAGCCCTCCGATTTACATCTTACTATTTCCGATACGGGATGGGGCAAGGCTCTCTGGGGTAAATTCTACGGTCAGTGGATGTGCGAGGGCGCAGTATTTACCTATGACTTTGAC
>JAZUOC010000039.1:0-5463 GCA_045604465.1 Acutalibacteraceae bacterium
TCTTGTTGAGTATATTCCTCTCATATATCCGTACACAAGTATTTCAAACATTGTTTCAGGTGATAAGCTTCTTCTTTTTCTGTCATATGCTTTATACAGATTTGTATAATCTAATTCATCACAGATTTCTACTAAAAGTCGTACTGCATCATCTTCCGGTATCATTGCTTCAAAATTTATTGGTAAAAGTACTTGATTTCTCTTCTTCATAATCGTATAATTATCTCGCTTTCGTATGGTTTTTTCAGCAATTAAATTATACTATGAAAGCAGCCACTGAGCAACCTCTTACGGTAACTCAGTGGCTTTATTCTTTTTTTTTAGGGGCTGCCTTAGTGCAACAGCCCCTTTTCGCATCCATGCGGATTTATGAGTTATGTCTTTGTTCGTACCGTCCGTAACCGTAAATTACGGTACGTCACTGCTTATTTATCAGAGCAAGCCGTCAAAGAGTCTGAAGTTGACCTTGTCAGCCTTAAGCTCGCCTGCCTGTATTTTCTTTATGATTTCTACTATGCGGTCATTTATCGGTGTTTTCACTCCGTATTTTCTGCCGAATTCACATACCACACCGTTAATGGCATCGATTTCACAGGGCTTACCCTTCTTAAGGTCCTGAAGCATAGAGGGCTCGATAAGTCTGTGCTTCTTCATGGCGATGGGCAGAAGAAGTGTGCCGAAGCTTCTCTTTAATGCACCCTTATAGTAGAAAAGACCTACGATGTTTTTTCCCTGAACGGGAGCGAAGGTTACACCTGCCGCGTGCCCTACATCTATACATTCCTTCATACAGCGGATAGCTACCTGCTTACCGTATTTATCCTCGGAAACGTCACCGAAGACACCGCCGACTACCGTACCGAGACCTGAGAAGGTAGCGTTGATGAGAAGCTTTGACCAGCGGGCACCCATAAGGTTAGGCTCTTCGTGGACGGGACACATAAGCTCGAGAAGCTCTTTAACCTCTTTGAACTGCTCGTCGGTGATGCCGTTCATTTTACCCATATGGAAGGAAAGGCTGTCAGGTTCACTGGTGAGCTCGCATACGCCCGGCTCGATAAGAGCTGCGCCCCATTCTACGGCACATCCCATAGTGTGCTCTTCGCCGATGATTTCAGCTATGCCCGGCTCGGGAATACCGTTCTGCAGAGTGACGATTACACCCTTTTCGGAAAGATAGTCCTTAAGGAAGTTTACTACCTCCTTATTGAAAAGCTGTTTGGTGAGAAGAACGATAACGTCATATTTTCCCTCCATCTGATCGGGGGTTATAGCTCTTACGGGAACTGTCATTTCCACAGTACCTGTAATTTTCGCACCCTTTTCGTTGAGAACAGCTACATGGGCCTTGTTTCTGTTTATGAGATCAACCTCTCCGCCGTTTTTGGTAATATAGGCACCTAAAACAGTACCGAGAGAGCCTGCGCCGTAAATTGCATATTTTGCCATAATAATTCCTCCGTGTTTTTATTTACACCTTATTCTAACACTCTTTTTTCTTATTTTCAATAATTTAATCTCTGTAAAACTCTAAAATTTCACCGAAATACCATTTGAGAGTTTCATCACCGCTCATAAATATCTCGTGCCTTGAATTTTTGACATTTTTTATCTTTACTCTTGCCGCAGAAGCGAATTTATCGGTGTATTCACCTAAAAGCTGCTTATCTTCCTCGGGCTTGAAAATCAGAAGCCCTGTCTTAAGCATTCTTATGCTCTGAGCAGAAAGAATTTTATCCCTCGCATCTAAAGAGGCCTTCACCCAGCCGAAGGAAGGGCCGCTCGTCTGATAAAGAGGCTCTCTCTTCCTTTTTTCGTGGTAGTAGTCAAATCTTGCCCGAGAGGAAGCATCGCCGGTTTCAGCAGTCTGATCCTTACGGAAAACACATCTGCCCGGTGCGGAAATGCTTTTGCCGCCGAAAAGACAGATAAGCTTCGCCACTGTTCCTGCCACTGCCACGGGCATACCCATATTACCGCATATCATCGGCGAAGAAAGGACTGTCTTATGAACAGCGTAGGGATTTTTTATCATATAGAGAAGGGCGACGGTGCTGCCCAGAGAGTGAGTGTAAAAATAAATCCTTTTTTCTCCGCTTAAGGGCTTTACCACACCGTTCATAAATATTTCGAGATCCTCTCTGTAAAGCTCGAAATCATCCGTCTCGATTCTTTCGGGCTTACCGCTGCGATGCTCGGACTTTCCGTGCCCACGGAGATCGGGAACGAAGACGCTGTAGCCGGCCCTTCGGAAATAATATGCCGCTTCACGGAATTTTTCCGCTGACTCCGTAAAGCCGTGCAGAATGACCACACTGCCCCGTGAAAGCTTTTTGTCGTACTGCTCATAGTGGAGAGTCAGTCCGTCACGGGAAATAAAGGTGCCCTCAGTCCTTTTCGAGGCAAGATAAGGCTCCACCTTTTCCGTCATAAGCGAAAAGTAGTTTCCTTCATCCACTATGTTCACACTGTCGAATTTATCTAAAAAATCAAGCATGGAATACCTCCTTTAAGTATTTTTACTTTCAGATTAATTACCACTGACTGTCATCGTCAATAAGACGAAGAAGAATGCTTTCCAGAAGCTCCGTCAGACAGCTTTCCTGCCTGTCGTTCATTTCACGGTAATCCTCTACAGAGCAGTCATCGGCATCATCGCTTATCTTCCTTACGGAAACCATGGGGATACCGCACTTTTCACATACGGAAGCGATAGCCGCAGTTTCCATGTCGAAGGCACCGATGCCGAAGGTGTCTGAATAAAGCTTTTTACGCACGGCATCTGTAAGAAAGATGTCTCCTGTGCCTGCCTTGGTTTTTATAATACCCTTGCTTTCCAGTGCATAAGAGAGAAGTCTTTCATCTGCCCTGAGGATATATTCCTGACCGTCAGGTTTTACACCGAGGCCGTAGCCGATAGCCGTCAGATCATAGTCGCACTCCACATAGGTTTCCGCAGCGACCATATCCTCTCTCCTCAGACCGCTGACAGCACCGGAGAGTCCTGCGTTAAGAATAAAATCCGCCTTCATATCGCTGATAAGAAATGAAGTGGCAGAAGCGGCATTCACCTTACCTATACCGCACTTCACCCCTGTTATGACGAGCCTTCTGTCGTCCCTTTCCAGAGTAAAGGTAACCGCGTCGTTACCTCTCAGACTGAATTCCTCGCCGCCCTTTTCTTTGGCATAAGAGAGAAAGGGGCTGTATTCCATACTGTCTGCTAAAACGAGACCTGCATTTTTAACCATTTTTATACCGTCCTTTCGGTGATTTTAAACTATTATACATTAAAAAAGCCTTTTATGTCAATGGAACACAAAAGGCATAGAATAGTAGTGAGAAGGTATTAAGCTTCGCAAGGACGGTCGTCGGTGGCATCTGCCCGAAGAACAGCCGACGGTGTAACGCTGTTATCCGCTCTTGCTTTATATAGATTTATTCCACTACCGTGTTAAGCCATACGCCTTTTCTCATAAAGGTGTATCCGAGTATACATTTGATAATATCCGCAGACAGAACGCAGGCATAAAGAGGCACGATGGGAACAGCCGTGTATCTGCTGAGCACGAAGGCGACGGGTACGGATACGGTCCATACGAAGCCACTGTCAAAAAGAAAGGTTATGACAGTTTTTCCGCCGGAGCGGAGAGTGAAATAGCAGGCATTGGTAAAGGACTGTACAGGCATGAAAACAGCCACTACCGTTATTATTTCAGAAGCGAGTCTGCGTATTTCATCGCTCGTTTTATAAATGCCCGGGAAAACAGGGGCAAAAATAATCATTATAACTGCCACCAATACGACAGTAGCTACTGCAAAAAACAGAAGTCTTGTGCTCGCTTTCTGCGCTTCCTCCTTTTCGCCTGCACCGAGCATCTGACTCAGAATGATGCCTATGGCAGAGCCGAAGGATACGAAAGCCACGCTGAAAACATTACTGATGGTGGAAACGATGTTTATCGCCGCCACTACATCGAGACCCCTTACGGAATAGCACTGATTGAGCATCGCCATGCCTGCTGACCACAGAGCTTCATTTATGAGAAGAGGAAGTGAGATAACAGTAATTTTCAGCAGAAGCTCTCTCGTAAGAGTGCTCGAGGTGAAAAGTCCCTTTACGAAGGTATATTTCTTTTTATGGGTATGTGCCCACACTACGAGAATTCCCAGCTCAGCGAAGCGGGAAATGACTGTAGCTATCGCCGCACCGTTTATACCGAGCTCGGGAGCACCGAAATGACCGAAAATGAGAATGTAGTTAAGAATGAAATTAACCAGAACAGCCGTCACCGTGGATATCATCGGAATAATACGGTCGCTCGTTTCACGCATGGTGCTCGCATAAGCCTGAGAAAGTGCGAAGGGGAGAAGACCTGTCAGCATAATTTTCAGATAGTCTGCCGCATAGACTGCTACCAGCTCTCTTTCACCCTCTGCCGCTTCACCGCGCAGATAGGCTCCGATAAGGCTGTCTCCTCCCGTAACGAAGGCGGCAATACCGACCGCAGTGAGAAGCAGTGCAAAAATCAGCTTATACTGCATAGTATTTTTTACACCGTCACCGTCCTTTTTTCCGAAAAACTGTGCAGTGAAAATCCCCGCACCCGACATAGCTCCGAAAATGCAGAGGTTAAACACTATCATAAGCTGATTGACTATGGAAACACCTGACATCTGCAGTGTACCCACCTGTCCGACCATAATATTGTCGAGCATGCTTACGAAATTAGTAATACCCGACTGAATCATTATGGGAACAGCTACCACCAGCATCCGCCTGAAATAAGGCAGGCCCGATTTAATAAACTTAACCATATTTTTTCCTTTCAGAAAATCGCTTACATTATATCTTTTACCAAAAAAACTCGGTAATACAGAAATGCATTACCGAACATTTTTATAGTTATCCGAAGATGGAGTCGCCTGTTCCGATATTGAAGAAGGGGAAGATGGTATTGATAAGATTTGCCAGGAAAACCTTAATGTTTCCTATTACTCTGTACACGGTGGTAAGGAATGCGTTTCCCTCATAGACACCGTCCATAATTTCTGAGCCGACCTCAGACATCTTATCTCCTGCGACATCACCTAAGGCATCGCCTAATTTGTCGGCAATATCCGGTTCATCGGTAGGTGTCACTACGGAAGTAGAGGGCATAATCTGTTCACCCTCTGTGGCTGCCGCTGCTCCGAAAGCAAGAGACAGGCACATAATCAGTGCCATAAATAATGCGAGATGTTTGTTTTTCATTTTATACTACCTCCTAAGGAAGAATATTCCTATGTGAAATTATAGCAGAAATTTCAGCATTATGCAATAGGATTAAAGGAAAAAGAAGATTTACGGATGAATGTCGGTAATCCCGTTCATAACTGCACATTTTATGACTTCATTCATCTGAGACCTCGGACAGTGCTGCCTTTTATAAATTAATCTCGGCTGTCCAGATATTCCACAGC
>JAZUOC010000040.1:0-13848 GCA_045604465.1 Acutalibacteraceae bacterium
CGCCTGTTCTTTTTTCTTCTAACATTTTCATCACCATATTTATTATACCATAAATATGATAAAAAGCCCAGTTATTACTGGACTTTTTCGACAGTCTGACCTCCCCTTTTTAAAAGGGGAGGCTTTTTTGACCTCTCAGTCACGGTATAGCCGTGACAGCTCTCCTTTCAGGAGAGGCTTTTTTTCTATCTTGAAGGGGTATCAGCCTCGCCTGAAAGGAGAGGTGGCAACCGTCAGGTTGACGGAGAGGTTTAAAACCCAAATTCATGAAAACACTTGAATAGTTATTTTCGATTTGGTATAATGTTAAAAATTAAAACGGAAGGATGAGTTGCATGAAAAATATTTCGAAAAAACTGTTTATGATTACGGTTATGGCTGTTTTATGCATGGTTGGTGCTACGACTGCAAATGCGACAACCTATAAAGGTGAATGCGGTTTGCATGGTGATAATCTTGTATGGACATTTGATAAAGAAACAGAATCTCTCATTATAGATGGTGAGGGACAAATGAAAAACTATGATTCACCTGATTATGCTCCGTGGCATGAATTCTCTTATGAAATTAAAAATCTTATTATTGATGCTGATATTACTTCAATCGGTAATTATGCTTTTTATAATTGTAGTGAACTTAAAGGAGAACTTGTAATTCCTATGAAAGTGACAAGCATCGGTGTTTCAGCGTTCTCAGGATGTGACGGTCTCACAGGAGATTTGGTTATTCCTGACAGTGTGAAAAAAATTGGTGAGAAAGCATTCAGCGGGTGTAGCGGGTTTAATGGTAAGTTGGTTGTTTCCGACAATGTAACAAGTATTGGTGAAGCTGCGTTTGCTTTGTGCAATGGTTTGAAAGGTGATTTGGTTATTCCGGAAGGCATTAAGAGTATAGGTAGTGCTGTGTTTCAGGGGTGTAGCGGTTTTACAGGTGATTTAATTATTCCGGACAGTGTAACAAGTATTGGAGATTATGCATTTTTTGACTGCAAAGGATTGACCGGAGAGCTTACTATTCCTGAAAGTGTAGGATATATTGGTGTTGCTGCTTTCTCCGGATGCAGCGGTTTTACAGGTGGTTTGGTTATTCCGGAAGGCGTGACAAATATAGGGGCGAGTGCGTTCAGTGGTTGCAGAGGCTTAACCGGGAATTTGATTATTCCTGCGAGTGTAACCAGCATCAGCAATTGGACTTTTTCCGGATGCAAAGGGTTTACAGGAGATCTGGTTATTCCTGAGGGTGTGACAAGCATCGGAGAGAATGCATTCAGTTATTGTGACGGTTTTACAGGTAAGTTAGTTATTCCTGATAGTGTTACTAGTATCGGAATGTATGCATTCAGTTATTGCGAGGGTTTTACAGGTGACTTGGTTATTCCTAAAGGATTGACAAGTATAAGCTACAGAGCTTTTGAAGAATGTAGTGGCTTTACAGGAAAATTGGTTATTCCGGAAGGAGTAATAAGCATTGACGGTGGTGCATTCATCGGCTGCGTCGGTTTAACTGGAAGTTTAATTATTCCTGAAAGTGTAACAAGTATAGGCGATTGGGCTTTTGCCGGTTGTGAGGGCTTTGCAGGAGATGTAATTCTTCCTGAAGGCTTTATAAGTATGGGCGATTGTGCGTTCTTCTTTTGCGATGGTCTTACCGGAGAATTGATTATTCCCGAAAGTGTTGAAAATATCGGTTCTGCTGCATTTGTGTCCTGTAGCTTTAAACATATTGCATATAAGGGTTCGCAAAATGCTTGGTTTGAAATATATGACGGAGAGAGTACGGATTCGGACAATAAAACTGTACATTTTAATTTTAATCCTGAAACTGATATAAAAGAAAACACCACTTCGTCAACCTGCTTGATTCAGGGAACAAAAACTTTGGATTGCATATGCGGTTATAATTATAGCATAGTAGAGTTGTATCCGTTAGCTGAATGTTTATTCACCGAATATGTGTATGATGACAATGCTACTTGTCTTGATGATGGCACAAAGACACGGCATTGCAGTTACGGTTGCGGAAATATTGATACTGTAACCGTTGAGAATAGCGCTTTGGGACACGATATAGTTTTTCACAGTGAAAAAGCCCCGACCTGTATGGAAAAAGGCTGGTATGCTTATGAAGAATGTACAAGATGTAATTATTCTACGTATAAAGAAAATCCTATAATTTATCATATATTTACCGAATGGACCACAGAAAACAAAAAATCTATTCGTTATTGTGTTTTTTGTAAATATACTCAAACAAAAATTGATATTGGCAGTGGAGATGTAGAAATTGATTCGCCGTATCAGATAGACAAAGATTTTGTAGTTGATAGTATTGTGACTGGCGATAATAAATACGTAATTATTGAAGGAGCAATTGAAAATGGCGTTGAGAATGACTGGGAGGTAGTAAAAGCCTTTGATATTAATCTCCTTAATAAGGAGGGCGTTCATGTTCAGCCTGATGGAATGGTTAAGGTGAAACTTCCCGTTGATTGGTCAAAGGAAGGGGAATACAAGGTATACCGAGTTAATGAAGACAGAACACTAACAGATATGAGTGCCTTTCGAGAGGGTAGTCATATGGTTTTTGATACTGATCACTTCAGTGTTTATACAATCGTTTTGGAGATAGAAAATGACAATTGCCCCTGCAAATGTCATAAAACCGGGTTCTCTGCTTTCATTTGGAAAATCCTCCGATTCTTCTACAAACTCTTCAAAACAAACACTGTCTGCGCCTGCGGTATGGCACATTATTAAAATATCAAGGGAATGGCTTCGGTCGTTCCCTTTAATCTTGCCCTCACCCCTTGACAGATTTACAAATATTTTATATAATATTAAACTGACAGTTTATGTAACATAATACATTTAGTAAATTTTACTTAACGAAAGGAAGATATACAATGGCACAGGATATTTTGCTTACCTCTCAGGGCCTCAAGGAATTAGAGGCTGAACTCGAAGACCTCAAAGTACGAGGCAGACAGGAAATAAAAGAAAAAATTCAGGTTGCTCTTTCCTTCGGTGACTTATCAGAAAACGCCGAATACGACGAAGCACGAAATGACCAGGGTAAGCTCGAAGCACGTATTCTCGAAATCGAGGATATTCTTTCCAGAGCTAAGCTTATCGATGAGGACTCACTGAGCACCGATGTTATTCAGATGGGCTCTAAAGTAGAAATCAAGGACGTAGAATACGGCGATGTATATAAGTATCAGATTATTTCTTCAACCTCAACCTCAAAGGATAAGGTGGACGATTACATCACCAGCGATGAATCACCCGTTGCCAAGGCACTTCTCGGCCATAAGGCAGGCGACATCGTAGAGGTTGAATCTCCCATCGGTATCATCAAGTACGAAGTTATCGAAATTTTAAGATAACCGAAAGGAAAAAGCTTATGTCAGAAGAAAAGAAAGTAAATGCACCTCAGCAGGAGGTACAGCAGGACGTAAATGAATTAAGACGGGTAAGGGTTGATAAGCTCGAAGCACTTCAGGCAGACGGCAGAGATCCCTTCGTAATCACTAAATTTGATCAGACTCACCACAGCGCAGTAATAAAGGAAAGCTTCGAAGAGCTCGAGGGCAAGACTGTCCGTGTGGCAGGCCGTATGATGTCAAAGCGCATCATGGGTAAGGCATCCTTCTGCAATATTCAGGACCTCAAGGGTAATATCCAGTGTTATGTAGCCCGTGACAGTCTCGGTGAGGATGAATACAAGGATTTCAAAAAGCTCGACATCGGTGATATTATCGGTATCGAAGGCTCTGTTTTTAAAACTAAGACAGGTGAAATCTCTATTCATGCAGAGAAGATTACTCTTCTTACGAAGTCACTTCTTCCCCTTCCCGAAAAGTTCCACGGTCTTACTAATACAGACACAAGATACCGTCAGCGTTATGTGGACCTTATTATGAACGCTGAGTCCAAGCAGACTCTTATCAACCGTTCAAAGATTATCAGAGAGGTAAGAAATTATCTTGATTCACAGGGCTTCCTCGAAGTAGAGACTCCTATGCTCGTTTCTAATGCGGGCGGTGCTGCAGCCAGACCCTTCGAGACTCACTTCAATGCTCTCAGTGAGGATTTCAAGCTTCGCATTTCTCTTGAGCTTTATCTTAAGAGACTTATCGTAGGCGGTCTCGAAAGAGTTTACGAAATCGGCAGAGTGTTCCGTAATGAGGGCCTTGACACAAGACATAATCCCGAGTTCACTCTTATGGAGCTTTATCAGGCATACACCGATTACCACGGTATGATGGACCTTACGGAAAATCTTTACCGCCACGTAGCACAGGCTGTTCTCGGCACTACAAAGATTGTTTATAACGGTGTCGAAATGGATCTCGGTAAGCCTTTCGAAAGAATTACTATGGTTGATGCCGTTAAGAAATATACAGGCATCGACTTCAGCGAAATCAAGACAGATGAGGAAGCTAAGGCTCTTGCCAAAGAAAAGGGTGTCGAGTTCGAGGCAAGACATAAGAGAGGCGACATCCTTAATCTCTTCTTTGAAGAATTTGTTGAGCATCACCTCATTCAGCCTACCTTCCTTATGGATCACCCCGTAGAGATTTCTCCTCTTACAAAGAGAAAACCCGAAAATCCCGACTATGTCGAGCGTTTCGAGTTCTTTATGAACGGCTGGGAAATGGCTAACGCTTATTCCGAGCTTAACGACCCCATCGACCAGAGAGAACGCTTTAAGGCTCAGGAAGAACAGCTCGCGCAGGGTGACGAAGAAGCCAACACAACTGATGAAGACTTCCTCTGTGCACTGGAATACGGCATGGCTCGCACGGGCGGTATCGGCTGCGGTATCGACAGAATGGTAATGCTTCTTACTGATAGTGCTGCTATCAGAGATGTGCTTCTGTTCCCCACAATGAAGTCATTGGATAAGTAAAATTCTCGAAACCTTAGTAAAATCAAGGGTTCCGAGAGATAGCTAAAATGTAAACAGTCGGTTTTACGACAAATTTACGACAAATCAAAATTTGTTCAGACACTAAAAATTACGACAAATGACTGTCGTAAACAATAAAAAAGTTAAAATATTTATCCACTAAAGAGCAGTTTTATGGACTGCTCTTTTTTATGTGAAACAATATAATTAAAAAGTGAATGTATTTGTGTTTAGCAATTGAATTGTTACATTGTTTAAAGAAAAAGCTTGTTAAACTTATGATAACTTATAATTTGCTTGCATATCGCAATGGTCTGTTTTTTTACAGAAACTATTGACAAATTGAAAAATTACCTCTAAAATTAATTATAGAACATTTGTTCGATAATTTAACAGGAGGAATTTAATGAATTATACTCGAATAACAAAAACTCATATTGAAATGTTTGAATCAAATTCTACAAGAAAAACAATAACCGGTTTTGTTTGTAAAGATGATTTGAGCAATAAAGGTCTTTTGGATACTTACGATCCGCCGTTTACTACAACAAGCACAAAATGGAAAAATTGGATTACAATGCTTGATCCGAAAACTTGTATAGCATGCTTACTAAAACATGGTGAAATTTATAATTACATTCTTGGGGAAACAGATGAGGTTCCGCCTCTGCATGACAGATGCAGATGTAGGCTTGAGGAGTTGAAAGCGATTCTTGCCGGAATGGCAACAAAAAACGGAGCAGACGGAGCGGATTATTGGCTTAAAAATTTTGCAGTATTACCTGAATACTATATTACAAAAACTGATATTGCTATACGCGGTTGGAGGTGGGGTAAATCGCCTGTAAAATACGCTCCGGGTAAAATGATAGGAGGAGATATATATTTTAATAAGGACGGCCATTTACCGTCTGCTCCGGGAAGAATCTGGTATGAATGTGATATTAACTATTATGACGGTAAAAGAAATGGTCATAGAATTCTATATTCCAATGATGGTTTAATATTTGCAACTTATAACCATTACAGAACTTTTTATGAAATAATCTGAGGTGATTTTTATGCAAAAACAAGAAAAATTAATTGTTGATTTTACTGAATGTAAATATTTTACAGAAATGCACAAAAGAATAAAAGAGGGATTGAAATTCCCCGATTATTACGGTGAAAATCTTGATGCACTCTGGGATTTGATAAGTGAACCGAGAGATGCTTTTATAACAATAAAGGGGATTCATGACTTGCCTAAAAGTTTTGATGAATATGTGGAAAAACTTCTTAAAACCTTTGAGGAAGCAAAAGAACTTCAAAAGACATACGGATGTGTCTTTGATTTTACAGTAGAATGATTTCCTGTTATATAATCTGCTCACTACACTTACTACAATTAACACGACGAATACAGTATTAAGCAGTAAAATATAGGAAAAAGCAAAAAAATGGTTGTGCTTTTTCGCAGTTTATAGAAAATACAGAAGGATATAAATTGTGGGGAGCCCGGCCCCCCCACAATGAAGTCACTGGATAAATAAGAAACATCTCCCTTTGGTTGAGAACCTTGTTGCTTACGCAATAAATCTCCCTAAAAATCAAGACCTTGAGCTTTTACGGCCCAAGGTCTTTTTTCTTTAAGAAATGTCAGTATTAGATGTTTGTTATTGCGATATTATTCCTTATTGATTACTGAAGCGATATACTCACGGAGTCCTGCGAGTCTCTCGGTAGCTTTTTCCTTGTTTTCTTCGTTTACGGAATAGTAAATCTTGATTTTAGGTTCTGTACCGGAGGGCCTTACTGCAAGCCATGAGCCGTCCTTCCAGGTGTATTTGAGTACATTTTCTTTGGGAAGGTCTGCGATACCTGTACTGAAGTCGAGAACCTCATCGATGCCCTCGTAGACATCTTTGCCGAGAGAACGGAAGTATACCATAAGCTTTTCTATCTTTTCTGCGCCGTCCTTGCCCTTGAGGGTAAAGGAGTCGAGGTGGTCAAGATAGTAGCCGTACTCTGCGTAAATATCATTGAGAGCGTCTACTAGAGTTTTACCCTGATTATAGTAGTAAGCAGCCATCTGACAGATAAGCATAGAGGAAACTACAGCGTCCTTATCTCTTGCGTGCATACCTACGAGATAGCCGTAGCTTTCCTCGTAGCCGATAACAAATTCTCTTTCACCGGTTGCTTCGTATTTACACATCTTGTCACCGATATACTTGAAGCCGGTAAGGGTTTCTTCGATATTAAGACCGTAGCTTCTGCCGATATTCGCGCCAAGCTCGGAGGTAACGATGGTTTTAATAAGAGTAGATTTTTCATTGAGGGATGCCTTTTTCATTTCGAGAACGAACTTAACTAAAAGCGCACCCGTCTGATTGCCGGTAAAGAGTACATAATCGTCACCGCTCTTTACGGCGATACCTACTCTGTCGCAGTCGGGGTCAGTACCTAAAAGCAGATCTGCACCGATTTCCTTAGCTTTTTCGATAGCGATGGTAAGAGCATCCTTTTCCTCGGGGTTAGGACTTCTTACGGTGGAGAAGTTACCGTCGGGCATTTCCTGCTCCTTTACTACGGTGACGTTCATACCCTCGAGCATTTTTCTCACTGGGATGTTACCTGTGCCGTGGAGGGGAGTGTAGACGATTTTAATGTCTGATTTTTCTTCGTAAAGGCTCTGCTTCTTTATCTGCTTGCAGAATTCACCGAATACATCATCACCGATGAGAGTGATGTTTTCGCTTTCTTCAAGGAAAGGAATTGATTTGTAATCAGTAATGGCATTGATGTATCCGATAGCTTCTGTGGCATCCTCTGTGCAGAGCTGGCAGCCCTTTGAATCGTATACCTTGTAGCCGTTATACTCCTTGGGATTATGGGAGGCTGTAATCATAACACCGGCATTACAGCCTAAAAATGCGGTGGTAAAGGAAAGAACGGGTACGGGTAATGCCTTGTCATAAAGATAAACCTTAAAGCCGCAGGAAGCGAAAATCCCTGCTGCAACCTTAGCAAAGAATGCAGAATTGTTTCTGGTATCATAACCTAAGGCTACCTTGATTTCACCGTCATATTTGTTTTTCAGATATTTTGCCAAACCGTAGGTAGCCTTGCCTACAGTATATCTGTTCATACGGTTTGAGCCTGCACCCATAATACCGCGAAGACCGCCTGTTCCGAAGGCGAGATCTTTATAGAATCTGTCTTCCTTTTCCTTTTCGTCCGTAACCTTGAGAAGCTCCTCTTTGGTTTCTTCGTCAAAGGTCAACCACTGTTCGTATTTTTCGAGGTATGTCATAATATGTCTCCTTCCTGTTTTGTTATTATTAATTTATATTTTTTCTTTTAGTTTATTAATGATATAAATTATCATTTTCGTATTCGGGCTCTACAGTGAGGTGTATGCCCAGCTTGTTATAAATCATCTTATCCACATCTGACGGGATAACGGAAATGTGTGCCTGACAGTTTTTGAGCAGAGGCAGACATTCGAGGACCTTAGCTGCATCTTTATCAGTAGCGGCAGAAACGGATAAGGCCACCAACACCTCGTCGGCATGAAGACGGGGGTTTTTGCTGCCGAGATAGCTTACCTTAAGATTCTGCACCGGCTCGATAAGAGTAGAGGGTAAAAGCAGAAGCTCATCGTCGAGTCCTGCCAGACATTTCAGAGCATTTAAAAGTGCAGCAGAGGCGGCACCTAAAAGGTCCTTCGTCTTACCGATGATTATTCTGCCGTCGTCCAGCTCGATAGCAGCGGCGGGTGCACCTGTTTTTTCTGCCACCTCGTTGGCTTTAACGGCTACTGCCCTGCTCTCGAGACTGATGCCCGCCTTATTCATAAGAATGGAGATTTTTTCTCTTTCCTTCAGGGTATCGGCACCGTGTCTGGCATCGTAAAGAGCGGAATAATATCTGCGGATAATTTCCTGCTTAGCCGCATCCTCGACTATCTTTTTATCGAAAATGCAGTGACCTACCATATTTACGCCCATATCTGTAGGTGATTTGTAGGGGCATGAACCGTAAATCTTGGTGAAAATCGCCTCAAGCACAGGGAAGATTTCTACGTCGCGGTTATAGTTTACCGTAGGTATTCCATAGGCCTCGAGGTGGAAGGGATCGATCATATTAAGATCGTTAAGATCGGCTGTGGCCGCTTCATAGGCAAGATTTACAGGATGGTTGAGAGGAAGATTCCACACAGGGAAGGTTTCAAATTTGGCGTAGCCGGACTCCATTCCTCTTAAGTGGTCGTGGTAAATCTGAGAAAGACATACTGCCATTTTACCGCTGCCGGGGCCCGGAGCCGTTACGACGACAATCTTTCTTTCTGTTTCCACATATTCATTTTTGCCGTAGCCCTCTTCGGAGACGATAAGAGGTACATTTGAGGGATAGCCATCTATTTTGTAATGGGTGAAAACGGAAACACCGAGTTCACGAAGCTTATTCCTGAAATTATCGGCAGATTTCTGTCCGTCATACTGAGCTATTACGACACTGCCCACATAAAGACCTACACTTCTGAAAAGGTCGATAAGACGGAGAACCTCTTTATCATAGGAGATGTTAAGGTCACGGCGAAGCTTCTTTTCCTCGATAGCCTTGGCGCTTACAGCGATAACAACCTCAGCCTCATCCTTAAGCTCGAGAAGCATTTTCAGCTTACTGTCGGGCTCGAAGCCGGGGAGAACTCTGGCGGCGTGGTGGTCATCGAAAAGCTTACCGCCGAATTCGAGATAAAGCTTGCCGCCGAACTGAGAAAGTCTTTCTCTGATATGCTCAGACTGGGTTTTGATGTATTTTTCGTTATCGTATCCTATTTTCACGTTTACATCTCCTAAAAAACTTCATATATTCTCGTGAAAAATCACACATACTAATATACCACAAACATCATCCTTTTTCAATAAAAAATCTTACGAATAAAAAGAATTTTTACTGTACAAAGAATACAAAAAGAGTTATAATGTATATGTAAAAGCTACGGATACGAGGTGAAAGAATGAAAAAAGACATTATTTCCCGCGCGAAGGACGTTCTTATTCCCTACACTCCTCTCAGTGCCGACTGCGGACTTGTGTGCGGTAAAGCCTGCTGTAAGGGTGACGAGGAGACAGGAATGCTTCTTTTTCCCGGTGAGGACACAGTCTTTCCCGTAAAGGAAAAGAACGGAAACAGACTCTGTGTATGTAAGGGTAAATGCGACAGAAGCACCAGACCTCTTTCCTGCATTATTTTTCCATTCTTCCCTTATATCACCGAAGAGGGAAGAATAAAAGCAAAAATTGACATACGGGGTATAAACATCTGTCCTCTGATTTCCCATGAAGAAGATGTACTTTTCAGTAAAATCTTCCTTCGCCGTATAGTGCGTGCAGGACATATCCTCTCAAAGGACGAGGAATGCCGTAATTTCTTATGGGAAACGAGCAGAGAGATGGATATGCTGGAAAAACTGATTAAATAAGAAAGGATAATGATTATGATAAGCGGATTTATCGAAAAAATATACAGAAATATGGTTTACAGCCGTGCCGACGATAACGGCTGTGTGGTTTATTTTACAGCGGAGGATTTCGAAGGTCTTCACAGGGAAGAATATCTTTTTCCTTCCTCGCTCGGACATACTCTTGCCGGTGCATTTTATTACTATGAGGGCTTCAATGAAAACAGACTCGTTATCTTTGAACACGGAATGGGCTCGGGCCATACGGGATATATGACGGAAATCGAGAGACTGTGCAGAGAAGGCTACAGGGTTTTCGCCTATGACCATACTGGATGCATGAAATCCGGCGGAGACAGCACTAACGGCTTTTCGCAGTCTCTGAGAGACCTCGACGATGCGGTTAAGGCTCTTAAAAATGACGTGAAATACAGAAATCTTCCCATAAGTGTTATCGGACACAGCTGGGGCGGATTTTCCACTCTTAACATTTCCGCACTTCATCCCAATATAGAAAAGGCTGTGGTTATGTCGGGCTTTATTGCAGTCGAGCAGGTTTTAAAAGGCTTTTTTAAAGGTATTCTTTCACCTTTTTTAAAAAAAATTCTCGCTGTCGAAAAGAAATCCAACCCCGACTATATCCGCTATAACGCCCTTGATACCCTTAAAAATACGAAAACGGAAATGCTCATCATCCATTCCGATGACGATAAAACCGTTTCAGCGGTTAATAACTTTGACCTTCTCGAAAAAGAGCTTTCGGGCAAGAAAAACATAAAATTCCTTCGTCTCACCGGCAAAAACCATAACCCGAACTACACGGAGGATGCAGTCAAATACAAGGACAAATTTTTCGCAGAATATCAGAAGGCATTAAAAAAGAAGGCTCTCACTACCGAAGAGGAGAAGAAAGCCTTCAAGGAAAAATATGACTGGAAGCGTATGACTGCCCAGGACGAAAAGGTGTGGGCGGAAATACTGGAGTTTATAAGGTAAAGACTCGCTCTCGATGACATAGAAAAGGACATAAAAAATATAAAGTAAAACAGACACATGAAGTAAAAATCAAGTGTCTGTAATTTTTTATCCCTCTTTTTTCAGTTTAATAAAATGCCTTATCAGATAAATTACAGCTCCCACGGGAATACAGAAAATTACTATTCTGATAATGAGATGAATGGGGATGTAGTCGTAAATTCCGTCACCTAAAATGGTGAAAAGGACTACTCTCGGCATAATGCCGATAACCGAAGCGGCAAAATAGCGGGGAAACTTACATTTCGATGCACCCCAGAAGAGACTTACGAAGTCGATGGGGAAAACAGGAAGAGCTCGGATAATCAGAAGGGCAGGGAAGTTGTCGTTGAATTTCTTTTCGAGGATTTTCTGTCCCCCCTTGCTTTTGCGAAGGAGCTTTTCTACATAATCTCCGCCGAGGAACACGCCGAGAAAATAGGTGACGGTGACCTCGAGAACGATACCTACGAGGCTGATAAGACAGGCCGTAGGAGTGGGAAAGGCCATACCGATAGAAATGTAAATGAGCGAAGCGGGCAGGATGAACAGCACGGATTTGACAAGATATACACCCCAGATTGTGAGGACGGCTATTGTCATATTTGCACTGGCATCAACGAGAGCACGCACATCGATATTTTTCAGCTTTTCATAATTTATGACTGCTATAACGAAAATAGCCATAGCAACGGCTACGCGAAGCAGGGCGAGAAGGGTGGACTTTACTTTCTTGTTCATAGTTTTACTCCTGTAAGATTAGTCATAAGCCTCGCCTGAAAGGAGAGGTGTCACACTTTATTTGACGGAGAGGTTGTCCCCGTGCCTTTTCATCATCAAAAGTCCTGCAATCATAAGTATCGGAAAGACTACACCGAGAAGCATACCCTTGTTCATATCTCCGCCGAAAAGGGTAATAGCCTTGCCTACGGTACCGGGTCCTGCGGAGCATCCCAGATCTCCAAAAAGAGCGAGAAATGCAAACATGGCAGTACCGCCCGTCGGGATTTTTTCCGCGGCAAGAGAGAAGGTGCCCGGCCACATAATGCCTACGGAAAGACCGCAGAGAGCGCATCCGAAAAGAGAAAGCAGGGGCAGGGGAGAAAGACTTGCGACGAGATAGCTGATAATACACAGCACAGCACTTGCTGTCATCATTTTCGTAAGTGAGATTTTTTCGCTTATTTTCGAATAGAGAACTCTCGCCGAGCCCATAAGCACAGCAAAAAGACAGGGTCCGAGAAGGTCGCCGACAGTCTTGGACACCTTAAGTCCCGATTCAGCGAAGGCGGATGCCCATTGACTCATAGCGATTTCACTGGCTCCCGAGCAGAGCATAATCAGAGCGAAGATATAGAAAAGTCTGCTTCCGAAAAGCTCTTTCACCTTCATTCCTTCACCGTTTGCCAGTGCTTTCGGTATGGGGACAAGAGAGAAAAGTATTCCGTTTACAAGAGGGATAATGCTCCACAGCATAGCCAAATAACGCCAGTTGTCTGTTCCTGAAAGGGTGAAGAACAGCGTCGAGAGAAGAACTACCGACATCTGTCCCCAACAGTAGAAAGAGTGGAGAAGACTCATTGAGCCGCTTTTACTCTGACTCGGACAGGCCTCTACGAGGGGACTGATAATAACCTCGATAAGGCCGCTTCCCGTAGCATAGATTATTATGGAAAGTATTATACCTGCATACGGCGGCAGAATAAAGGGAAAAATGCCGAGAGAAAAAAGCCCCGCAAAGGCGAAGGCGTGAGCGAGAAGAGCTGATGCACGGTAGCCTATTCTGTCGATAAAAGAGGCAGAAATCATATCCACCACTAACTGCACACCGAAATTTATGATGATAAGCAGTGAGATTTTATCGTAGCTCAGGTTAAAATCCTTCTGAAAGGTAAGGAAAAGCAGCGGAAGAAAATTATTGATGATGGCCTGAACGAAATAACCTGCATAAGAGGCATAAAAGGTGTATTTGTAATCTTGCCTGAGCTTCATTTTTTCTCCTCCTCTGAAAAGTCTCCGAGTATGATACCATATAACAGAAAAGTTTTCAATGTAAGCAAGAAAAAATTTTTTATATTAGATTGAAAAAACAGAAATAAAAATGTATAATATATTTATAAAAAATATCCGAGAGGAGAATAAAAATGATAATTATCAAAAAATTAGTTTCAATTATGACTGCTTTCATTCTGATGCTTTACGGCTATGCGGGCATAAGCGATAATGTAAGCGATGATTACGCTGAGGGTAAGTATAAAAACGTTATCCTCATGATAGGCGATGGTATGAGCTTTAATAATCTCGAAGCCACCAAAGCTGAAAGAGGAGTTCAGCTTGCTATGGAGACAATGCCAGTCAAAACAAACAGTGACATAAACTCTTTCCTTAATACTTACACCGATTCCGCAGCGGGCGGTACGGCTCTGGCTTGCGGTATAAGAGTATGGAACAGCTCTGTAGCTGTGTTCCCCTTT
>JAZUOC010000041.1:0-6579 GCA_045604465.1 Acutalibacteraceae bacterium
AGGGCATATCTGTCTGAATAATAGTTATATTTATCGATAGTAAAGCTTGTATCCGGCTTACAGGTAATAATAGTACAGCCTCTCTGTGAGCCAAGCTTATCGATGCCCGAATATGCGAAATAGTCAATACTGTAGCCATAGCTGAAGGTAATACCCTTATATTCAAAGGTGGTATTATTAATGTGGTCGTGGCCGTTGAACATAGCCTTTGTAGAATCAAGCTCGAGCATTTTCTCGAAAAGGTCATCCTCACCTAAACCGCTGTAAACCAGTCTTCCGCCTTCAGCTATTATACCCTCAATATATTTAAAATCGTCTGTGTCTTCATATCCGTTTTCTGTAAATTCAGTCCAGGCATCAGCCATTTCCACCAAGGGGATATGAAAGAAGGCAAGAGATTTAACAGGCACTGCTTTTTCACTGATTTTCCCGTTTTCGGCGTTCATTCTGAGTATTTCGGATTCATACCACTCGACCTGGTTGGGATGAATATTATCATATGTACCCTTAATGCTTTCAATGATATTATCTTTAATATAAGCCTGGGAGTCAATCAGCATTATAGCCTGAGTGATTACGCCCTGAGAGTTCTTTACTTCGATAGTATGGTTACCTATACCGTCGACAGCTTCGGGTCCCGACTGAAAAAGACAATACTCAAATTCTTCGCTTTCATAAAACTCACCCATAGCTTTTCTGTCAAAATATGAATACGCTTCGGCATCGTGATTACCGAAGGTCACATCCCAGTAAACACCAAGACTTTCCATAAGGTTTGCAAAAGCTCTTGCACCGCTGCGGTTATTGAAGGTACCCGCCGCATAAGGCACAGGGAAGGCAATATCTCCGGTCGCGATAACAAGGTCCGGCTTTTCTCTTGTCACCATAGCCGCAACTGCGTTAAGTGCTTTTTCATCCACATCCTTTGACATAAAACCGCCACCGATGTGAATATCCGTAAGATGCATAACCTTGAAGTCTTCATCCGTAGTAAAATACCAGTTGCCGTTTTCGTCCTTTTCGGGTACAAGCTGATTTTCGTACTCAACCTTCGAGTATGAATTACCCTTCTCGATAAGATTCTCAACCGCTGAATAATTCAGCCCTGCAATCAGAACCGCAATCACTGCAATTACCAAAACAGAGACAAACAAAGCCTTTTTTCTGTTTTTGCGTTTTACTTTTGCCATAGTCAACACTCCTTTTAGTAGGTGAATTCAGAATACTGTATATTATAGATTCATCTGTAAGATTAATTATATCACAGATGTTAAATTTTTACAATCGGGTGCGGGTGTCCCGCCCTCACTTCTTCCTTCTTAACTATTACCTATTACTTCGCCAAAAATCGACCCGAAGATTAGTGAAGAGTGAATAGTGAAGAAGTAATAAGTAAAAATCAACCCTTTATCGAACAGATGCTTCGAATTAGAGGGTTGATTAAATTTTATTTCTTTGCAGCTTTTTCAGTTCTGATTTTTGCTGCGTACGCTTTCTTTTCTGCTTCAACACGCTCTGCTTCTATACGAGCAGCTTCCATAGCCTTTTCGTGTCTTGCTTTTGCCTCTTCATAGAGGTTTTCGATTTCTTCAAGCTTTGTATAGTTTTCAGCTTGAATCAAAAGTTTCTGTGCCTTGATTACAGGACGGGCAGCACGAGTATAAAGTGAGTTTTCAGTTGTTGCGTTTTTGATTTCTTTTTCAACAAGGCTACGCTCTTTTTTAAGTTCTTTGATTTCTGACTTATATCGGGCAACAGCATCTTTATCTTTAATGTCTTTAGCATTGTAAAGATTATTATATGCATCCTCAATTTTTGCAGAAATTTCATCTTCACGATTGAAGAGCTTATCAAAAATGCTTGAATCAAATTCAACGATGTTGTTGTTAAAGTTTTTCTTTGCAATCTTTTGAGCATCAGCAAAGTCTTTTGCTACAGAAACAGCATTTTTTCTGAATTCTTTTTCTTCTGTTGTACTCTTTGGTAAAGCCTTTGCATCCATGAGTTCACTATGATTATAGTTATAAATCGCTTCATAGCCTAAAGAGGCAGTTGCTCTTGCCTGTTCAAGCTGAATCTGACCATAGGTTGTGTTGAAACGGTTCATTTCATCAAGAACAATCTTTGAAATTTCAATATCAACATTATACTGTTTTGCATCATTGTATTGTTTCTTTACAGTCTTCTTTTCTTCTTTATCTTTTGCTTGCTTTACACAGAGCTTGTACTCTGCAAGGTCTTTTGACTGTGCGTTTTCAAGTGCTTTTGCAGCTTTGATAATCTCAATAGTTTCAACTAAGTCACGATCTTTAAGAATACCGTTACCATAGTCCTCAAACAATGCACGGATTTTAAGAACCTTAATAATACCCTGTTGCTTTACTTCCGATAAGTCATAGAAGAAGTAAGGGATAACATTCATTGCCGCACCGACAACAGATGCTGCGATTAAGACGCCAAAAATAGCTATAAATGTTTCTTTATGATAAAGAACATTGTAAACATTTGTCGGGTCATTAAGTTCGCCTTCCTGTGCAATAATTACAGGTAGTAATTCCTGAAGCTTTTGCTCATTAAAACCTACTTTTTCATAAATAGCCGGAAGAACAGAGCTTGTTGCCATTGTAACAACACTACCGATAAGACCTACAGCAGCAAACATACCGTCAATTCTCTCGCCTGAAATATACTGCTGATAGTCACGGATATCGCCGTTGATACTTGGTGAAAGAATATGTCCGAAAGCACCGACAAGGGCATTCATCCAAAGGCAGATAAGAACAAGCCAAATCATAATGCTTATATCTGCATATTTAACAATAGGATAAATAGCACCTATGAAGACGATATTCAATGAGTTTATGAGAAGGAGAGTTTTTCCCTTGCCGAGTTTCTTTATTGAAAGTGGAGCTAAAAGCATACCCCAAAGTGATGCGTTTCCGTAAACTGTGGTAATCAATGCATACTGACCGGCTGTACATGCGTGTTGGTATGAATAGAGCCAGTTGAGAATGTTGAAACAAGCACCTTCAAGGAATCCTAACCAACCTGCAAGTGATGTAATCCAAAAATACTTATTCTTTGTAACCTCACGCAGAGCATCCATAAACTTGATCTGAACAACATGAGTTTTCGCCTGAATGATTCTTTCATGAGTGTTTGCATAAACAATGATACTGAGAAAAAAACCTAAAATAAGGATTGGTACCCAAATGGTTCTGTAAATTCGAATGTCGTTAAGGTTACCTGTGCCTATAAAGTTCTTTGCGAAAAGCGGAATAATAATACCCGTAACTGACGGACCAAATGATTCAACAACAGCTTTAACAGATGAAACATTTGCTCTTTCCTGAGTATTAGGTGACAAAACAACTACATAATTATAGTAAGCTTCATAAAGGAAATTGTAAACAAATTGGAAGCCAATGTTAAAGAGAAGAACAACAACACATTTTGTAACCTGACTCTCCATTTTTTCATAAGGCATCCAAAAATAACCGATTGCTAAAACAACGGTTGGAATACCCATTGAAATCAAATATGGTCTGTATTTACCTTTTTTGTTTCTTGTGTTGTCAACGATATAAGCTCTTACCATTGTAAGGGGGAAACTGATAACAACTGCAATAAGATATATGTAGTACAGATTCATCGGTTCAATACCGATGGTATTACCTAAGAAAACATTTGTGGCAGACAGAAGCACAGATGAAACGCATTGAGTAATAAACCTTATACCTATGCCGCCACCTGCAAGGGCTGCAATCTCTTTAATCGGCATATAATTGCCTAATGGTGGAGTTTTCCAATATGTTTTCACATAGGAAAAGCTGTCTTTAACTTTATTAACTAAAGTCATTTTTTCACTCTCCTGAATTTATTTTATAAAAGTGTATCATTTTAAATAGAATAAATCAACAATCGGCATCCTTTTTGCGATAGCTTTCTACCAAGTCATCAGTATCTCTAAGATTGATTCTCTTGGATGCTATATAAGTTTTTAGTGTTTTACCGTCACTTGTTTTTACATTCGGGTTGAATTTGCCGTAACCGCAGATAACAAATGTATCATCTGCTAACACAACATTACCGCAGTAGCCGGTATCAGAACCTGCATAGTATTCAGGCTTCTTTTGGTTGTCAAAATAAATATGTGCTATTTTTATTCTGTAATCGCCCTCTGTACCGTTTTTCAAATCTTCATATGTACCAACCCAAGCAATAAGACCGGCACTCATCCAACCTCGTTTTCTGTCAATTTTCTTGGCATGGAATTGAGCTTTATTTCCTCGTTCAATAGAACGGAAGGTGATAAGAAGTCTGCCATCAGATGTATATTCTGCTTTATGTCTTTCACCGTTTAATGCTGCGGGCACTTCTTTTGGTTTGCTCCAAGTCTTACCCTCGTCAGCTGAAAAAGCAACCATAGAGTTTACTTTCTTTGACTGGCTTCTTGAGATAAGGCAAAGTTCATCTCCGCTACCATTTTCTGAACGGATAACCTCTATTTCACACATCTGTGCACTTTTTTCTATATCACGATGGGGTGCAAGATATTTTTCAGGAGTACTCCATTGTATATTTCCGTTTTCATCAAAGGAAAGAATGGTTTTGTAGTTATAAAAATCGGCATCGTGGAAAAAGCCCATCCATTTATCAACGAATTTGCCGTTTTCTTTGAGTCTTGTAAGACTTGCCATTGCAACTATCGGAACTACTGAATATTCATCTTCAAAACTAAAGAACCTTTGGAATTCTGTCCATGTTTTGCCTTCATCTTCCGAAATAGAGCATTCAAATCCGCCGGGTGTTTCCATATCTTGCCATTTAGAATTGGCAGAAATGAGAATCAGCTTGTCAGGAGCTCCATCGGAAAATTCAAGTCTATATATGGTAGGTGTTTCAAGTGAATTTTCCCAACTTGCAGGAGTGTTTTCAATAGTACTACTCCAAGTTAAACCGCCGTCTTTGCTGACTCTGTTGAGGATAGCACCTTTTCCGTGTCCTTTCGGATAGACTGTTAAGATGTCTCCGTTTTTAAGAAGCACACTGTCAGGGTGAGCCATATAGTCATTTGAGTCATCCACCGTGGAAAGCTGATAAAGGTACTCATACTGCGTTTTTTTAATATCCTCGGGCATTTCGCTTAAATCAAGCTCCGGTATAGTATAATCACTACCGGTAAATTCAGAAGGACCAAATTTTATTACACAAAAGGTAATAATTAAAGCAACTACTATGATAGTCGAAATAATAACTGAATGTTTCATTGTTAACACCTATATTCCTAATGTAATAAGATGATTATATCACACATAATCTAAAATTACAATCGGGTACGAATGTCCTTTTACCTTTCGAACGCTCTTGTTCATTTAAAAATTCATTATGCTCCACTGAATATTGAATAATGAACAATACAAACAAAAATCCGCCCAAAATGCCAACAAGAAAAAATCAGCACTAAAAACCGAATTTAAGACTTTCCATTAATTAACTGTAACGAAATTAATATGCTATTATTAAATCAAAAAACAAGGAGATTTACGAAAGCAGAAAACCGACTGCACTGTTATTTCATAGTGACCAAGGTTCTAACTACACATCTAAATCATATATTAGTTATTTAAATCAACTGGTTCGTATTACTGATATTTTCCGTTTCTGTTTCGTATTTTGAAATGTTTTGATTTTTGTGTAGTGTTGTAAAGAAAATAAAAAAGCAGCTAAATGCCGCTTAAATACTGGGTTTATATAAAAAAATCAACCCTTTATCGAACACAGGTGGTTCAGATTGGAGGGTTGATTATTATGTGTTTACAGGTCAATTTAGCAACAATAAACATTTTACAAACTTTCATTATTTACCGATTCATTTCCGATTTGCGCAATGTATATAATTGCATTATTAGTTACACCGTCATATTCTTTTTGGATATATTTTATTCTTAAATGTTGTCCATTATGTGTAACAACGCCTCCATGTGAAGCAGAAATATTATATCCGTTTACCATGATATAATCAGAATATTCAAAATAAACTCCGCCAATTTCAAAATGTTCTGTATCATGACCTTCGTATGGCATTGGATGATATTCTTCAACATAACCCTCAATTACACAAACCTCATTGTTACCGATCAACTCAACAAAATCCTTATGTTCGAGCAACACTCCAACAAAAATAGTTAAAAACAAAAAAATGCATAATGTTCCAACAACAAAACCGGCATATTTAAAGAACGAATCAACAAGTCCGTTCCATCCTTTATTTTTCACTTTTTGTCGAACTTGTTTGATTGAGTTTGCTAAAAATACGACACCTATTACAAGAGGTATAAAACACAAAAGTATATTTGCAAAATTGAAAGTGTATTCATATAATACTGTTTCCATTAGCAATCACCTCTGAAAGCATTATATCAACTTAAAATAAAAAAATCAAGGCGGAGCCTTGTATGCAATCCGTCGCAAGACGGTATGGAATCACAACTTTAGTTGTGAATGTAATCCTTTCAGAGAAAGGTATGTAATCAATCCGAAGGAAAATACACCTGCGGTGATGCCATACGCCTGCGG
>JAZUOC010000042.1:0-10238 GCA_045604465.1 Acutalibacteraceae bacterium
ACCTCTCCGTCAACCTACGGTTGCCACCTCCCCTTTCAGGGCGAGGCTCTGCGATGTGGCACCTGTCGGTGCTGTTGAGACCTCTCCGTCAACCTACGGTTGCCACCTCCCCTTTCAGGGCGAGGCTTTTCTCCACACACAGGGAGCGCTTCGGTGACGATGCCCAAAGCAGATGCTTTACTCGCAGATAAAACAAAAAAAACAGCAACCTTTCAGCTGCTGTATATGTTTTGGTCGAGGCGACAGGATTCGAACCTGCGGCCCTCTGCTCCCAAAGCAGATGCGCTACCAAGCTGCGCTACGCCTCGATTTATAAATATATTCTGTTTTTTATGTCTGTGTGTCTGCTTTGCTCGCCCTCTTGCGGTTCCCAAAATCGCTTTTCGGCTTGGAGCGCCTAGCGATTTTGACCGCTGCGCCACCATTTTTCTTGAAGCATTCAAAGGCTGTGAGCTTCTCACCCCTCTTGCGGTTCCCAAAATCGCTTTTCGGCTTGGAGCGCCTGGCGATTTTGACCGCTGCGCCATTTCGCCCTCCCTTCATCCGCCGCCGGCGGGGGTCGGGCTCAATGCCCAAAGCAGAGCAGACCAAGCTGCGCTACGCCTCGATTTATCCTGTTTAGTTTACCTTAAAACCCCTTGTTTGTCAACTGTTTTGACTAATTTTTTAATACCCTTGAAAAAAGACAGGTGTTCGTGTATAATATTTTTTATGAAGAAAAAATATGAGGAAGTTACTATGAAAATTCATCAATCTGCAGAAAATTATCTTGAAACCATTTTAATGCTGACAAACCGTAACGGCTCCTGCCGCAGTATCGATATAGCCAATGAATTAGGCTTTTCCAAGCCAAGCGTCAGCATCGCCATGAAAAACCTGCGTGAAAACGGCTATATCGACGTTATGGGCGACGGCAGAATAATGCTTTTAGAGCCGGGCAGAAAAATCGCCGAAAATCTTTACGAAAGACATACCGTTCTTACCAAGGCCTTTATCTCCCTCGGTGTGGCTTCGGACATCGCCTCTGAGGATGCCTGTAAAATCGAGCATATTATTTCGGAAGAAACCTTTCAGGCTATAAGAAAGCATTTCAAAGGGGTCTGATATGGAAATCTATTCAGAAAATGCTTCCGATCTCTTCGAGGAAACGCTGAAGTCGGCTGAGTCCTTCGCACCGGACAGCAGGATAAGAAAAAGGCTCTCCAAAGAAAAAATCAAAGAACAGATAGACAAATTTTCCGAAAAAGCTAAAGCGATTATCGATAATCCCGAAAAGGTCAGTGCCGTTCTCGAAAAGGCAATTTCACTCTGCGACAGTTTAGGTCAGCTCCGTATCATAGGTAAGCATTTCAGGGATGCTTCTCTTATCTGCAGTATGCTGAATGACTACATCTGCAAGCGATACACACAGATACCTACAGCTACGGTTATTACCCTCCTGGCGGCTGTGCTGTATTTCGTAAGTCCTATCGACATCATCCCTGACTTTCTCCCTCTTGTGGGACATCTCGACGATATGATTGTCTTCGGCTTCGTTCAGGATGCGGCAAGATCCGACCTGAAAAAATATGAAAAATGGAAAAAGGAACAGTCTGACCTTATTTCCGAAGGAAACAGCGAGAAATAATATCCAAAATAGGAGACTTTTATGAAAAGAAAAAACATTAACGTTTTATTCATAACCGTACTTACAGTGTTTTATGCCGTTTCCGCTTATGCTATTTATCAGTCAGAGTTGAACTCTACGGACATCCGGTATAATTATCACTCCGATCGTATGTGTAGTATCAGCGTAGAAAATCTGGAATATTATTCTGACCCTGTAAAATTCAAGGAGCTGCAGGAGCATCTCACAGAGCCTGAGGAATATGATTTCGAAAAGGCTATGTGTGAGCTGACACAGGATTTCGACGATGAGGGTAACGGGGCTGAGGTTTTTCTTCGGGCAGTTTTTGACCGCCACGGTAATGTAATCGCCAAGGAAGGTAAATTTTTCGAAAAGCCTGTGAAAAACTCCGAAATCACCGAAGAAACGGATGATAAGCAGATTAAGACTCTTGAAAAGCACCTCGAGCGCTGCTGTGAGGACTCTATGTTTCTTCTTGACGGCAGAGTCGGAGGCTGGCTGACAATAAATGATAACTGTAATTATACTGTTCTGGATTTCATATACGATTCTCAAAAATATTATTTCTTTTCGGGAACAGGTCTTGATTATGTCAAAGCAACACTTAAAGGAGAAAGCTTTATAAAGTCAATTACATATATTTCGACATGCTATGCAGTGCGTATGGGATTTTCACTCATTTCACCGGGGAAGAAAAAAGAATCATAAAAACACCAAAAAGAAGGAGACTGAAAACCAGCCCCCTTCTTTTTTTTTACTGCACTCAGCAGCAGTTGTCATGACAACCGCAACCGTTGTTGCAGCCACCGCAGTTGTTGCAGCTGTTGTAGCCGCAGCCGTTGTTGCCGCCGAATACGTTGCCGCCGTCACCGCAGCACACGAATAAGAGAATAAGAATGATAATCCAGGTGCAGCAGTTGCCGCCGAATAAACCGTTATTACAGCCCATTTACCTTTACCCCCTCTCTTCTTTCGGGCGTTTTTCGTCGCCCTACATCATCAGTATATGGTATTGACTGCGGTGTGTGACTGTTTTTGAATAAGAATTTTCAAAAGGTCAAAAATATCTACGGTGATTGATTTATGAATGATATTTTTACCTTCTCACGAGGCAGGATTTTACTTGATGCCGTAGATGTATACTCCCGTCTTTTCTCCGAGACAAGATCAAAAACAGCCGAGCATAATATATATGAAAGGTCAGCTTCCTCTCTTGCCTGCGAAAACAAAAAAACTCAAAAATCAACGGAAAAAGACGAAAATTAAAGCTAATCTCAGAAAACGGAAACAAGCATAAGAGTTTTGACCTTTTTTGACCTTTGAAAAATCTTTGTTTCGGACTATAATAAAAGCATAAGGTCAAAGAAAGTCAAAGTCAAGAAAAGCAGAAGGAACAGTTATATGTGCTCTTCTTAAAGAAATCTGCTGTCTTTGATTTTCAACACACAGCATCCCCAGTGTTCAAAAAAGGAAGTGATGAAATGAACCTTTCCAACGCCATCGCTCAGATGATAAGCGATATGCTCGAGGAGAAAAACGAAATAGAAATTCAGCGAAACATCCTTGCCCAGGATTTAGGCTGTGTGCCAAGTCAGATAAACTATGTGCTCTCATCCCGCTTCACTCCCGAAAGAGGCTATATGGTAGAAAGCCGAAGGGGTGGTGGCGGATTCATAAAAATAACCCGCATACTCTACGATAATGACACTCTCATCCCCCGTATAATTTCCTCTGTGGGAGACAGACTTGACACGGACACGGCACAGGCTCACACCATGAATCTTCTTTACAGGGAGATTATCACCAAGCCACAGGCAAAGCTTATCCTCGCTGCCACATCGGACGCACCCTACCGCTCCTTGCCCCCGCAGGTAAGAGATCTCGTAAGAGCAGATATATTTAAGCAGATGCTGCTGTCACTCAATAAAGGCTGAGTGAAGAAATGCAGAACGCAGAGTGCAGAACGCAGAACGGGCGGATAAGACTTCGGAAAATAATAAGTGATAGTCCGCCACCAATTAATGCGGAATGCGAATTAATCACAATCCGCAACCATCGTTTTGCGTTTTTCCTTCAAACGGCGGACTACCGCCAACCGTTAATTTAAACCCATCCCGCGATTGCGTTACAACAGCACCGACAGGTGCCACATCGCAAAGCCTCGCCTGAAAGGAGAGGTGGCAACCGATAGGTTGACGGAGGGATTATCTTAATTGCGAATTGCGAATTATTTAAAAGGAGGTACTAACTATGTTATGTCAGAACTGTAAAAAAAGCGAAGCAACCACTCACATCAAACGTGTAATAAACGGTGAAGCCACCGAAAGCCATCTCTGCTCCTCCTGTGCACAGAACTCAGGCTACAGAGACCTCTTCGACGACTTTTCCTTTAATCTTCCCGGTATTTTCTCCTCCTTCTTCGGAGATACCGCTCTTTCCCTCGGAGAAAGCAGACTTGACCGCTGCGAAAAATGCGGCTGCTGCTTCGACGATATTATCAAAACAGGTACCGTCGGATGTGCGGACTGCTATGAGAAGTTCTATAATAAGCTTCTCCCCTCTATCCAGAGAATCCACGGAAAGGCAAAACATTCAGGAAAGATACCCGTAATTCACGAGGAAGAAATCACAGTAAAAGAAAAGACAACCGAAGAGAAAATCGCCGATCTGGAAGCGGAGATGCAGAAGGCGGTAGCCGAGCAGAACTTCGAAAGAGCGGCAATCATCAGAGATGAAATAAAGAAAATGAAGGGGGAAAACTGATATGAATAAGGAAAACAACACCTCTATGTCTGACGTGGTTTTAAGCACCCGCGTAAGATTGGCAAGAAATCTCAGACAGTACCCCTTCCCTGCCCGTCTGGACAGAGATGAAAAAAAGACAGTCTGCGCTCTCGTAAAGGAGTCTCTCGACGGTGAAGGCCTCACCTGTACCGACATGGAAGCTCTCTCTCCCGTGGAGGCAGTGTCACTGGCGGAAAAGCACCTTATCAGCGCGGAATTCGCCTCGAACGGTACGGGAAGATCTCTTCTCCTTTCAGAAAACGAGGATGTCAGCCTTATGCTCTGTGAGGAAGACCACATCCGTATCCAGATTATCGAGTCGGGGCTTTCTCTCGACGAAGCCTACAGAAAGGCTGACAGGATAGACACTCTTATAGAAAACAAGCTCTCCTATGCCTTCGACGAGCGCATAGGCTATCTTACACAATGTCCCACAGATTTAGGCACAGGAATGAGAGCCTCGGTACTGCTGCATCTGCCCGCTCTTTCGAGAAAGGGCGCTGTCAGAAATCTCACCGCCACCGTCGCCAAGCTCGGACTTACCCTCCGCGGCTCCTACGGTGAGGACGGTGAAATTTTAGGTGACATTTACCAGCTCAGCAACCAGGTTACCTTAGGCATTTCGGAAAAGGCTGCTCTTCAGAATCTTAACTCTATCGCTCTGCAGATAGTCACTCAGGAAAAGCAGGCAAGAGCCGTACTTATCAAGGACGAGGATTTTATGGATAAAATTTTCAGAGCCTACGGTATTCTCAAAAGTGCCTACAAGCTCACCTCAAAGGAGCTTACAAACCTTATCTCTTATGTTCGTTTAGGTGCCGCCGAGGGACTTTTCGACATTCCTATGGAAAAGCTCAGCGCTCTTACGGCAGAGCTGCAGCCGGCTACCATGAACACACAGAGCGAAGCACCTCTCACCCGCTCACAGCGTGACATAAAGCGTGCGGAAAAAGTAAGAGAGGCATTAGGTTAATCATTAAACGGGACGTTAAGAAAAAACGTTCCGTTTTTTTAGTGCAGAACGCAGAACTGGCGGGAAAGGCTTTCGGAAAAGGAAAACGATATTCCGCCGCTTTTATGTTGTGTAACCTCTCCTTTGTGTAATATGACCTATCCGTAAAACCCGTCTGAAAAGCAGATCGAGCGGTAAGCGACTGTCGGACTGACGGTAGCTGAGGAGACGAAGCGTAATGTGACGGCAGTCACATCAGGGTAGACAAAATATCTGTGCGATGAGAGAGCTGCGGCAGCGATTTTCCTGCAGTGCTTTCAGTAAATGCACTCTGTACGATGGCTTTATCGGTAAAGCAGAGCATAGAACTATAGATAACTGTAGACTATAATGGCTGTTTTCTTATTACAGTGGACTAAGGATGAGCTATAAAAGAAAGATATCTCTTATTCCGTTATCGTGTTCGTATGGGTTCTGCCGAAAAAGTACCTCTGCGAAGCTGTAGAACTTAAAGGGCTTGCGGAATGTAAATCATAAAATATATCGTTCCTGTCAGAAGTGCCTCCGTGAAGCAGTAACGACTGAAGGTTTTATTGAAACATAGTAACCTCTCCGTCTGCTTTGCATCCACCTCTCCTTTCAGGCGAGGCTCTGCGATGTGGCACCTGTCGGTGCTGTTGAGACCTCTCCGTCAACCTGTCGGTTGCCACCTCTCCTTTCAGGCGAGGCTCTGCGATGTGGCACCTGTCGGTGCTGTTGAGACCTCTCCGTCAACCTATCGGTTGCCACCTCTCCTTTCAGGCGAGGCTCTGCGATGTGGCACCTATCGGTGCTGTTGAGACCTCTCCGTCAACCTGTCGGTTGCCACCTCTCCTTTCAGGCGAGGCATTGCGATGTGGCACCTATCGGTGCTGTTGAGACCTCTCCGTCAACCTGTCGGTTGCCACCTCTCCTTTTAGGCGAGGCATTGCGATGTGGCACCTATCGGTGCTGTTATATCGTAGGGGCGACCATCGGTCGTCCGTAAAAACAAAACAATTTATAATTTACTCTTTACATTTTATCATCCGCTTCCCTCTGCGGAGATAACTTTAAATATTATAATGTGGTAAATCCGCGGCCGTCATTTTGCATTTTGCACTTTGCACTCACTATGATCCGCGACCGAAATTTTGAATTCTGAATTTAATAAAGGAGAAAATGAAATGAATCTTTTAAAGAAAACACTTTGTATGCTTATGATAACGGTGCTGATGCTTACGGCGGCACCTTTGGGCTCCTTCGTGGACCTTGAGCTTACTTCATTCAGAGCGTCGGCATCAGATGTCAATGATTTCCGCTGTGAGAGGCAAAGTGACGGCACCTATAAGATAACTGATTATTACGGTGACGGCGGAGAGGTTGTGATACCAGCTTATGTAAACGGACAGAGGATTACAGCCATAGGAAACAGTGCATTCTGGAGGTGCGAGACGATAACGGCTGTGACTGTTTCCGAGGGCATTGTAAGCATAGGCGATTATGCCTTCAATATCTGCACTGCTATGGAGGAGGTTTACTTATCCTCGACCGTTGAAGCTATAGGTATAAGAGCCTTCGGAGATTGCAGCTCCTTAAAAAAGTTCACCGTAGCACCCGAAAGTAATTATTTCACCGCAGACGGCGACGGCATTCTTTTCAGTAAGGATAAATCTGTACTGGTGCGCTATCCTTCCGCCAAAGAGGCTGAAGCGTATTCGATTCCTTCTACGGTTAAGGAAATCGGTTACAGCGGCTTTCATGCCTGTCAGAACCTGAAAAGTGTCTCTGTTCCCGACAGCGTTACCAAAATAGGACCCTGGGCATTTTACTGTTGTACCGCTCTCGAAAGCATAAAAATACCCGAGGGAGTAGAAGATATTGAGGAATGGTGCTTTTATTATTGCATAAACCTACAGAGCGCAAAGCTTCCGGAAAAGCTGAAAACTCTCGGGGATTCGGCCTTTTATATGTGTGAAAAGCTCGCAAATGTAGAAATTCCCGAAGGTGTAACATATATAGATAATATGTGCTTTCTCGGCTGTGAAGCCTTTACCTCTGTTACTATTCCCGACAGCGTGAAGTCTATGGGATATTCCGTTTTTTCAGGCTGTATCAATCTCACAAGCATTAAATTATCCGAAAGCTTCACCAGTGTTCCGAGCGGTATTCTTACGAGGTGTGAAAGCATCGAAAGTGTAACCATACCCGAAAGCGTCAATTTAATTGAAAGCTCTGCCTTCAGCTCCTGTAAAAAGCTTAAAACCATAGTGATCCCCGACGGAACGACTGAGATAGGCGAATTTGCTTTTTCTTACTGTGAAGCTCTCGAAAGCATAACGATTCCGAAAAGTGTAAAAGCTGTCGGCAGATACGCTTTCTATGATTGCTCCGGCCTTAAGAATGTTTACTATAAGGGCTCCTCACAGGAGTGGAGTGAAATTTCCGTTGCGACCAAGAATACCGGTCTCACATCCGCAAAAATTCATTATGATTACGGAAACATTCCCTCCTCAGCCTCCACCACCTATAAGGGCGTTACGGCAACGCTCGACAACAAATACTTCGAAAGTGATTCGAAATATTTTAATAAAGAACTCGGCGAATTCTGTTCACTTTTCACGGTTATAGGCTACGAGTACGGCTCACCCGAGACTATAAAAAAGCAGCTCGAAAACTGCGGCTTTACCGCAAATCTTGACAACATCAGAACCGACACGGGAAAGGATGAGGTAAACCATTTTATCGCACACAAGAAAATCTCTGCAGACGGAAAGGTTTACACTCTCATTTTTGCAGGCTTTATAGGCTCGTATAAAAATCAGTGGTACTCTAATTTCGATCCGGGTACAGGCACCACACATAAGGGCTTTGCCGATGCGAAAAGCTATGTGCTTGAAAAGCTCGAAGCATATATCGACAGTCTCGGCGAAGCTAAGGACAGCACGAAAATTCTTCTGACAGGACACAGCCGCGGTGCCGCAGTGGCTAATCTCGTGGCCAAGGAGCTGATAGACAGCGAAAAATACGCAAGTAAAGAAAATATTTATACCTACGCCTTCGCCACACCTAATTCCACGAGTCTTTATGAAGCGGGAAGAGATAAGTTCAAAAGAATTTTCAATATAGTAAACCCGGAGGATTTTGTTACTAAAATGCTTCCCTCGGCATGGGAATATAAAAGATACGGCACTACCTATGTTCTTCCGAGCAAGACAAATACAAAGTCTTCTGCATACAATCAGCAGCTTAAAAATATGAAGGCGTATTTCGAAAAGCTGACGGGAGAAAAGTACAAGCCCTACGGTGACGGTGAAAAAACGGTTTATGAGCTTACTAAAACAGTTACCTCTTACGTCAAAAGCTCTCAGGAATTTTACGGCAAAGGCTTCTCTGTCGGTTTGAGTAACGGCAGAGACACCGTTCAGAAGTTCTTCACCGATGCTATCTGTCCCATAGCCGCAGAGGATACGGAAAAAGAGGACAGCGCGGCCATATACTGCGCCACTGCTTTCGCCTTAGGTGAAAAGCCCATATCCTCTATAGCGGACTTCTTTATCACTAATCAGAAGGTAAATAACTACTTCGAGCAGTCCCATATGGCAGAAACCTACTGCGCGTATATGTACACTCTTTCGGAGTCAGAGCTGACTAAGAGCAAGACAGGCTATAACGGCTCCGTAAACTGTCCTGTAGACGTGGAAATCTACGATAAGGAAACAGATAATCTCGTGGGCAGAATCGTGAATAACACTGTCGACGAGGCTGTAGCAGAGCAGGATGATTCCGTGGTTATGTATGTAGAGGGAGAGTCGAAAAATTTTATTCTTCCCGGTGACGGCGATTATGAAATCAGACTCATAGGTAACGGCGACGGCACTATGGACTATTCACTGACGGTTCTCGATTCCGATGTCGGAGAGATCAAAAGAGCCAACTACTTCGATGTAGAGATCACTGAAGGACTTACTATGAGCTCGGAGATAAAGGCAGAGGAAACGGCTATCGAAGAAACAGTTCTCGAAAAGGCAGACGGTGAAATCATAGTACCTGAAGAAATCACCGACACCGAAAGCACCGTAAGCTATAGCATCGACACTGTCTGCGGTGCGGGCGGAAGAGCGACCTCTTCCCATACGGTAAACAGCGGTGACCGTGTAATTCTTTCTGCCGAGGCTGAAGAGGGCTGGCTCTTCACGGGCTGGTATGAGGACGGAGAGCTTATCTCGGAAGACTCAGATTACACCTTCGTGGCGAGAGCAGACAGAAAGTTTACCGCTTCATTCAGACACATCAGCCACAGCTATGAGAAATCCGTGGAGACAGAGCCGACCTGTGTCGATGAGGGTAAGGCAGTATATACCTGTATCTGTCAGGACAGCTACACAGAGAATATTCCGGCCACCGGCCACAAGCTTACAAGCCTCAAGGCAGTAGCGGCAACCTGTACAAGGACAGGCCTTACCGAAGGCAAGAAATGTACTGTATGCGGTACAGTAACCGTGGCACAGAAGGCTGCAGCAAAGAAGTCTCATTCGAATAAAGCCGTCACAACCAAGGCTACTCTTTCAAAGGACGGTAAGACAGAAACAAAGTGCTCCGTATGCGGCTATGTATCAAAGACTGTAGTCATCAGCAAAGTGAAATCCGTAAAGCTGGCAAAGACTACCTACACCTATAACGGAAAGACAGTAACACCTTCCGTAACGGTTAAGGACAGTAAGGGTAAAACTCTTAAGAGCGGTACGGATTACACGGTAACCTGTCCGAAGAAGAGAAAGTCCGTCGGTAAATATACCGTAACCGTAACCTTTAAGGGTAACTACAGCGGTACAAAGAAGCTGACCTTCGAAATAG
>JAZUOC010000043.1:0-2330 GCA_045604465.1 Acutalibacteraceae bacterium
GCTGAAGTTCGATTGCGGGTTTTTCTTCCGCTTTTTCGGCTTCAAGCTGTGCTTTATGTGCGGCTTCAAGTTCGGCAATAAGTTTTTCCGCATCGATTCTTGAGAAAAGAGGAGTTGCGGTGCCGACTTTTTCGCCTGCTTTAAGTCCGCCGAAATTCAGAATGCTTTCGTAAGACTGGGGTTCGATTCCAAGCTGCTCAGCAATTTTCTTTGTGGTATCGGGCATGATGGGTGCGATGAGCACGGAAAGTATTCTGATTCCTTCGAGAAGGTTATAAAGAACTGTTCCTAGTCTTTCTTTATTTGCTTCATCCTTGGCAAGAGTCCAGGGAGCAGTTTCGTCGATGTATTTGTTACATCTCTTTGCGAGATTCATAACTGCTTCAACAGCATCGGCGATGTGGTAGGTTTCCATCTTGCTTTCGACTGTCTTGACTGTTTCGAGAGCGAAAGCTTTAAGCTCGTCGTCGATGGCATCAGCACAAGTAGGAGCCATAACTGTTCCGCCGAAATATTTGTTTGTCATAGCTACGGTTCTGTTGACGAGATTACCGAGAGTGTTGGCAAGGTCGGAATTGAATCTCTCGATAATAGTGCTGTAGAAAATCGAGCCGTCATTGGCGTGGGGCATTTCGGAGAGAAGGTAATATCTTACGGCATCTACACCGATAAGCTTTGAAAGCTCGTCAGCATAAATAACATTACCTTTAGACTTTGACATTTTATCTTCACCGAAAAGAAGCCAGGGATGACCGTAAACCTGCTTTGGAAGCTCCTCACCTAATGCCATAAGCATAATGGGCCAGTAGATCGTGTGGAAGCGGACGATGTCCTTACCGATGATGTGAACATCTGCGGGCCAGTATTTCTTATAAAGATCATCGGAGCCGTCGGGATCGTAGCCTAAAGCAGTGATATAGTTTGAAAGTGCATCAATCCATACATAGATAACATGGTTATCGTCGAAGGAAACAGGAATGCCCCATTTGAAGGAGGTTCTGGAGACGCAGAGATCCTGAAGTCCGGGTTTAATGAAGTTATTGAGCATTTCCTTTTTGCGGCTTTCGGGATAAATGAAGCCGTCATTATTTTCGATATAATCCTCGAGCTGCTTCTGATATTTAGAAAGGCGGAGGAAATATGCTTCTTCTTTAGCCTTCTTTACTTCACGTCCGCAATCAGGGCATTTGCCGTCTACGAGCTGTGACTCGGTCCAGAAAGATTCACAGGGGGTGCAATATAAACCTTCGTATTCGCTCTTATAAATATCTCCCTGGTCATAGAGCTTTTTGAAAATTTTCTGCACTACCTTTTCGTGATAATCATCAGTGGTTCTTATAAACTTATCGTAGGTAGTATTAAGAGTGTCGCAGATACCTCTGATTTCAGCGGCGACCTTGTCTACATATTCCTTCGGTGAAACACCTGCAGCTTTGGCATATTCCTCGATTTTCTGACCGTGCTCGTCGGTGCCGGTGAGGAAATACACATCGTAGCCCTGGAGTCTTTTGTAACGGGCGATAGCATCGGTAAGAACGATTTCATAGCTGTTACCGATATGCGGCTTCCTCGAAGTATATGCAATAGCTGTCGTTATATAAAACTTGCCTTTACTCATATAATTACTTCCTTTCAAATTATAAAATTTCAACTTATATTTTAACAATATTATCTGCCTTTTGTCAATATTAAAAACAAATAAAGAGCCTTAAAAGACTCTTTATACCGTTTATTTATCACCGATTGAAAGAACATCCCTGTTCTTTACTATATAATCAACCATGGAAATCAATGTAAGTGCCACGGAAACATACATTACTATCTGACCTAAAAGTTCGAGCGCAGATACATTCATAAGTATTATTATTATCATCGCCATCTGTGCTATAGTCTTACTTTTACCCCACCAGGTAGCTGCAATGGCAACACTGTTATCTGCGGCTACCAATCTTATGCCGCTTATTGCAAATTCTCTGCCGATGATGAGAATAGTAACCCAGGCAGGCACCTCACCTGTAGCTGTCAGACAGACAAGTGCCGAACACACGAGGAGCTTATCTGCAATAGGGTCCATAAATTTTCCGAAAGTAGTAACCATATTGTATTTATGTGCTATAGTTCCGTCTAACTTGTCGGTAATCGTAGCCACAACGAAAATTCCGAAAGCAATCCACCTGTTATATTCTGTGAAATCAGTCAGCATAAATACTACGAAAAAAGGAACGAGAATTACTCTTAAAACTGTTAATTTGTTAGCTATGTTCATTTTACACCTCACATTTAATTTTTGTATATTATATCATATATTAAAGGTCTTGTCTACAAGCTGT
>JAZUOC010000044.1:0-6260 GCA_045604465.1 Acutalibacteraceae bacterium
GTGCTATTTCGGGGACAGCCCTTCCTCAGCGCTTTATCCGTATCGTGGATAAATTCGGCTCATCGCCCGAGCAGATGACTCAGGCAGGTATAGCCTACGCCACAGAGCAGATAGTAGACCTTTACGCCAACGGTGTAAATGCAGTTCATCTCTACACTATGAATAAACCCGAGGTAGCGAAAAGGATAAAGGAAAACATATCTTCTATAATTAAATGAGGTCTGATTTATGCTTAACCTTTTCACCTGCACAGGTGAGGAAATCTGTGTGAATAAGGACGAGGCATACCGCTATCTCGGACTCGGCAGAGATTATAAAAATTCCGAGTTCGAAAAGATATACGGTGAATGCCTCAGTGAATACTGTAAAAATGTTTTTTATAAGGGTGTCTACAGAGAAAGCTCTCTTTCCTTCGGTGAAGGGGATGAGCTTTTCTTTGATTTCTGCTCTTTTTCGAGTAAGGACCTTAAAAAGAATCTGGAAGGATGTAAAAGTGTTATCGTTTTTGCAGCGACGACAGGAATCAAGATTGACCGTTTGCTGCTCAGATACGGAGCGTTATCTGACCTTAAGCTGATGACTGCTGACTGTATAGCTTCATCGGGAATAGAGTGCTTCTGCGATAAGCTGAACTCTGTTATTTCCGAAGGAAGAGAGACGAAGCCGCGCTTCAGCCTCGGCTACGGAGATACGGAGCTTAAATATCAGAGTGATTTGCTTTCCTTTCTCGATGCAGAAAAAGCTCTGGGCATTACTCTTAACGATTCGATGATGATGACACCTAAAAAATCCGTTACTGCTTTTATAGGAGTGAAATAAAATGAACATAAGAGATTATCTTAACGGAGAGCGCCTGTACTCCGACGGAGGCTTCGGTACTCTTTTACAGGCGAGAGGACTTAAGGCGGGCGAAAAGCCTGAAATGTGGAACATTACCCGTTCCGATGATATAACAGCTATACATCTCGAGTATCTTAATGCCGGCTCGGATATTATCTCCACTAATACCTTCGGTGCTAATCCGCTTAAGTTCGATTGTCTCGAGGAGATTATTTCTGCCGCTTTTACCAATGCGAAGAAGGCTGTGGAGCTCTGCGGTAAGGAAAAAGCCTTCGTTGCCTTTGATATGGGACCGACGGGTAAGCTTCTGGAGCCGTTGGGTGATCTCTCCTTTGAAAAGGCTGTGGAAATCTTCTCCGAGACGGTGAGAACAGCCGAAAAGTATTCTCCCGATCTTTACATCGTGGAGACGATGAATGACAGCTATGAAACCAAGGCTGCTGTTTTGGCAGTAAAGGAAAACTCGGACAAGCCTGTTTTCGTAAGTAATGTTTACGATGAAAGCAGAAAGCTTATGACAGGCGCATCAGCGAAGGCTATGATAGAACTTCTGGAAGGTCTCGGCGCCGATGCTATCGGTATAAACTGCTCACTGGGTCCCCGACAGATGGTGGATATAGTCAGAGAATATGTAAAATATTCATCCCTTCCCGTTATGGTGTGTCCTAACGCAGGTCTTCCGAGGAGCGTAGGCGGAAAAACAGTTTTCGATGTGGATAGTGAAGAATTTTCCGACTGTATGGCAGAGATAGCGGAAATCGGAGCTGCTGTTCTCGGCGGATGCTGCGGCACTACACCCGAATACATAAGAAAAACCGTGAAAAAGACGGCGGATATTCCTTTTACCCCTGTAAAGAAAAAGGATTACACCTTCGTTTCCTCCTACACTCACGCTGTGGAAATAGGTAAAGCGCCCGTTCTTATCGGTGAAAGAATAAATCCCACAGGAAAGCCCAAGTTCAAACAGGCTCTGCGTGAGGGTAACATCAGCTACATAATCAATGAGGGCGTAATGCAGGAGGAAAAGGGTGTTCATATCCTCGATGTAAATGTAGGACTTCCCGAAATCGATGAGGATGCTATGCTCGTCAGATGCATAAAGGAGCTGCAGACGGTTTCTTCTCTGCCTTTGCAGATAGACACGGTCAAAGCCTCTGCTATGGAAAAGGCGATGCGTATTTATAACGGTAAGCCTCTCATTAACTCCGTAAACGGAAAGAAGGAGAGTATGGCTTCCGTTCTTCCGCTGGTGAAAAAATACGGCGGCACTGTTATCGCTCTGACTATTGATGAGGACGGTATACCCGACACGGCTGAGGGCAGAACTGCCATAGCGGAAAAGATTATAAACGAATGTGCCGTATACGGTATAGATAAAAAGGACATTATCGTTGATCCCCTCGCTATGACCGTTTCTTCCGATAACCGAAGCGGAAGGATTACTCTCGAAGCTGTGAAGATGATAAAAGAGAAATTAGGTGTTAAGACAAGTCTCGGTGTATCTAATATTTCCTTCGGACTTCCGTCGAGAGAGACAGTAAACTCCCATTTCCTCACTATGGCGTTTACTGCAGGTCTTGACTGCGCTATTATGAATCCTTATTCCGTAGCGATGATGGAAAGCTACTATTCCTGCAGGGCACTTTCGGGCTTGGACGAAAACTGCACCGGTTATATTGATTTCGCATCGACACTGAAAAAAGAGACGGTGACTGTTTCTGCTTCTGCGGTAAATAATGAAAATGAAGATGCATCACCTTTGGTAAGAGCTATAGTCAAAGGCATGAAGGACGAGGCACTCAGGAGTGCAAAGGAGCTTCTTTTAAATGAGGAGCCTCTTACGGTGATAAATGAATACATAGTTCCTGCTCTGGATAAGGTAGGTAAGCACTTCGAAGAAAAGACGATGTATCTTCCTCAGCTTCTTATGAGTGCCGAGGCGGCATCCCGTGCCTTCGATGCGGTAAAGGAGCTCGTTTCTGCTTCCGATGAGAGCAAGGGTAAAATCATAGTAGCTACCGTAAAGGGCGACATTCACGACATCGGTAAAAATATAGTAAAGGTACTTCTGGAGAATTACGGCTATGATGTAATCGACCTCGGTAAGGATGTAGAGCCTGAAGCTATCGTCAGAAGTGCTAAGGCGGAAAGTGCATCTCTCGTAGGGCTGAGTGCGCTTATGACCACCACAACCGATGCCATGAAGGAAACGGTGGAGCTTCTTAAAAAGGAGTGTCCCGATGTATCTGTTATGGTAGGCGGCGCGGTTTTAACCCGGGAATATGCCGATATGATAGGTGCCGATTATTACGCCAAGGATGCTATGGAGGGAGTAAGATTCGCTGAGAGGTTTTTCGGCGGTGAAAAGAAATGAAATATAAAGAAATCCGGAAGGCTGTCTTTATATCACGGCCTAACCGTTTTGTTGCTTTGGTAAGCATAGACGGAAGAGAAACTGCCGTACATGTGAAAAATACGGGCAGATGCCGTGAGCTTCTTACTGAGGGCGCAGAGGTGTGGCTCGAAAAAAGCAGTAATCCTGACCGTAAATATGAGTATTCGCTCGTGACAGTTAAAAAGGGCGACAGAATGGTTAATATGGATTCTCAGGCACCTAACAAAGCAGTAGGGGAATGGCTTTCCGGAGGCGGACTGTTTTCCGATATAAAGCTCATTAAACCCGAATGTAAATACGGTAATTCACGTTTTGACTTTTATGTGGAATATGAGGATAAAAGAGCCTTCATTGAGGTCAAGGGCGTGACTCTGGAAAATGACGGAGCGGTTTCTTTCCCCGATGCACCTACGGAGAGAGGCAGTAAGCATCTCAGAGAGCTGTGCGAGTGCATAAAGGACGGCTGTGAGGCTTATGTTATTTTCGTAATTCAGATGAAGGATGTGCTTTATTTTACTGCAAACGAAGACCACGACCCGGTTTTTGCCCAAATTCTGAAAGAAGCGTATAATGAGGGCGTAAAGATTTTAGCTTATGACTGTCTCGTTACCGAGGAAAAAATGAAAATAAGAGACAGAGTAAAAGTTCGAATATGAGGTTTAACCACCGTAAAGGCTTAAGGCTGATACGGTGGATTTTTTTATGGGAGAATTTGCAGGTGGCAGCACACTGTTCCGGTTTATCAGCTGTCGCTTTTACTCAAGGGCTTGAGGTGAGTGATGAGAAAAAGTAAGATAAAAGTAATAAAAAAATTATTGATAAAAAGTTTATTCTATGTTATGATATATTTAACAATATGTACAATCGGTTATGAAAGGTAAATTTATGTCATTTAAAATAAAAAATATATTTATTTTTCTGATTATTTCAGCGGTAATTGCTGCGGCTTGTATTCCTGCTTTTGCGTCTCTTACGGTTTACAGTGAAGCACTTTACGGTGAAGAGGATCGTATAATGTCTGTTTCCTACAGAGGCGACACCTCTCTTTATCCCGAAAATTCTCTCGAGGGTGTGCTTTCTGTCGAGGAAAAGGGCGCTGACGGTGTGAGTGTCGGTGTTCGTAAAACATCGGACGGAATTTATGTTCTTACCGAGAATAAAAAGCTCTCTGCAGTAAGCGATGCACCTTATGAGGATGTCAGCTCAATCACCTATGAGGAGCTTCAGAATTATTATCTTAAGGATAACACGGGCTGCCTTACGAAATACCGTATGGTTTCCTTGAGTCAGACTATCTCTCTTACGGGCGATGATTTTATTATTATCGTCGATGCCGACTGGGAGGAAAGAGACGGAATTTACGAGCTTATCAGACATTACGGTGCCTTTGACAGAATAATAATAAGAACAGATGAAGCCGCTTCGAGAGTAAACGAATGGATTTCTTCGAAGCAGGAAAAGGTAAATGTTATCAGCACCTATAAGGGCAATATTATCTTTTCAGCTGTCTCAAATTTCAATAAAATGAGCGAAAGTAATGCTCCCTTTGTTCAGTATCAGAGTAAAAACTATTTCAGCGTGATTTTCGGTAATTTCTTCTGTAAAAGATTTGCCGGGGAAGGTGAACCGAAAGCAGTAGCTGCGATGTACGATCCCGATCTTTCCGGTCAGAGAACGGACAGCTCTGAGGGCTGGAATGAGGTTATCGAGGCAGGCTACAGTGTTATCGAAACAAATAATTTAGTCTCTCTCGTTTCATATATCGACAGGCACGGAAAAAGCGGTAAGGCTTTGGCTGCTTTGGCCGAAAAAGCCTGCTATATTCCTACGGAAGCCTATTCTCAGGTGCAAAGAGAAAATCTCACCGAGGCACTTGATTATGCCGTAGAGGCTTTAAGTAAAATTTCGAGCCTTGATGAGTATGAGAGCGCGTACTCGGCTCTTCTTTTAGCTATGAACGAGCTGAGCATCAGCCGTGAGAACGATACTCAGAAGGGACAGCTTAATATAACTGCAGGTAAAATCATAGCCGCTGTTATGGTAGGCTCACTGATTTTAGCGGCACAGATTTTCGTATATAAAATGCAAAAGGAGAGAAAGAGATAATAATTGCATTTTAAATAAATGAAGAGATTTAACAGGAGGAAAAGAAAATGAAAGTAGTAAAAGAAAAGCCTTGGCTTGAAACGGCAAAAACTCCCGAAGAAGTGGGCGTATCTTCTAAGGTAGTCAAAGAATTTATCGATGCCTGTATGGAAAAAAACAAAGAACTTCACTCATTTATGGTAATCCGCCACGGAAAAATCGCCTGTGAGGTTTACCGTGAACCCTTCGCCAGAGAATACAAGCACATGATGTATTCAGTAAGTAAATCATTTACCTCTACTGCTATCGGCTTTGCAGTACACGAAGGCTATTTCGATGTTGACACACGTTTTGTTGACATTTTCCCCGAAGCGAGAGGAGATAAGCCTGATGAATACCTCGAGGAAATGACGGTGGAAGACCTTCTCACTATGAGAAGCGGTAAATCTGTCAGTGTGTTCCTCGACAGAACGAAGGACAGATGGTTCAAGGATATTGTCAATTCTCCCTGGATTTCTGAGCCCGGTACGGAATTTCTTTATATCAGTGAAAATATGTATCTTCTCTGCTGCATTATTCACAAGGTTACGGGTATGTCCGTAATGGATTATCTTAAGCCGCGTCTTTTTGAGCCTCTCGGAATAGAGAATGCATTCTGGGAGACCTGCCCCAGAGGCATAGAAGCAGGCGGTTGGGGTATGATGCTTTCACTTGAAGACCTCGCTAAATTCACCTACTGTTACCAGCAGATGGGTAAATTCGGCGGTAAGCAGGTCATTCCCGAGGAATGGGTAAAAACAGCTACCGCTTATCATGCTGATACCACAGCCACTCAGCAGGACAGCGACGGACTTGCAGGCTACGGCTACTGCTTCTGGAGAAACGGCGGCTATGAAAAATCCTACCGCGCAGACGGTATGTTCTGTCAGTTCGGTATCGT
>JAZUOC010000045.1:0-7610 GCA_045604465.1 Acutalibacteraceae bacterium
GCTCTCCTCATCATCTACCGGCAGCTCAGGGACATACTCGAGCAGCGACATCAATCTCCTCGCCAAGCTCATAGCCGCGGAGGCAAGAGGTGAAAGCTACACAGGTCAGGTCGCCGTCGGTGCTGTGGTGCTGAACAGAGTTTCCCATTCCTCCTTTCCCGATACTGTAGCAGGTGTTATTTATCAGAAGGGAGCTTTTTCCTGTGTAAATGACAGCAACTGGAGCGTGTCACCCAATGCCACCTCACTCAAGGCAGCAAGGGACTGCATAAACGGATGGGATCCCAGCGGCGGAGCCATCTACTACTATAATCCTGCGAAAACAAGCAATGCCTTTATGTATTCGAGACCTGTAATTACGACCATAGGAAGACACGTATTCTGTAAGTAAACTCTTGACATAAAACACCAAGGAATGTTATCATTATAGAAAATGAAAGTAAGGGAGAATAATTATGAAATTACCTGCATATCCCATAAGCACCATCGACCCTCATTTCAGTATCTGGTCCAGAACAGATAAGATAAATGAGAGCGATACATATCTCTGGTGCGGAATCAGAAAGAGAATCACAGGTGCTGTCACCTTCGACGGTACAGTTTACCGCTTTTTAGGTCTCGGTAAGGAAGAGAAAATCGAGCAAAAGGAAGTAAAAATCACTCCCTTCGTAAGCGAATATATTTTCGGTAATGAGCTGTTCACTCTTACCTTCCGCACATGGTCACCCTTCCTTTTCGACGATTTCCACATTATGTCTGCGCCTGTCTCCTATCTCGAATGTGAAATAAAGGCTGCCGACAGTAAGGAGCACCGCATAGCTGTGGACTTCAAGGGCTACGACGAGCTGTGTCTCGGCAAAAGAAACAAGAAAATAACCAAGTATACCGACAACATAAAGGGAAAACGAATCGTAAAAATGGGTATAACAAACCAGAAGCCCCTCAACGATTCAGGTGATACCTATGCCGCCGACTGGGGTTATGTATGCTTCTTCGGTGAAAAGGTATCCGCCCTCTCTGACGGAATCGGCGCAAGTGCAGAAAAAACGGGTGCAGATGCTTTCTTCAGCTTCATTCTCGCCTATGACGATGTTTATTCCATTAACTTCTTCGGTCAGAAGCTTAAAGGCCTGTGGACAGAAAGATTCACCGACATTGAGGCCGCAGTGTCCTTCGCCGCCGACAACAGAGACTCTCTCATCGAAAGAGTCAGAAAGCAGGAGGAAACCATCCTCAGAGACAGCGAAAGATTCGGTGAAGCTTATCAGAGCATCCTCTCCGCCGCCGCACGACAGGTTATGGCAGGTCATAAGCTCGTAAGAAACGAAGAAGGTCAGCTTCTCTATCTTTCTAAGGAATGTCACTCAAACGGCTGTATCAATACCGTAGACGTTTCCTATCCTGCTATGCCTATGTACCTTCTCTACTGCCCCGAGCTTATCAAGGCTATGGTAGTGGGTATTTTCCGCTTCGCATCCATGCCCTTATGGAAGGAGGAATTCGCTCCCCATGACATCGGCAGATATCCCCTCGCCTGCGGCCAGGTTTATGCTCTGGCACCCCAGCATCATATTCTCCCCCATAAATACGGCTACAAGATAGTTTATAAGCTCCCTGCTGCCGGTCTTTATATGCCCGAATTCCAGATGCCTGTAGAGGAATGCGGCAATATGATTATTCTCTGCTATAACTACTACCGTATTACAAAGGATGCTTCACTTTTAGAAGAAAACTTCGCACTTTTAGAGAAATGGGCCGCATATCTCAAAAAGGCAGGCGTAGTTCTTTCCAGAGAGCTCTGCACAGATGACTTCGCAGGTCACAGCGTAAAGAATGTAAACCTCGCCATCAAGGGGGTTATGGGACTTGCCTGCTTCGGAAAAATCTGCGATGCCTTAGGCAAGGATAATCCCTACACTGCCCTTTCAAAGGAATATGCAGACAAGCTCGTTTCGGAATGTGCCACTGCCGAAAGCTATCTCCCCTTCTCTATCGGTAAAAATGACACATGGAGCCTTAAATATAACCTCGTATGGGATAAGATTTTCCGCTTCGGTCTTTTCAGTGAAGACCTTTACCGGGGTGAAAGCGACAAATATAAGGCCGAGCTTAACGAATACGGTGTTCCTCTCGACTACAGGAAGGAATTCACTAAAACCGACTGGATGCTCTGGGCCGCCTGTCTCGACAAGGATGAAGAGAACATAAAGCTTTTCTCCGAAAGAATCGTGAAATATCTCGCCGACACCAAGGACAGAAACTGCTTCAGCGACTGGATAGAAACCAAAAAGCCCAAGCAGAGCGGCTTCGACCACAGAACTGTTCAGGCAGGTCTCTGGATGCCCGTTCTGATGGACAAATATATGAACGAATAAAAGAGGAATAATTATGATTTCCGTTGCACTCGCCGCTTACAAAGGCGAAAAATATATCGAAGCACAGATCCGCTCTATTCTCCCCCAGCTTTCCTACGGTGACGAAATCATCGTATCCGATGACAGGCCCGGAGGTATGACGGAAAAAATAGTAAAAAAAATAGCTGCCGAGGACAGCCGTGTCGTATGGGTTGAAGGCAAAAGCAAGGGCGTGGTTTCAAACTTCGTAAACGCCATACGCTACTGCAAGGGCGATAAAATATTCCTGTGCGACCAGGACGATGTGTGGCTTCCCGATAAGGTGAAAAGAGTCATGGAGGCCTTCGACGAGGGCTATGACCTGGTTCTTCATAACGCCTACATCACCGACGGAGAGCTTAACATTACCGACTACTCCTTCTTCGAAAAGAGAGGAAGCAAAAAGGGCGTTCTTCATAACATTTTCAAAAATTCCTATATGGGCTGCTGTATGGCCTTCGACCGTAAGCTTCTGAAAAAGATTATGCCTATGCCCCGCAGTATCCCCATGCACGACCAGTGGATAGGCATACTCGCAGAGATTTACGGCAAGGTCAAATTTTTAGATCTGCCCCTTATTTACTACCGTGTACACGGCGGAAATGTCACGGGCGGTGAAACCTCCTTCAGACAGAAAATAGAATGGAGAAGGTATCTTATTTTCAAGCTTTACAAAAGAGTCATTCTCAAAAGATAAGGAGAAAGAGAAATGGATAATTATACCGTAAGCGGCTGTATCGTTACCTATAACAGTAAGGAAATAATTTCAGCCACTATCACTTCGGTACTCGAAAACACCAAGGGTGTCCCCTTTACTCTTTACATAGTAGATAATGCTTCTACTGACGGCACAGCCGATTTCATCAGAGAGAGCTTTCCCGATGTAATCGTGGTCGAGCCGAAGACTAATGACGGCTTCGGTGCAGGACATAACAAGATTTTACCCTTCCTCACCTCTAAATATCACGTGGTTATAAATCCCGATATTCTTCTGAAGGAGGATGTTATCACTGAGCTTTGCCGTTATGCTGACGAAGATGACGAAATAGGTCTGCTTTCCCCGGACATCCGTTTCGAAGACGGCACAAAGCAGCTTCTGGCGAAGAGGAATCCGTCAGTAAGATATTTAGGCGCTCACCGTCTTTACGATAAGGAAAAGCCCGCAGGAAAGCTTATGACTGAATACTGTATGCTGGATATGCCCGAGGATAAGCCGTATCCCATAACCAATGCCACAGGCTGCTTTATGTTCTTCCGCACTGAGGTTTTCAGAGAAATCGGCGGCTTCGACGAGAGATTTTTTATGTATCTCGAGGACTGTGACATCGCACGGAGAGTTTCTGACCGATGTAAGGCTCTCCATTATCCCATGGCGACGGTCTACCATCTGTGGGAAAGAGAAAGCAAGCACAGCAAAAAGCTCCTGCTCATTCACATACAGTCTATTCTGAAATATTTCCTGAAATGGGGATTCAATTTTTAAAATGAAAAAGCTTCTTTATAATCTTTATGCTTTTCTTTTCAATATCAGCGCCTCTCTTTTCAGAGTAAAAGAAAACCGCATAGCCTTTATTTCCATGCATAATGAGAATTTCAGAGATTCTCTCGGCTGCGTTTACGAAGCGTTGGAAAAAGAAAGCAGGTACGATTTCGTTCTCATTGACCGTGAAGATCTTTCCGTTAAAAAGCCTCTTAAGGTTCTTAGCTTCTTCTTAAATAAATCACGACTTTTGGCCACCAGCAGATATGTTTTTCTCAACGATAACTTTATGCCTATGGGAAAGCTTAATTTCCGCAAGGAAACGGTTATCACCCAGCTCTGGCACGGCGAAGGAGCCTTCAAAAAGTTCGGTCTTCACATCCCTCAGCCCGAGGATCTCAGAAAAAGAGAAATCACTGCTAACAAAAAGCTCACCTATGTGGTATGCTCATCAGAGGGAGTCAGAGAGATTTATGCCGAAGCCTTCGGTATAGATGAAGAAAGAGTCCTTCCCCTCGGTGCTCCGAGACTCGACTACCTTCTCAATAAAGAAAATGAGGTCAGTGCCAAAGAGAAATTTCTCTCCCTTTACCCCGAAGCGAAGGGCAAAAAAATCATTCTCTATGCACCTACCTTCAGAGATGATGCAGAAAGAGACAGGAGGCTTCTCGACTGCTTCAATGATGAAAAGCTCCTCAATGAGCTCGGTGATGAATACTGCCTTTTCATCCGTCTTCATCCACAGGTACACACTGCCTCTGCTGACTTCAAATGTGCGACAGACGTGACCGATTACGGAGATGTGAGAGAGCTGGTTCTCGCTTCGAATATACTGATTACCGACTACTCCTCTATATGTATGGATTTCTGCGTTCTCGATAAAAAAGCCGTCTTTTACTGTCCCGACCTGGAGTGGTACAGAGAAAGAAGGGATTTTTACTTTGATTACGAAGACTTCGTGCCCGGTGAGGTCTGTAAGGATTTCAGCAGACTTGCCGAAGCGATAAAAGCACCCTTCTGTGAGGAAAGAAATAACAGATTCAAGGAAATGAATTTCAGCTTTACAGATACAAAAAATTCAGAGAGAGTAATAAAAAATATAATAAGATGAGATAAAACCATTGTTCGACGTAAAAGGAACAATGGTTTTTGGTTTGTGCAGTTTTTTTCTGTCAGACATTGAATTTTTACGCTTACTGTGATATACTGATTGTGCCAAGCAAATTTCACAAGTAATCTTAGGGATATTTTTCTTTTTTAAAGAAATTTATGCCTTTATTCTGCTGTACACAACTAACCGTGAATTTGATAAAAATGCAAATTCCGACGGGTAGTTGTGTAAGGCTATATCCTTTCGATTGCTTGAAATTTGTTTGGCGACAATCGGAGTTTGCGTTTTATGTGCGTTGACTTCGGTTGGCGCACTTTTTTATTTAAAGGAGGAATAATTAATGGGAGATATAGACAGAAACGATGATTACGAAGACGAAACAGGCATAAGGGATTATATGATCACAAAAAGAGCAGCAGAAATATTTGACGATGTTATAAAAAGGCTGGATGATCTGTCCAAAAAAATTCCCGATGAAGAAAGGAAGCTTTTAAAGGATTTAGCCGATTTGTCAGAAGAGCTGCTGACAACCTGCTGTGCAGACCATTTTATAGACGGAATGAAAACAGGCATGCAAATAGCCGTCAAATCAATAAAAAAAGAGAAAGAAAAGCATCTTTTCTTAACTGACGATAATTTTCACTGAAACACTTGATTGTATACGAAAATAATCACTTGCAAAAAAGCAGAAAACCATTGTTCAAATCAGCCTTGAACAATGGTTTTTGATTTTATATGTCGTTTCTTACGAGATCCTCAAAGGTCTCCCTCTTTACTGCAAGAAAGCTTTCCCCATCCTTAAGCATAAGGAGAGCAGGTCTTGGTATGCGGTTATAATTCGAAGCCATAGAATAGTTATAAGCACCGGTGGTGGCCACTGCGAGGATTTCTCCTCTTTCAGGTCTCGGCAAAAGCACATCAGGCTGAATAATATCTCCGCTTTCACAGCATCTGCCTACCACATCGCATCTGAAGTCTGCTTCGTCATTCATTCTTTCGGCAAGATATACTGTATATTTCGAGCCGTAGAGAGCATATCTCGGATTATCGGTCATACCGCCGTCAACAGAAACGTAGTTTTTATAGCCAGTGATTTCCTTAAGTGTACCTACGGAATAAAGAGTCATACCCGCATCGGCTACAATACTTCTGCCCGGTTCCATAAGAATCCTCGGAAGATTGATTCCGAGCTTCTCACACTCTGATTTTATGTGCTTTGCCAAAAGGTGAATATTAGCGGAAATGTCTACACCCGTATCTTCTTCTGTATAAGCGACTCCGTATCCTCCGCCCATATTGAGAATTTCTGTCTTAAGTCCGTACTTCTTTTCCATGTCTGCGGCAAATGAGAGCATAATGGTAGCCGCATCGAGATAAACACTGCCCTCTTCGTCAAAGACCTGTGAGCCTACATGACAGTGATAACCCATAATCTTTACGTTATTTAATCCGACAGCTTCCTTTACGAATTCATCTGCCTGTCCTGTTTCGATGGCGATACCGAACTTCGAGTCCACCTTACCCGTAGCGACAGCAGAATAGGTATGAGGATCGATACCGGGTGTGAGACGGAGAATGACCTTCTGTACCGCACCTCTTTTTTCGGCGAGATCGTTTATAGCCTTGATTTCGTACATATTATCGACCATAAAGTAGCCTACACCGCAGTCCATGGCATAAGCTATGTCAGCATCGGTTTTATTATTTCCGTGAAAGAAGGAGTTTTCCATAGGGAAGCCCTGACTGTGTGCCGTATAAATTTCACCGGGAGAAACCAGGTCGATGCCCATTCCTTCCTCCTTCATTATTTTATAAATGTACTTAAAACAAGCCGCCTTACCTGCATAGACGGGGTGGCTTTCCTCACCGAAGGCCTCCTTCATAGCACTCATATAGATACGGCATTTCTCACGGACACGGTTTTCATCCATAAGATAAAGAGGTGTGCCGTATTCACGGGCAAGCTCCATCGTATCCTGACCTGCAAAGGTAAGATGACCTGCAGCGTTTACGCCTATATTTTCACATAACATAAATTTCACTTCCTTATAAAAGATGGGCGATTATCTCTTCTCTTGCCACTGCAGAAAGATCTGCAGGAGCCACATCAAATGCTGTCTTGCAGCCAAAATTTCCTCTTTCGGACATACGGCAGACCGCACGTGCAAAGCATACGAGAACACTTCCCGTAAACTCCGGGTTTGAGTCGAGACTGAGCTTATATTCGATAACCTGCTTATGAGAGTCTCCCATACCCGTTCTGCCTGTACGGATAACGCTTCCTCCGTGAGGCAGCTCACTGTGCTTTTTCTTCATCTCCTCAGCGGAAATAAAGGTAACTGTCGTATCGTAAGGCTCGAAATAAGCGGGCATAGTAACGATTTCACGGCGAATACGTTCCTTATCTGCACCTTCCTCTGCCACTACATAGCACTCTCTTTTATGCTTGTCTCTGGCGGTAAATTCGGGAGCCTCTCCTTTTCTGACTCTGTCCACAGCCTCCTCGACGGGCACTGTGTACTGACGGGCATCGATAACTCCGTCTATACGGCGGATGGCATCGGAATGACCCTGTGAAACGCCCTTACAAGTCGGATCGTAGCCATGTCGTTCTGTGAGCCAAGGA
>JAZUOC010000046.1:0-3702 GCA_045604465.1 Acutalibacteraceae bacterium
ATTTTCATATTTATAAAAATCCGAGGTTTTTAGCCTCGGATTTTTAACATTAAACCTCAAAATATAGTTGTTTTTATATTTCTAATTTAATTCTACCTGCATTTTGTTGCAAAAACACTAAGAAACAAGTACAATAATTGCAGAGGTGATACACATGAATATGTATAAGTTTGGAAATTACATTTGCAAGCTTCGTGAAGAAAAAAATCTTACTCAAGCCGATCTTGCTAATCAGTTGGATGTTTCGGATAAATCAATATCCAAATGGGAAAACGGACAGGCTTTTCCTAGAATTGAAACCTTTGAAAAACTTGCGGTTGCTTTGGATACAACTGTTGAGGATATTTTCTCAGCAAGTAAAGACGGAATAAAAAGAATTTGTATTGCTAACAATTTTTATTATGTAATGCAGATTGATGTTGACGGACAGTTATATTCAATAAGGGCCGACGAAAGCAAATGGGTTGAAATAAACGATGATAAAGATTCAATTGTAGTTAAAATTACGGGTGAATTCTTAAGTGATGAGGCTTTTGGCGAATTGGACAACAGTGCCTCTAAATTGAAAGAAAAGCTAACGTTTAAATTTGTTAAAAAGGCAACTTCAGAATTGATGAATCTTATTTTGCAAGTAGACTGTACATATAAGATTTCAAACATACAACCCGATTCCTTAGTTACCATTGAACATGATGGATTTGATTTGGGCGATAAAACTTGGATGATGCAGGATTTTCAAATTATGTATCCAAAAGTTATTTGCGGAAATGACACAACAGTCGAATTATTGGAAGCAAGGGGTAAGAACAGCAAAGAAATTATCAAAAAGTATAAAAAGTTAGGTCTTCAATCTGATTTGGGGATTGATTTTATTACAATGTTCCTTGCCTATCCTTTGAGAGGTGCATACTTTAAACATTTATGTAAGCCTTCCATTTTAAAGAAAAACATTTTAAAGGTTGATGTTCATAAGGCAAATACAGAAAAGAGAAACAGCGGTAAAAAAATCGGATGTTTAGGTGGATGTTTTTCTCTGCTTGCAGTTTTATTGCTTTGGTTTATATTGGATTGTTTTGTTTTTTCTGTGCTTTTTGTAGCATCTGAAAAGCCATATTTAGTTGCTTCTGATTATTCAACAATAACTTATGAAAACGATGTATATGTAAGAATTGAAGAATTGCCAGAATATGCATATCCTACTACAATGCTCGGAGCTACAATTTGGGAGGACTCAAGAACAGATGGTCTTTCAAAATGGGATCAATCTATGCAGGATGACAAGGTTCAGCTGTTTGAGGATGATGAGGGCAGAGAATATCTATGGTTGGTAGAAGATTATGTAGATAATGTCCTTGGTGCAAAGGAAAATGGTGAAGATAAAGAATATGAAGATTTTGACGAACATTATGTATATGTTTGTGAAAATCCTTAAAAGAATAACCGAGCAGAGCTTAAAAACTCTGCTCGGCTTTTCTATTACGCCGCCTTATCAATACCCACCATAAACTGCTCAAAGTCAATGTTAAATTCAACCTTCAGCTTATAACCGCTGCTGACCTCAACCCGTTTAATCAAGCAGTTCACAATCATTTTCTTCTTTTCAAAGCTCGCTTCATCATAAAGTTCTGCCCAAGAAATCAGTTCATCAAAGCTGTCAGATAAGTTTTTGAGCACACTTTCACCGTTGGCAACATCTTTTTCAGCATCAGCACATAAATCAAAAAGTCTGCTGCACTCCTTTTCAGATTCCACAATCAGTTCCGAAAGAGTATCAGCCGAAAACGAGCTTTCACCCTTAATTGACTTAATAACTTCGGATTTCAATATAGTTAGATTTTCAAACTCTTTACTGTAATCTGTTTTTAACATATTCAGTCTTGCTTTTCTCACTTCAAGTTCATCAGCATAACGGAGCTTGATTACATCAGATTTTGATACACCTTTCATCTTACTGAAAATGTCACGGACAATCTCATCAATCAAATCATCAAGAATATGCAGAGTGTAACCCGACTGACCGTCACACTCCGTCTGCTTTCTGCTTTTTCCATAGCAGGCATATCTGATTCGCTTCGTTGTATCAACAGTTCCGTCTTTTCTTTTACGGTATCTTCCGCTTGTTGTAAGATTAAGCCTTGAGCCGCAATGCCCACAGTAAACCTTGCCGGAGATAAGGGATTTCCCTTTAGTGTTAAGCGGTACCGTAGGATTTTCTTTCTTCCTGTCTGAACGCTCTTGCATTATCATACTTGCTCTTTCAAACTGTTCAGGTGAAATTATCTGCAGTTCGGGTATAACCTCTGAACGAGCATCACCACTACGAAGCACACCTGTATAGGTAAGGTTACAAAGAATACCTCTGATTGTAGCTTCGTGCCACATTTTGCCTGTTCTTGCTCTGTACCCGTTGTTGTTCAGCCACGTTGTAATTCTGTGTGCACCGTAACCCTCTTGTGTGTACTTATCAAAGATAATTTTAACAACAATCGCTTCTTCGTGATTAACTTTTAAATCGTAAAGCTCGTGTTTTCTTTTATTGAATCTGCCGCTTTTCACAAGGTCGTATCCAAAGGCGGCAACGCCGCCCTTGAAATGACCTGACTCAACTAACTGACCAAGACTTGTTTTTATTCGTACTGATGTTTTCTCACTTTCACCGTCAGCCTGCCAGAAACGGATATAGTTCAGGAGTTTGTCAATATGATTATCAAATCTCTGTTCGCCCTCTTGGGTGCTCCAGACTTCAATACCGTTTTTAACAAACCACTCAACAACGAAAGGTGTTTCGTCTGCAATTCTGCCTATACGGTCAAACATAAATACAAGCAGAATATCAAACTTTTTCTTTCTTGCAACGTCTTTTATAATTTGAATTTTATCTCGGTTTTCAGCTCGCACCTTATGACCGCAAACACCATCCTCTTGCTCTTCATAGACAATTTCCCAACCCATTTCACTTGCAAACTTATGACAAGCCTTTCTCTGCATCGGGATATCCGCTTCATTGTTGCTGTCATAATCAACCTGTTTACCTGTTGAAACTCGGTACAGACAACACACTCGTTTTGACATTAAACCGCCTCCTTGATCTTTTTCTTTAGTTTAATATCAGGGGTATCACTTTGTCGAATGTGCGGAGTGCCTAATAAAATTTCTTTCATTCGTGAAAAGATTTCTTTGTTAGGTTTTTCTGAAAAGGTTGCAATAACTTCGTGACCTTTAACGGTGAATCTGTATTCGCCACGGTTGTCGGTGCTGAGCCAATAAAAAAACATTTTCAGTTTTCTTCTTATGTTTATCATCACTCCTTTCATCTGTCTCTGCCACGCTGTCGTTCAAGATATCGGCAGTAATGCTCGATTGCTTTGATAACAAAATCTTTATTCGACTTTGGTGTTGGACTGCCTTTAATATATTTCTGAAACAACTCTGTAGGAACACTGACTGTGTCTTTCTGATTTGCTTTCAGCTCAGACATTATGTTGAACACTATGTCGTTGTCAAGTTCACCTTCTTCTGATAATCTTCGCATTCGTTTCGCTTGCAGAAATGATGGCGTAACTTCATCACTGTCATACATCGCATAAACCATCTGCTGTTCATCGGGTGTCAGATACGAAAGTTCAACCGCAGGTCGCATAGCGATTCTGCTTTCATCAACGAGGTTAAGTAGTTCAGAAATAAGATATGTCAGGCGGATAT
>JAZUOC010000047.1:0-32581 GCA_045604465.1 Acutalibacteraceae bacterium
TTGTCAAAGTAATGACGGACGTCACCTGCTGTACGGTTGCGGTTATCTGTAAGAGTTTCAACAATAACTGCGATACCTGAGGGGCCGTAGCCTTCGTATACGATTTCTTCGTAATCGGCGCCGCCTGTTTCGCCGGCAGCCTTTTTGATGATTCTTTCGATGTTATCGTTGGGAACGTTGTTTGCCTTAGCCTTGGCAATTACGTCCTTGAGCTTTGAGTTTGATGAAGGGTCGGGACCTCCGTCACGTACAGCGATGGAAATTTCTCTGCCTATCTTTGTGAAGATTTTAGCTCTTGCACCGTCAGTCTTTTCTTTCTTTCTTTTAATGGTACTCCATTTTGAATGGCCTGACATATTATTCACCAATCCTTTTACTAAATTTAACCTATATAATGTATCACTTTTCCTTTTATTTGTCAACCTTATTAATCAAAGGGTTACACGGAAGGTGATTTCCTTCGTTCCGTTAGCTATAGCCTTTATTCTTCCTTTGTGCCTGTCTACTATAGCTTTGGCTATGGAAAGACCGATGCCGTAGCCGCCTGTTTCTCTCGAACGGGAGCTGTCACCGCGGTAGAAGCGGTCGAAGAGCTTGGAAACGGAGGCGGGGTTCACATATTCTGTAGTATTGAATATATCGAGATAAGTGTTTGTTCCGCTTTTGTAAAGAGATATTTTTATTGTGCCGCCCTTATCTGTGTACTTGATAGCATTGTCGCAGAGGATGGAAACGAGCTGTCTTATCTCTGCCTCGTTGCCGAAATATCTTATGCCGGGAGATACAGAGAAAATAAAGGCCTGTTCGTTAATTTTCGCTCTTGATTCGAAATCCGAGGCAGTTTCTATTACAGCATCGCTGAGGCTGAAATTAGTTCTCTCGGAGGTGTCCTGCGCTTCGTTGAGCTTGGTGAGCTCGACGAGATTTTTAACCAGCACGTTCATTCTCGAGGTCTGATTCTTTATGCTCTGAGTCCACTCGTTTTCACCGTTACACATTTCCAGCACTTCAGCATCGGCTGAAATGATGGTGAGGGGTGTTTTGAGCTCGTGACCTGCATCGGTGATGAACTGCTTCTGCTTTTTTATGCTTTCTGCCACGGGCTTGAGGGCGTGTCTGGAAAGAAGATAAATAATGGCAAGAAGGACGAAGAGGGTGACGATGCTCACCGTAAAGGAAATGGAAAACAGCGTGGCGATTTCCCTTACCTCATTGGTGAAGTACAGGAAAACCATCATTCCGTTGTCTCCGTTCTGTGTGTAAAGATAACGGTAAGAATCTACGGTGCCGTAGCCCGGCTCCTTACCGAAAACCTGACAGGCGTAATCGAGCGCCTTGCTGTTATCGACGGTGGCTATGTTATCCGTGGAAATCCTCGTTACCACATTTCCTTTTATTTCCACTACGAAATAACGGGTGGAGTAGGGTGTCTCGAGGGTTATCTCGAATTTGCCGAAGGGGTTGAACATATTTTCTGCCTGTTCCTTTGCCGAATTGTCATAGCCCTTGGGCAGTACACCGTTATTTGCCGTAATAATCTGCAGGATTTCCTTGATTTTGGCATCCTTCTGGTAGATGTTTATGGCGTTCACCGTAAGAGTCTGTACCAGCATAAGAGAGCCGAGGGCAAACATGGTAATAACTATGAATTTAAGCTGCAGTTTCTTTAACATGGGTAAATGTCACCTTACTTCGTGATTTTTTCTAACGTGTATCCTACACCTCGCACAGCCTTGATTTCCAGATCAGCGCCGAGAGTTGAAAGCTTTTTACGAAGGTAGGAAATATATACCCATACCACATTGATTTCAGCCTCTGTTTCGTAGCCCCAGATTCTTTCCATAAACTGCTCGGTGGAAATGAGTCTGCCGGGATTTGAAAGAAGCATTTCTATCATCTGGAATTCCTTATTGCCGAGTCTTATGGAGCTTTCACCTACCGAAAGCTCGTAGGAGCTTCTGTCCAGTGAGAGATTACCGAAGGCGAGAAGATTCGGTGAAAACTCGGCTTTTCTGCGGGTAATGGCCCTTATTCTGGCCATAAGCTCACCCATTGAAAAGGGCTTGGTAAGATAATCGTCCGCACCTGCGTCGAGACCTGCTATTTTGTCGTCTGTTTCAGCCTTGGCCGTGAGAATGAGAATGGGAGTGTCCACGCCCTTTTCTCTCAGCTCTTTAAGTACCTCTATACCGTTTTTCTTCGGCATCATTATGTCGAGAATAATTCCGTCATAGTTTTCACACAGACCGTAGTCTAAGGCATCCTGTCCGTCATAAACTGCATCTACGGAATAATTGTTATGCTTGAGTACGGCGCAGAGAGCTCTGGATAAATCTTTTTCATCCTCTGCAAGTAAAAGTCTCATATTCATTCCTCCTGTTTTTTTATATTGTATCACAAAAATGTTCAATAGGACACAATAATGATAAAAAAAATACCTTAAAGCTACTAAAAAACCAAAGTCTTTTTTCTTTTTTTGTATCATAGAGTTCTATGAGGTGATTTTTTTGTTTGCGACAGTGGAGTTTTACGAAGGGGAAAGAACCTTTAAAGGCAGGATGAAAAGATTTTTCTTTAAGGAAAAAATACTTTCTGAGAGAGTAGTCCTTCCCGAAAATGAATATTTTTATAAGCTGAAGGTGCCCGTGCATAAGGGTGTCATACCCGAGGAAAGGCTGAAAAGAATAACGGCAAGTCTTACTGACGGACTGATTTTTCCGAAGGGGTTCCGTAATGACAGGGGGATAAAGGCGTGGTCTCCCTCTTACTTTAAGGATGTAGTGCTTTTTAATACGGCTCTTTCACAGATAGAAAAAAGTGTGTTTAATCCTGCAGAAACCCTGATAACCCTTATCGACAGAAAGGGTGTCCTTCACACGGAGGTAAGCCGTCTCGTACCCTTTTCGGGTGAGCTTAAGGTGATAACCGATAATGTAAGAGCCTATGAAAGGGAGTCGGAAAGGATTATGCGGGATTACGGGCTGTCTCTTTTCGTCAGTGACAGGCTTTCTGCCATACCGGAAAAGGGGATAATAATTTCACGTCACAGCGACATAATACCCGTTTATTTCAAGGGCTTACTTATAACGGATGAAAAACGGCTCTTTCCCTTCGCACGTGTACTGACAGGCGAGGGCATAAAGGCGCATAAGGCTTATGAAGGTCTCTGCCCCGAGGGGATAGATATGACGGAGTTTCTGTCGGCTCTGTGTGAGGTCTGCTTTGTGTCGGAGCTTCGTAAAAGCGAATACGAAAAATTAGTTGACATCTCCGTATGAAATGATATACACTGTATAGGATCCGAGGGATACGTAGAAGGAAAAACAGAGCGGAATACATATAAATGAAATGACGTTGTGACAGAAAATTATTAAAAAGGAAGTGAAGCCATGACCTGTAATGAGGCAACGGAATATATTTATTCTTTCAGAAAAATGCAGAAAAGCTCCTCTCACGAGAGAATAGAAAGGCTTTTATCTCTTTTCGGCTCACCTCATAAAAAGTTGCGGTTTATCCATGTGGCAGGAACTAACGGAAAGGGCTCTTTTTCCGGTGCCGTAAGCAGTATTTTTACCCATGCAGGCTATAAAACAGGCCTTTTCACTTCTCCTTTTGTTATCTCCTTCGGTGAAAGAATACAGATCGACGGACGGTACATCAGCGATGAAGCTATCTGTGAGCTCGTCAGCGAAATAAAAGAAAAGACAGAGGCACTTTCCGAAGAAATGAAGCCGACGGTTTTCGAGTTCATAACGGTAATGGCGTTCATTTATTACGAAAGAGAAAAATGCGATATAGTAGTGCTTGAGGCAGGTATAGGCGGAGAGCACGACAGCACGAATGTTATTCCGACCTCCGTGGCATCGGTTATTATGTCCGTTTCTCTTGATCACACGGAAATGCTCGGAGACACTGTCGAAAAGATAGCCGAAGAAAAGAGCGGTATCATCAGAAGGGGCGGTATAACAGTTTCCTATCCCCTCGATGATGATGAAAAATATTTTAAAGGACAGAGCGAAGAAGCCTTCGCAGTTATAAAGGACAGAGCGGAAAAAGAGGGCTCGACCTTTTATTCGCCGGACATAAAGCAGCTTTCCGTGATAAAAAGCGGAATTGACGGAACAGATTTCACCTATAAGCATCTTAAGCTTCACACCTGCTTACAGGGTGACCACCAGATAGGTAATATGATCACGGCAGCCGAATGTGCTCTCGCTCTTAAGGAAAAAGGTGAAGGAATAACCGACGAAGACATAGAAAAGGGTATCGCATCTTTTACTGTTCCGTGCCGTATGGAAAAGGTGAGTGAAAAACCGCTGATAATTTTAGACGGCGGTCATAATGAGGGCTGTATGCTTGCTCTTCGCTCGATGGCTGAAAAGCACCTCAAGGGTAGGAAAATAACCCTTCTTATGGCTTCTATGAGGGATAAGGATTACAGAAAAAGCTTCTCAATTATTCTTCCCTTATGCGAAAAAGCTGTCTTTACCCGTACCGATGAAATAAGAGGAGAAAAGCCTGAAATTCTCGCAGAGTGCGGCAAGGCCTTCTGCAATAATGTGTTTTACTGCGAGAATGCCCAAGAGGCATACGAAAAGGCACTTTCTCTTACGGGGGAAAATGATGTGCTTTTATGCTGCGGCTCCTTTTATCTGGTAAGTGACATAAGAAAAATTATTTTCACCGACTGATTTTTACAAATTAATACTCTTCTATCCGTTATCATTAACAAGGTAACGGATTTTTTTATTTTGGAGGAAAGAAAATGTCAGCGAAATTAGAGTATACCCGAAAAGAAATACGGGTTTATCTTGACGGAGAAATAGACCATCACAGTGCCTCTCTTATAAGGGCAGGTATAGACGATGCCATTATTCTCAGACGGCCGGAGCTGCTGGTTCTTGATTTCGGGGACGTGTCTTTTATGGACAGCTCTGCTATAGGTCTGGTTATGGGACGGTACAAGCTTATGAAAACTCACGACGGAAAAATAAGAGTGGAGGGTCTTTCTGCCTCAGCCTACAAGGTGATGAAGCTGGCGGGCATAGAAAGACTCGGTGAGGTCAGAGTAAAGGAGACGGTAGGATGAAAAGTGTAAACGAGCTTAAAATGGTGCTTGATTCTAAAAGCGTGAATGAGGGCTTCGCGAGGGTGTCCGTATCTGCCTTTGTGGCTTGTCTTGATCCGAATATCGAGGAAATAACCGACATAAAAACCGCCGTAAGTGAGGCGGTAACTAATTCGATAGTACACGGCTACAGAGAAAAAGAGGGAAAAATTTACATAACCGTGAACCTTTATGATAATAATACTGTCAGGGTGAAAATCCGCGACAAGGGTATCGGCATTGAAAACATCGAAAAGGCAATGGAGCCTCTTTTTACCACCTCGAAGGGGGAGAGAGCAGGACTCGGATTTGCCGTTATGGAGTCTATGATGGACAGAATAAGAGTGATTTCAAAGGTCGGTAAGGGTACTACGGTTACTCTGGATAAAAAAATCCGGGGTAAAATGATATAGGAGGATCCCATAAGTGACCGAAGTAAATCTTTCCCGCAGCGAACTTATCGATAATAATTACGGACTCGTACATTCCTGTGCCAACCGTTTCAGAGGCAGAGGTGTGGAGTATGATGACCTGTTTCAGGCGGGGTGCATAGGACTTATAAAGGCGGCGGATAATTTTGATCAGAGCAGAGGCTTCGCCTTTTCCACCTATGCCGTGCCTGTTATTTTAGGTGAAATAAAAAGAATTTTCCGTGACGGAGGATCGGTAAAAATCGGCAGAACTCTTAAAGAAAAGGCGCGGAATGCCGTCAAAACAGGTGAAGAGCTTTCCAAAGAGTTGGGAAGAGAAGCCACCATTACGGAGCTCGCGGAAAGGCTGGGTGTCTCCGTCAGTGAGGCTGCAGAGCTTATCACGGTTTCTATGCCCACGGTGTCTCTTACGGGCGAGGATGAAAAGGGGACAAGCCAGATCGACATTCCCACCGATTCGCCTGAAGAGGAGATCTCCGAGCGTATCGCACTGAAGACTCTGATAAATGCTCTCGAGGAGAAGGACAGACGGCTTATCGAGCTTCGCTATTATAAGGGTATGACACAGGTGAACACGGCCAAGGAGCTGAATATGTCCCAGGTGCAGGTGTCCCGAAGAGAAAAAGCCATCCTTATGAAAATGCGGCAGAGTATGATTTGAAATTTTAATAATTCTGTGTTATAATGCGGTCAGTGTCTTAGAAGGATACTGACTTTATTTTTAAAGGTGACGGAAATGAATATACTAAAAAGGTCTGTGACGGTGCTTCTCGCTGTTCTTATTCTCTGCTCGTTTTCTGCCTGCGGAAAGAAGGAGCCGGCATCTGTCCGCGTAAAAAAGGAGGGTGCCGCAGCGGCTGTCTCTGCCGATACGGATAAAAAATCTCTTTTCTTTTCAAAAAGCAAAAGCAAGCTTCAGCTTGTGGCCAGAAGTGATATGATAGAGATGTATTTCGATAAGGAAAACTGTACCGTGAGTGTTTATGACACGGCTTCGGGTAAGCTCTGGTCGTCTCTTCCCGGGAAATCGACGAAGGAGAAGACCTCTGCCGTAGCCCTTACCGTACTCGTCGGAGGCGAGAGCTACACTCTTTCCTCACAGAGCGACAGTGTAGGCTTTTCTTCGGCTCTTTATGAGGAAAATGAGAAGGGAGTTACGGTTAATTACGGCTTTAAGCGTACTCTGGAGGACGGCACGAAGATTAATATTTTTCTTCCTGTTTCCTACACTCTTTCCGACGGTGCCTTAGCCGTGGAGACTGACTGCAGTAAGCTTTACGGTGAAAATCACGATAGTGATGTCGTGGTTACTCACATCGACATTCTTCCCTTCTTCGGCTCGGATACAGAGGGTGAAAAGGGTGATTATATCCTTCTTCCCGACGGCTGCGGAACTACCGTAGACCTTTCGGAAAATCCGAAGGAATTCGATGAAATATCCCTGCCTGTTTATGAGGACGATACTCTTATCGGTGCATTCGGTATTAAAAGCGGCGACAGTGCCTTTGCCGTGCTTATCGACGAGGGCGAGGAGCTTTCCTGCATAAAGGCACATAAGGCTCTTTCGAAGGGCGGCTATAACAGAGTATACGGAAGCTTCGCAGTAACTCCCGTACAGGATAAAGAGGACAGCGTTTATGTCTGCGAGAAAGCCTACAGCGGAAAAATCCGTCTGCTTTACCGCTTCCTCTCTTACGGAAATGCGGACTATATCGGTATGGCAGGTGCCGTGCGTGAGCTTCTTATACGAAACGGTTATCTGCTTTCCGAGGCACAGCAGAGTGAAGGCGAATACCCCTTTAATCTCAGCCTGGTTTTTCAGAATAACGTAACTGATTCCAAGGGGCGTAAGCTTTCGCAGACACTTACCACCTATTCGCAGGCACAGGAGATTCTGGATTCTCTTAAAGCCAAGGGTATCGGAAATGTAAATATACGGCTCAAGGGTGTTCTTTCGGATGAAAAATCAGTCTGTGCAGAATATTCTAAAGCTCCCGGCAGTAAAAAGGAGCTGGAAAAGCTTCTTTCCTACGGTAACGGAGAAGAGCTTACCTTCTACACGGATGCTTCGCTGGTTACTTCCTCTTCGGAGAAATCCTTATCTTCTGCGGCGATAAGTCTCGACGGTGAAAAGTTTACGGATAATAACAAGGTATACCTTTCGGCGGACAGAACGGACGAAAGCACGAACGCTCTTCTTTCTCTTCTGAGGGAGGGGAATGTTCAGGGAGTATGCATAAACGATGCCTCGGTCCGTCTTTATGCAGATTATTCTTCGGACAGCTTCTGTATGAAAAATGAAGCAGCCGAAATTATCTCGAAGCAGACCGCTTCCGTTTCCGCTTCGGGAAGTCTGATGGTCGGTACGGGTAATATCTACAGTGTAAAATATGCCGATATGATAGTGGAGCTTCCACTTTCGGGTAGTCTGCAGAAGAGAGACTTATGTACGAGAGTACCCTTTATTCAGGCTGTTTTACACGGACTGACGGAGTATTCCTGTGAGCCTGTCAATAAAAGCAGTAACAGTGAAAAGACTTTTCTTAAATGTATCGAATACGGTGCTCTTCCTTATTATGAATGGTATGCCGCCGATATGTCTGCAGAGGGAAAGCCCGATAAGCTGAATTATCTTAACTCCATCACCGAGGCTCAGAGTCAGTATGAAAGAGCGGCGGCGGTCTTTAAGGATCTGCGTGATGCGAGAATCACTGACCATTACAGAGTTAAAAAGAATGTTTACTACACCTGCTACGATAACAGCACCGGTGTTTATGTGAATTATAATACGGAATCTGTTACCGTGAACGGTGTTACCGTAGATGGTATGAGCTTTCTGAGAGTGAACTGACTAATAAAATCCATTGTAGAAGTCCGTATCTTACGGATTGTACAATGGATTTTTTTAAAAACAGCTTTTTACATTTTTCTTACACATAAGCGGTATATATTTTTTACAGGCTCTTTGAGAGTTAATATCGTCCTTATTCGTAATGTCATATTAATATAAAATTAACTTTGCCTGTTTTGAGAAAAAATAGTGTAGTTGTTATTGTAATTTTTATTATTCTGTGGTAGAATGGTTCTACATATAAAATGGAGGAGTGTGTAATGAACCGCAAAACTAAAAAATCACTTCTGTTTGCCTTTACGGTGTTATTACTAACTGTTATGACGGTCTTTTCGGTAAGCGCCAAAACGGTTACTAAAAATAAACTGGTTTATGAAGTAAGTAAAAAAACAGCCACACTTATTGAGTGTAAAAGTAATGCGAAGGAAATCAAGGTTCCCTCAAAGGTAGGCAAGTACAAGGTTACCGCCATCGGAGAATGGGCGTTTTCGGGTAAAAAGAAGCTTAAGAGCGTAGAATTGCCTAAGACTGTGACGAAAATCGGCGAGGCGGCGTTCAATGAATGTACGTCTCTTAAGAAGATAGTCATTCCCTCGAAGGTTACACGTATTTCTTCTGCTGCATTCTGGTACTGCACAAATCTCGAAACAGTGGTAATTCCTAAAAGTGTAACCAAGCTCGGCAAGGATGTTTTCGAGGGCTGCGATAAGCTTACCGCTTACGTGGTAAAAGGCTCCAAGGCAGAAAAGTACGTCAAAAAGCTGGATAATGTAACCCTCGGTTATCGTTATATGACCTCTCTTGAGCTCGATGCCGACAGCGTGATTCTCGAAGAGGATGACACGTATAAGCTTACAGTTACGAAAAAGCCCAAAAAGCTCTATAACAGTAAGGTTTCTTTTTCCTCGAGTAATAAAAAGGTAGCCACTGTCAGCAGTAAGGGTGTCATCAAGGCCGTAGGCAGCGGAGAAGCTGTAATTACCTGTAAGGCGAAGGACGGAAGCGGTAAAAAGGCAGTCTGTACCGTTACGGTAAATGCTAAAAATAACGAAAAAGCTGTTTCACCTGTACCCAAAGCACCGTCTCAGGTGACGGGACTTAAGGTAACGGCAGTCACCGACAGCTCGGTGTCACTTTCCTGGAATAGTGTGAAGGATGCTTCGGGCTACAGAATTTATCTTTACGATTCTCAGACGAAGACATATACATACAGATGGGCTTCTTCCGTGACTTCAGCCGAAATGAAGGGTCTCGGTGCGGGTAAGGAATATTCCTTCGCAGTAAAGGCTTACACGAGAAATTACTACAGCAGCACGGACAGCGCTTTATATTCGTCGGTTGTGACCGGTAAAACTCTTCCCGGCAGAGTAAGTGAGATCAGGGCAGCGGACGAGCTTATCTATCCTGACTCGATGACTCTTTCGTGGGATGCGGTCGACGGCGCAGAGGGATATAATCTTTACATCTACAGTAAAACTGAAAAGGATTATGTTCTTTTCGAAAGTACGGACGGACTTTCCGTTGAGGTTACGGGACTTGAGTCAGGTAGTGACTACCGCTTCAGAATAAAGACCTTCAGCGGTGAAAACAGAACGGAAGGCTTCTTCAGCGAAACCTTTATCTTTACTACAGACTATATTCCCGATACTGCTCCCGATGCGGTCGAGGGCTTCATCGGTGCTCTGGTTTCAACTAAAAAAACCGACACGTCCTTCGGACTCGTGACGAGATTTACCGTAAGTGACTTTTCTTATGAGGGCGAGACGGTTCAGAGCGTGCTTGAGTATCTCTCGCATAAAGAAATCGCTATGTATACTGTCGAAAACGGTTTGACCGAAAAGGACGGAGAAACGGTTACGGTAAACGAACTGATTTATCCCTTCGGTGAGGACAGTACCTTTATTTATTCCGATACGGTGAAGGATACCGTAGTCTTCGGGCAGAACGGCTACGGCTACACGGTTTCCTTTGACGTTTCGGCAGATGCAGCGGACAAGCTTGCTGCCGTGACTGATACAGAGAAGCTTAAGGCGGCTTTTCCCGGCATGGTACTGAGCTCTTACGAAACGGGCGAAGCGGAAATCGATGCCAAGGTCGTCGAAGGAAAGCTCAGCTATCTTCAGGTCAGCGTGCCTGTAAGACTCGCGTTCATTCTCGACGGTGAAAAATATGAAATCTCTTATATGATTTCACAGGACTATTTCATTCAGTAATAATTTGCAGGGCAAATAATTATAAACTACACAAACGGAGGAAAAGACTATGAAAAAAGTATTGGCAGCCATAGTTACATTCATTTTCAGTGTATGCCTTATTACTGCTACTGTAGCTACAGCTTCAGCTGCATCGGTAAAAAAGGTGTCTAACTTCAGAGCTGAGGTCGCTCCCTTGGAGATAACTCTCAAATGGGACAAGACTTCCGGTGCAAAGGGCTATGAAATCCAGCAGAAGTCAGGCAAAAAATGGAAAACTGTGACAACCATCAAAAAACAGAAAACCACATCCTATACAGTTAAAAAGCTTAAGAACGGTACTACCTATCAGTTCCGTATCCGTGCCGTAAACGGCAAGAAAAAGGGCTCTTATGTTACACTTAAGGCTAAGACAGGCGTACAGAAGATCACAGGCGTAAAGGCTGTTTCCGCAGGTCTCGATTCTGCCAAGCTGACATGGGATAAGGCTAATAAAGTGACAGGATACGAGATTCAGTATTCCACTTCGAAGAAATTCTCTAAAAAGACTACTAAAACCGTAAAGGTTAAAAAGGCAAAGACTGTATCCTACACACTTAAAAAGCTTTCCGCAGGCGCTAAGACCTACATCCGTATCAGAGGTTATGTAGACGGAAGCGCAAAGACCTATTACGGCTCTTACACTACAGTAAATGTTACCACAGCAGTTAAACCCATGGGTACTGTTTCGGTAAAAAGCGTAGCCGATACTTCCGTAACTGTAGGCTGGGCAAAGGTAAGCGGTGTATCCGGTTATCAGATTCAGAAGCTTCAGGCAGGCAAGTGGGTTGACGTAAACACTGCTGTTAAAAACAGTGTGACACAGTATAAGGTAAGCGGACTTTCAGCCTTCACTAATCAGCAGATCCGTGTCAGAGCATATCAGAAGTCCGGCAGTAAGACCTTCTATAACAGCTGGGTAACCGTAAATGCAAAAACAAGCATCGGTAACGTTAGCGGTGTTACTGTTTCAGCCGTAACTGCTTCTTCAGCCAAAATTACCTGGAAGGCAGCAGGCGGTGCGGCAGGCTACCGCGTATTCAACGGCAGTACAAAGCTCGCTGATGTCAAGACAACAACAGCAACCATAAGCGTAAGTCCTGCAAAAGCATACAGCATTACTGTGGTTCCCTATAACGGCTCCGTTTCAGGTAAGGCAACATCGGCAGTTTCCTTCACATCCGCATGTGCTAAGGTGACAGGCCTCACTGCAGGTACCGTAACCGATTCATCCGTGGTACTTTCATGGACTGCAGTGGCAGGCGCAAAGAGCTATCAGATTCAGTACAGCAAGGACGGCAAGAGCTGGACATCAGTTTCTTCCTCAGCTGTAAGTGCTACAGTTAAAAATCTCGATGCAAATACCGCCTATACCTTCAGGGTAAGTGCAGTTAATCAGAGCGGCGGCAAAAACCAGAACGGTGCTTATTCCGATGCAGTTGCCGTAAAAACTCCCATCGGCGCAGTCACAAATCTTAAGGTAAGCAATATCACAGGCGAATCCGCTAAGCTTACATGGAATGCCGCCAGAGGCGCAAAGTCTTACCGTGTATTCTGTAATAATGTTTCCGTAGCAGAGGTAACTGCCACATCAGCTACTCTTACTCTCGATCCTATAACTGCTTATAAGGTTTGCGTAATGGGCTTCGACGGCAGCGTAGACGGTCCTCTTTCCGGAACTGTAGAGTTCATCACAACTCCCGGCAAGGTTACGGGTGTAACTGTCGAGAGCACAGCTGACAAGGCTCTCGTAAAATGGACAGCAGTGAACGGTGCTTCAGGCTACGAGGTACAGTATAAAGAAAATGTAAGCAATGCTTCATGGATGCCCTGTGCATTCACTGAGGAAGCGGAATACTTCGCAGAAAACCTCGTAAAGGGTAAGTCCTATGTATTCAGAGTATGTGCTTATAACTATAACGGTAACGAGAAGCAGACAGGTGCCTTCTCCGATGTTACAACCGCTGTTACAGTAAGTGAATTCTTTACAAAAATAGACGATGCAAATGATATTCTCGAATGGAATACCATCAGCGGTGCAGACACATATGAAGTAAAGTATTATGACTATGAAAACGACAGATGGCTCGAGGACTACTACGGCTACGATACTTATGCAAGAGTTCAGAGCAACAAGAACATCGACCTTTTCAAGGTAGTGGCTTATGACGAGGATCAGAACGTAATCTACACTTCAGATACCGTAAACTTCACTAAATCCGGCTACACACTCACACAGGACGGCTGTAAGGTTATGATCAAATGGCCTGCAGTTTCAGGTGCTGCCAAGTACACTGTTACAAGATCAAGCGATAAGAACTACAAGGAGACCAAGAATTACAACGGAACGACAGCTGAATACTTCCTCGCTCCCGGTCTCTTACACCGCTTCGAGATTTACACAGATAAGGGTTCATCAGTAGTCAAGTTCGCTGTAGAAACTCCCGAGCTTAATCTTGCGGACACCTCCGATGCATCCGTAAACAGCCAGCTGGCTTATCTTGCCGAAGGTATCAACAGATCCAAATACGACTACTCACACACTGTTAAAATCAATAACACAGCTGAAATGAACAGCACCATCAGTGAGATGAAGTTCGGCGTTATGGATCTCGGTTTTCTCGTCGAGCCCACCGTTACAGCTCTCTTCAAGTCTATCTTCGGTGATATGCTCGAGGGTACAAACCATAAGATTGCTGGCGGCTACATCGAATGCTACGATGAAAAGGCAGTAGAAGCTCTCTTCGGTATTATGGGTGACGGTACCGAAAGCAGTACCACGAACATAAAGGAAAAAACAGAGGCTAACTTCAATAAGAACAGTACACCTCAGGGTACTTTAAAGAATCTGAATACAGGTAAGTATTCAAACATTACCCTTAATAATGCTATTCAGCCCTCAAACGGCGATTCAGATGCTTATATTTACAATATTACCAATGCTTCGGCATGGAAGAACGGCTTCGAGTCAGTAAAGACCACCCGTGTTTCCGAAGGCTACAGAATCGAAGCTGTGCTTAAAGCAGAAAAGACAGATTCAGAAAAGAACATAGTAGCTTCTTATCATAACGGTCTCGTAAATTCCGTAAACGGTACAGCTATTGACCTCGGTATGGAAGGCGGCGAAAGCATCATCAAGGCTGATATGGGTAAGACAAAGATCATCGCCGTAGTTGATGAGGAATGCAGATTAGTAAGCTATGAGGTGGATATGCCTTATTCCATGACTATGAACGTCATTACAGAGCTCGACCTTTCCGATATGGATGACGACGGTTCAGCTTCGGGCATTTTCGGAAGCATGACAAAGGTTAAGCTTGAAATCGGTGTCGAAATGTCAGGCTCACAGAAGAATAAAGCTGTATTCACCAGAACAAAATAATTTAAAATAAGCTTCAGGGGATACTTTATGTATCCCTTGACTTGTCAGGAAGAACAGATATGAATCAGAAGAAAATCATTCAGCTTGCCGTGATTACTGTCGTAGGTGTATGGGTGTTCTGTCTTAGCACCTTCCTTTCGGTTACGATGGGAAAAAGGATGCTTGATGCACAGACCACGGCTCCTGTCACTACCCTTCCTACGGTGCCTTCGACCACGGCTCCCACTACTACGGAGGCACCTTCGACTACGAGACTGCCCGTGGGCGGTAACATCGTTATGGCCGATGTGTCCGTAGAGGATCCGGAATGGTATGTGGAGGAACAGGAATCCATAAAGATTTCACAGGTTATAGATCAGGTTAATAAAAATAATTCCACTCAGAAAAATACTCAGAAAACCACGAAGCCGAAATCAAATGTGCCGAGCGGTAAAGCTGCGATAATAAACACCTATGTAAACGGTGTAAACAAATTAAAGGCATCGACGGATTTTTCTCTTTATAAGGATGATAAGCTTGATCTGACGATCGATAAAATGCCTGCAGAGACCATCGCCAAATCTATGGCGGAAAGTCTCATGCAGCAGGTTCAGAAAAAGCCTATCACATATAACTTCGTAGGGGGAACAGATTCGGAAACAGGTCTGACTCCTAATCAGGCCATAGCACCGCTTAATGTGAGTGCAGCCGTGGAGGAGAGTGCCGTAACCTCGGCAGTGGCTGCAGCTACTGCTGACGGAGGATATAAGATCACCCTTATTCTGGCACCCGAGACTCAGACCTACACTACTCCCGCGAAAAACCATTCCACTATGGTTGAGGTTGTTGATATTGCACCGTATATTCCGAGAGGACTCACCGTTAAATCTCTCGATATGAGCTATACGGACACTAAAATCGAGGCTACCTTCGATAAGGACGGCAGAATAACAGCTATGGTTCATTATCTTAAGGTGGAAAGAGCAGTAGCCAACGTCAATTTTATAATCGATGTGGAGGTTATCGTTCACGGTGATTTTGTAAGCAATTACACTTTCAGCTATTAAAATAAATAAATCGGTTGACTTTAATGACAATAAGTGGTATACTTTATGAGTAATAATTATTTGGAGGAATAAAGATGGAAACTTTCAAAAAAGTACTTAAGGTTGTTGCTGTTATCGTTGCTGTAGCCGCTGCTGTTGCAGGTATTTATGTGGCAGTAACTAAAATTATCGAAAAGAAAAAGCTTAAGAATGCTGATGACAGAGTAAATTATGTTTCCTGTGCATCCTTAGAGGGAGATTACGATTTTATCTCCGAAACAGTAGCATAAATATAAAAGCGGACGGAGAAGATTTTCTTCTCCGTTTTTCTTGCTTAAACATAATCCGACTGCCGTTTACAGATTATCTGTCGGCAGGCGGAATTTATTTTTTATTTTTCTTGAAAAAGTTATTACAGGTTGATATAATATAATCGAGGTAATTTGAAACAGGAGGAACTAACTATGAATAATTTTAATGAATATCCGACAGACGAGGAAGTATCACTGGAGGAAAGTACGGAGGCTTTATCAGATAAAAAAGGCATTTTACTTATAATTGTTCTTGTAGCAGTTGTAGTTGCTTTTATCTTCTCTATTAAAAACAGCTTAAGCGATAAGCCGGTTTCTGCTGATCCGACTACTACGGCACCTACGGCTGTTACTACCGTGGCACCTGTTACGGCTGCACCTACACAGGGCGCCACCGTTCCGTCCACGTCGGCAGTTCAGACTACAGCACCGATTCAGACCGCGGCGCCCACGCAGAACACATCCTCAGTACAGACTACGGCACCTACCACGGTAAATACAGAACCGTCTGTGGCTGAGATTCTGGCAGAAATAAATAAGGGCATCAATTCTATCAAGAGCGAGACCGCATCCTTTACTGCCGTGAAAAAGCAGGTTATCAGCATCGATCTTCTCGAATGCTCCGTGCCTGTTCTCACAGGGCCCATAAACACGGTTATTGATTTCTTCGAGGGTGAAGAGATAATCGAATACGACATCACAAACGGTAAAGGTCCCAACCCTGAAAAGAAGGGTGAGGAGACGGTTATAAACCACGAGATTCCTCCCACGGATAAACCCTTTACGCTTACCGTAGAGGGTGTGGCAGAGGCTAAAGCGGAGAAAACCGATAAGGGCACTCTTTACACCATTAAGGTAGTACCCGAAACCAGCACTCTGGAAAATCCCCGTCCGCCCCATCATAACGCCGCCTGTGATACACTCGATTTTTCCACCTTCGAGCTTCCTGTCGGTGAGCTTACCAAGGTTGATTTCGAATATCCCGGTGCTACCGTAAGCGTACTCGTTGATGCATCGGGCAAGACAATTCAGTACCGTGAAAGACTCGAAATGAAGGGAGTCGGTGAAGGTAACGCCATCGGCATCAGCGGCAGCGGCAGTATGGAAGGCTACGTGGATGAGGTATGGGACATTCAGTGGAAATAAGGCAAGAAAAGAGCTTTTTATCGCATATTAATCAGTAAAAAAAACAGACACTTCACGAGGTGTCTGTTTTACTGTCTGAAATCAAATAATTCTTTAGGTGTTATTTCAAGTGCCTGACATATATCGAAAATAACATCGAGGGAAACGGCACATTCACTTGTTTCGATTCGGCTCATATGAGTACGGCTTATATTGATTTTTTCTGCCAGCTGGCATTGAGATAAATTGCAGGATTTACGGTAAAAGGCTATATTTAGCCCTAATTGCTTATAGAAGGATTTGTGGTCATTTTTCATTTTATCACCCTATAATAGTATACCTTTGAAAAAACAAATCTGCGACAACTTTAAAAGTTATATTTGTAACTTAATAAGTTATATTTATTTTTGCATACTTGAACTTGACAAGTTATTTTTGTTTTGTTATACTTGAAATTACCAAATAAAGGGAGGATATAATATGAAAAATCAAGTTAGAAAATTAGTTTTGTTTCTGTCGGCAGTCGTTATGCTGACAGCAGTGATGTGCTTCGGAGTAAGTGCAGCTGAAACCACAGGCCAGTGCGGCGATAATGTCTACTGGAATTTTAATGAAGCCACAGGTGAGCTCGTTATCAGCGGCGAAGGTGATATGTGGGATTGGGAGTCAAGCAGTTTTTCATTCTGGAGTCTCTATCCTGAGAAACTCGTTATCGAAAATGGCGTAACGTCTATCGGTGCTCATGCTTTTGACGAATGTGACTATTTAACAGAAATAGTTATTCCTGATGGCGTAACCTATATAGGTGACGAGGCTTTTTATGGCTGTGCGGCACTTAAGCATGTGACCATCCCTGATAGCGTAACCGATCTGGGATTTGGTGTTTTTGTATACTCCGGTATTGAGAGTGTAACTATCGGTAGCGGTATGGAAACCATAGAAGACGGTACTTTTGCTCTGTGTTCAAAGTTAAAAGAAGTAACTGTTCCTGATAGTGTAATTAATATAGGACCGGAGGCTTTCGAAGCATGCGTGAGTCTCGACAGTGTAACTATTCCTGCCGGAGTTAAGAAAATAGATACATTGGCTTTCTATATGTCTCATTATATCGAAGAATTTACTGTTAAAAGTATGGATGCTGAAATCGGAGATTTGGCCTTTGGTTTGGCTGAACTGACTTGGCCCGGAATGTCACGTGAAGAAATAACAGAGATGTTCTGGTACGTATGGACTGCACCGATAATTAAGGAAAATCATGAAATAATTAATGATTATGTTGAAAAATATAACAATGCGGAAGTTTTCGACGAACCTGTTCCTGTAGGTACCGTCTACTGTCACGAAGGCTCTACGACAGAAGCATACTGCGAAGCAAACGGTATCAAACCTGTTCTCGTACACTTCTATGAAGGTGAATGGGTTTACGATTACGATAAAATGATCCGTACACGTAAGTGTATCCACTGTGATGAGCTTGAAACTGAAAAGCTTGAGACTGCAACTGATGAGAATGTAGAAGTAATAGTTCCCGAAAATTCCGATACTGATGTTGAAGTAGATGAAATAGAAAAGAACAGCAGTGATTATATTCTTGTCGAAAACATAGTTTCGGATACAGTTGAAGGTAGCTTTATAATTCATAAAGCCTTTGACATTAATCTTAAGAATAAAGACGGTGTGCATGTTCAGCCTGACGGCACCGTAAAGGTAAAGCTTCCTCTTGACTGGGAAAAAGACGGCGACTATAAGGTTTACCGTGTAAACAGTGACGGTACACTTACTGATATGAATGCATACCGTCAGGGTAGTCATATGGTTTTTGACACAGACCATTTCAGCGTTTACATCATAGTCGAAGAAAATGTACAGCAAGAGACTCCCGTAACACCCGATGAAGAAGAAAATGAAAACTTCTTTATCAGATTTATTAATTCGCTTATAGATTTTGTTAAAATGATTATCAGCGTATTTAAGAAATAATTTAAACAGCACCTAAAAACAGTTGAACATAATAAAACCATTGTATCGCTTTGAATACTGATACAATGGTTTTTCTTGTTTTTACGCTTTCTTGAATCTGATAACATTAAAGGAAAGAGGCTTCAGCACTGCTACCGCATTCCTGCCGTCGAGGGTGGGAAGAGCATTGGAGTGCATTCTTACCTTTTCATTATCAAAGGTGTTTTCGTCGAGTACATTATAGCCGTCCATGGAGTCGAAGGCATAAGGCCTGTAGCCCTCAAAGTCGAGCAGAGAAATGTCAAGCTCCATATTTTCATCGAGAGAGCGGTTCACACAGAAAAGAGCCACCTCGCCTTTTTCCTCGTCATAGGAGGCCACAGCCTCGAGATAAGGAACATCGGTGTAATCCTTGCAGTCGTATTTATCGCAGGTGATGATAGGTCTGAGAGCCGAGCCTGTGCAGTGCATGGACATCTCCTTAAAGGGATAGAAAATAGTCTGACGGAAGGCACCGCCGCCTGTTTTCGTAAAGATGGGGGCGATAACATTTACCAGCTGGGCGAGACAGGCTATTTTCACTCTGTCTGCATGGCGCATAAGAGTAATAAGCATACAGGCGACTACGAGTGCATCCTCGAAGTTATAAATATCCTCTAACTGATTCGGTGCTGTAGACCATCTTTCGACAGGTGCGCCGTTTGAATGATACCAGACATTCCATTCGTCGAAGGAAAGGTTTATCTTTTTCTTTGATCTCCTCTTTGCCTTGACGAAGTCGCAGATGCAGATAACGCTGTAAATAAATTCGTCGAGCTCGAGGCTCTTGGCAAGGAAGGAGGCAGTGTCGCCCTTATGGTTATCGTAATACTGATGAAGAGAAACATAATCCACATTATCGTAAGCAAGCTCAAGTGTTTTCTGCTCCCAGTCGCCGAAGGTGTTCATATATCTGCTCGAGGAGCCGCAGAGAACGGTCTCTATGGAGGAGTCTACCCATTTCATAAGCTTGGCTGCTTCGTTGGCGGTTCTGCCGTATTCCTGTGCTGTCTTGGCACCCATCTGCCAGGGACCGTCCATTTCGTTTCCGAGACACCAGAGCTTTACTCCCCAGGGCTCCTTATAGCCGTTATTTATTCTCATATCAGCATATTTAGAGCCGCTTTTGTGATTACAGTATTCGACTAGGGCTCTCGCTTCATCGGGACCTCTCGTACCGAGATTTACCGCCATCATCGGTGACGTGCCTGCTTTTTTACACCATTTCATAAATTCGTCAGTGCCGAACTTATTAGGCTCCGTAACACCCCAGGCAAGCTCAAGCCTTGCAGGTCTTTTTTCTACGGGACCTACACCGTCCTCCCAGTTATAGCCTGAAACGAAGTTTCCGCCCGGATAGCGGACGATGGGTACATTCAGCTCGTTTATCATATCGATGACGTCTTTACGGAAGCCGTCATCATCGGCTGTGGGGTGGCCCGGTTCGTAAATACCGCCGTAAACAGCTCTGCCTAAATGCTCGATAAAGGAGCCGTAAATTCTTCTGTCGATTTCTCCGATTTTAAACTCGGGTGCCACTGTGATTTTCGCTTTCATCAGATTTTCTCCTGTATTTTATTATTAAAAATATTAAAGTAATATTTTCTAAAGTTTACCATAAAAAAACTTGACTTGTAAAGATATTTAAGGAAAAATCTCATCATTATTTGTATTGCCAAAGAGAGCAGAATTTGGTATAATCAAGAAAATGAGGTGAATATATGTTCAATTTTTTTGCCAAAGAAGAAAACAGACAGGGCAGCTTCTTTCATCTGACAGGCTCTGACTGTAATCATATAAAAAATGTCCTGCGTATGAAAAGGGGCGACACATTTTTAGTTTCCTGTGAGGGTAAAAGCCATCTCTGCTCTCTCACAGAGTGTGAAAATGATTTCGCTGTAGCTCAGATAATCGAAGAGGATTTTCAGAATACGGAATTACCGTCGAAGATTTATCTTTTCCAGGGACTTCCTAAGGGCGATAAAATGGAGCTTATCATACAGAAGGCCGTGGAATTGGGCGTACATAAGATAATACCCGTGGAAATGAACCGCTGTGTGGTAAAGCTCGACGGAAAGAAGAAGGTTTCTAAAACCGCACGCTGGCAGGCTATAGCCGAAAGTGCCGCTAAACAGAGCAAAAGAACCCTCATACCCGAAATCGCAGTGCCTGTTTCTTACGGTGAGGCTCTGAAAACTGCAGCTGAGCTCGACCTTCTTCTCGTTCCTTATGAGAGTAAAAGGGGTATGGAAGACACCAAAGAAGCTCTTGCTCTTATGAAAAAAGGCTCCTCGGTAGGTATTCTCATCGGCCCCGAGGGCGGCTTCGAGGACTCGGAGATAGAAAAGGCATTATCCGCAGGCGGTAAGGTTATTTCACTCGGAAGCCGTATACTGCGGACAGAAACAGCGGCTATTACTGCAGTGGGAATGTGTATGCTTTATACAGAAATGAATTTAAGCGGTGACGATAATGATTAATTTACCCGAAAAATATAAAGAGAGAATGAAAAGGCTTCTCGGTGAGGAGTATGAGGCTTACGAAAAGTCCCTCGGTGAAGCTCCCGTAAGAGCCTTGAGAGTAAATACGGATAAAATCAGCGTGGAGGATTTCGAAAAAATCTGCGACTTTCCTCACGAAAAAATACCCTACTGTGATAACGGCTTTTATTTCATCTGCGACAAGATAGGTAACCATCCCTTTCATCATGCGGGTATGATTTATGTTCAGGAGCCGGGAGCTATGGCACCTGCCGAATGTGTGGAGGTTCAGCCTGACTGGGCGATACTCGATATGTGTGCCGCACCGGGCGGTAAAAGCACACAGCTGAAAAATAAGCTCGGTGAAAAGGGCGTTCTTGTCTCGAATGAGATAATACCCTCACGCTGTAAGATCCTTACGGGAAACATAGAGAGACTCGGTCTGAGAAATGTTATCACTACCTGTGCCGATACGGGAAGACTGACTCGTTTTTTTCATAAGGCTTTCGACCTTATTATGGTGGATGCTCCCTGCAGCGGAGAGGGAATGTTCCGTAAGGAGGAAGCTGCCGTAAGCGAATGGAGCGAGGAAAACGTCCGTCTCTGTGCCGAAAGACAGTCGGGGATTCTCGATAATGCGGTCTGCCTTCTTAAGGACGGAGGATATATAATCTATGCGACCTGCACATTTTCACAGGAAGAGAATGAAATGGTTATCGATTCCTTTCTGAAGAAATATCCCGAGTTTGAGCTCTGTGAGTCTACGGAGAGAGTGAAGAAAAATACCTGTGACGGAATAAGCTTTGACGGCTGCGAAACGGAAAATATTCGCTTCTGCCGTAGGTTTTATCCTCATAAAAACAAGGGCGAGGGTCAGTTTATGGCAGTTCTTAAAAGCACTGCAGAGCCTACCGCGGAAAAATCCGATACGAAAAAGGGAAAGGCAAAGGATAACCCTGCAGTAACGGAGTTTCTCGATTCGGTTCTCACTGTGTACGATAAAAATAATGTTATCATAAACGGCGACAGGGTTAATTACTTCACATCCGATTTTACGGTACCCGATGCATACTTTTCTTGCGGTGTGACGGTAGGCGAGATAAAGAAAAACTATATTCAGCCTCACCATCAGTTCTTTATGGCTATGGGAAAGGATTTCAGAAGAAAAATCGAGCTCGAAGCGGATTCACCCGAGCTTAAGAAGTATCTTCACGGAGAGGAAATCGCTGCCGATACGGAAAACGGCTGGGCAGTAGTTAATGTAAACGGCTGTGCTGTCGGTGGCATTAAGGTAGTTTCCGGCAGAGGAAAAAACCACTATCCCAAGGGCTTAAGGCTGAAGGGCTGATATTAAGAAAAGGAGTGTTAAATATGATTAAAATGTTCGGTGCGAATTTTTTCGCTAAATTTATGACTATGCTTTTTACTGCATTTTTCGGAGTGCTTTCTGTAGGCACCGGTACAGGCAAGACACCTCCCGAGACACCTGAGGACTTTGAGCCGGTTTTACGCTTTGCCGTGTGCAGCGATGTGCATTTAAGCGGTGACGAGGATGATGTGAACGCTAAGGAGTTCCGTGAGTTCTTTGCTCAGAGCTACGAATACAGTAAGGAAAGTCCTGTTTATAAAAGCCTTGATGCAGTTATGATCTGCGGAGATTTCACCGGCTGGGGCAGAGAAAAAGAATATCAGATGTACAGTAAAATCGTCTCCGAGGAGCTGAAGGGAGACACGAAGCATTTAGTCTGTATGGGTAATCACGAATTCATCGAGGAAAGAGAAACCGAGGGTATAAACGCCTTCGATAACTACAGTAAGTATGTCAGCGACGAATTTGACACCCACGAGGTTATAAACGGATACCATTTTATCGGACTTTCCTACTCGGATAAGGATGAAAACTACAGTGATGAAAAAATCGAATGGCTTAAAGCTGAGCTCGATAAGGCTGTGGCTGATACGGGTGACAAGCCGATTTTCGTTTATCAGCATCCCCATCCTACTCTTACCGTTTACGGCAGTATAAACTGGAGTGAGCCGAAGATAAGTCTCGCTCTGATGAATTATCCTCAGGTAGTCAATTTCTCGGGACATTCTCATTACTGTCCTTCGGACCCGCGCTCCATTAATCAGAGCAGGTTCACAGCTATAGGTACAGGTGCTGTCACGGGGCTCGAGGGTAATGTGAACTATATCGACGGTAACGCAGGTACGAAGGTGCCCTCTTCGAGCTATGACATAGTCGAGGTCGATGCTGAGGGAAACATCAGAATCAGAGTTTTCGATGCCTTCAACGATATGTTCTATCCCGAAAATGATTATTATCTTCCTATCGGTGAAAAGTATTATACCTGGGGTAATCTTAAATCTCTCGACACGAAGCCTGTTTTCGCAGAGGGAGAAATAGAAGGAAGCTGCAGCTCTCACGGGGAGCTTTTCATCACCTTCCCCGATGCCAAGGGATATTACGATGCGGTCAGCTATAATATCACAGTAAAGAACAGTAAGGGCAAGACAGTTTTCTGCTCTTCGGTTATTTCCGAATATGTAAAAGCCATTGACGACGGTATTCTCGTTAATGCAGGTGAGCAGGAGGAGGGCGAATACAGTGTTAAGATAACAGCTGTAAGTCCCTACGCGAAAACAGGAGAAACTCTTACAGGTAAAGTGGAAATCAGGTATCCGGAATGATAAAAGACGGGGAGGGCGGTTTTAATGCTGCTCTCCCTGAAAATATATCCAATTTTTTACCGGTTTTGTTTACAAAATATTTCATTTATAAAGACTATTTTCTATTGATTTAAAAGTACAAAAGATGTAAACTATAAAGGTATAATGAAGTATTATGTCTTATTTTGAAAAATAAAGGTGAACGGATTGAAAAAAACGATAATATTATTGATGGTATGCGTGCTTCTGGCGGTATATCCTGTTAATAATTTTTACGCTGTTATAAGTGAAAATTACACTGAACAGGCAGATACGTCTCAGGGCGTTTCCTATATAGAAAAAATGGATAAGGCCGATGTCAGCCGGGCGGAAGAGCTGGTCAAAGAGGCTGAGGAAATAAGAAGCTACATTCCGAAAAGCAATTCCGAGCGTGTAGCAGAAATTCTCTATAAGCTCGACAAAGGAAAAACCACCTACAAAAAGGTGCTTAAAAATGTTTATTTTATGGGTGACTCGCTTATAAACGGTCTCGAATCCTACGGTATCCTTAATGAAAAGAAGATTTACAGTAAGGTAAGTGCTTCTCTCTATCATCTGGAGGATAATTATAAAAAGGTGATAAAAAAAGAGCCTGAGGTTATCGTGCTTCACTACGGACTCAATGCTCTCGGCCGCACTGATGAGGCACTTGACGGATATGTGAAAATGTACAGTAAGTACATCAAGAAAATAAAGAAGAAGCTTCCCGAAACCCGCATTATCGTCTCTTCCATTTTCCCTGTGGACAGAAAGATAGCCAAGGACAAGCTTTTCGGCAGAATCAAGGTCTACAATAAGGCTATGAAGCAGATGTGCAAGGAGCTGGATGTGGATTATCTTAATAATAATCCTCTGTTCAAGGAAATCGACTACTGCTACGGCAGAGACGGTATACATCTTCCCGAGTTTTTCTACAGGGATTACTGGCTTAAATATCTTATCGAAGAAATGGAGATAGTCTGATGAGCAAGGCAGGTGCAGTACAGTTAATATGCGCTTTCATATTGGTGCTTTTTATCGGTGTTTCATTTTTCGGTAAGGAGGATACAGTGAAAACTGCCGATGAAATAGTCGAAGCTGTCACGGCACAGATAAGCACCGAAGGACTTCAGAAATTCGATGGTGAAAGACTTTTTTCACAGTTCGGTCTGGATGGGACACAGTTTTCATCCTTTGCATACTACGGCAGTGAGGATGTAATGGATGTCCGTGAAATTCTGGTCATCCGTGCCGAGGAAAAAAGCGACCTCGACAGTGCGGCGGAGCTTATCGGTAAGAAAGCTCAGGAGAAATATAATACCTATAAGGATTATGATCCCGTAGCCTCGGCTCTTCTGGAAAAAAGAGTCATAGAAGCTGACAGGGGAGCAATAATATATATTGTCCATGACGATGCTGCGGCAGGTCTTGAGGCATTTTTAAAGTGTGTGGAAGAGTAAATCTTCCTTCAGAAATTCGTCAGAGGTGTAAGAATGGTATTCAGCAGTGCCACTTTTTTGTTTTTCTTTTTACCCTTTACTCTCGCTTTATATAACCTTAAGCTTTTTAAGGATAAGGATAAAGAGACGGTAAAAAAGAATACAGTTCTTCTTATAATGAGCCTTATATTCTATGCATGGGGAGAGCCTGTGTATATTATTTTAATGCTCCTCAGTATTATTTATAACTATAATGCGGCTCTCGATATCGACAGGTACATAGGCAGGCCGAAGAAAAAGAAGGCTGTCTTTATCGGTGCATTAATATTCAATATATTTATTTTAGGCTTTTTTAAATACTACGGCTTTGCAGTAGAGAGTATAAACAGCCTTTTTTCCCTGTCCCTGCCCGTAAGGGATATTCCCTTGCCTATAGGTGTGTCCTTTTATACCTTCCAGGTGCTTTCCTATGTTATCGACGTTTACCGTGGAGATGTAAAGGCGCAGAAAAGCATTATTCCCTTTGCGACATATATTTCTATGTTTCCTCAGCTTATCGCAGGCCCCATCGTTCAGTATTACGATGTGGAAAAGCAGCTGACGGACAGGCAGGTTACTACTGAAAAATTCGCCGCAGGCATTATGTTTTTCATAAAGGGCCTGGGTAAAAAGGTTATCTTCGCCAATACCGTAGGTGCTGTTTACACGGAAATTCTCGGAATGGAGACGGCATCTCTTTCCGTGCTTACCTCATGGATAGGTATAGTATGCTATACCTTGCAGATTTATTTCGATTTCAGCGGTTATTCGGATATGGCCGTGGGTCTGGGAAAAATGCTCGGCTTTGATTTCGTGCAGAACTTTAATTTCCCTTATAAGGCTACGAGCATTACCGACTTCTGGAGAAGATGGCACATAAGCCTTAGCAGCTGGTTCAGGGATTATGTTTACATTTCCTTAGGCGGAAACAGAAAGGGCACGGCAAGAACTGTCTTTAACATTCTCGTGGTCTGGTCGCTTACGGGACTATGGCACGGAGCGGCATGGAATTTCATAGCATGGGGCGCCTTTTACGGAGTTCTTCTTATCGCTGAAAAGTATATCTTCGCCCGTGTTATAGAAAAGCTTCCCGTTTTTATAAGATATACGGTTACTATGGTTATCGTTATGATAGGCTGGGTATTTTTCTCTGCCGAAAATCTTTCGGCTGCGGTGAACTATTTAAAGAGCATGTTCGGTCTTTACGGTAACAGTTTTACCGATGCTGCGGCAGAGTATCTTCTTTCGGAAAACATCTTTTCGCTTGCAGTTATGATTCTTTGCGCTACGGGTGTCTTTGCCGCACTTCCGAGAATCAGAAACTTCCGCTTCAATATAGCGGTAATGAGTGTGGGCTACACAGCGATTTTTATTATCTGTATAATTTATCTGATCAGCGAAACCTATAACCCCTTCCTTTATTTCAGATTTTAAGAGGCTTTAAATGGAAAATAACGAATTAAACAAAACAGAAAACATCACAGAAAACATAATCGGAAAACCGAAGGGAAAGCTGATATTTTCACTTCTTATCGGTGCCTTCTGTCTGATTATTTTCGCAGGGGGAATTTCTCTGCTGACGGCAGAGGACAGAGCTTTTTCCGAGGCTGAAAACAGGGTTCTGGCGACGATGCCTTCACTTTCACTTCGTTCTTTGAAGGAAGGCACATTTATGAAGGATTTCGAAGCCTATCTTACGGATCAGTTCGTTTTCAGGGACAGAATAATCGGACTTAAAACTGCTTTTGACCGTGCCGTGGGCAAGACAAGAACAGGAGGAGTCTACATCGGTAAAGACGGCTATCTTTTCTCTGTGCCTACTCCTTACGATGAAAAGAGAACTGAAGGAATTATGGAAAGCATAAGTGCCTTTGCCGACAGAAATAAGGATTCGAGGATAACCTTTATGATGAGTCCTGTCAGCAGCTATGTTTACAGTGAAAAGCTTCCCGATAAGCTTTCCTTACCCGATCAGAATTATCTTATAAAGGACACGGAAAACTGTCTGCAGAGTGAAAGCATAGACTTTATTAACCTTTCTGAGCTCTTTCTCTCGAAAAAGGATGAGGTGCAGCTCTTTTACAGAACCGACCATCACTGGACCACGAGGGGAGCGGAGCTCGCTTTCGGTGAGCTTATGAAAAGGTGGGAAAAATCCACGTCTGAAGTAAAGCTTGAGTTTCTTACGGTGACGGACAGCTTTCAGGGTACCCTCAGCTCGAAGTCGGGCGTAGCCTCGTCGAGCGACATAATAGAAATCTGCGTACCGCAGGGTGAGAATGTAACCTATGTGGCCGACTATGACGGTGAAAAGAAAAGTGCTACTCTTTTTGACGGTGAAAAGCTTAAGCAGAAAAATAAGTACGAGGTTTTCACCGGCGGAAACTACGGGAAAATCACCGTCGATACTACCTCAGCCTGTAAGGATACCCTTCTGATAATAAAGGACTCCTACGCGAACTGTATGCTTTCTATGTTTGTGCCCTTTTTTGCTAAGATAGTAGTAGTCGATCCGAGATACACAAAGGATAAAATTTCAGAGCTGACCGAGGAAAACACTTTTTCTCACATTCTTTTTCTTTATAATCTTGACACATTTCTGGGGGATACCTCCCTTAAGGATGTGCTTATATAACAGGCTGACGGCGTACAGTCTGTTGTTTTTATGTCAAAATGTGAAAATAATTATCATTTTTGTTGAAAAAGTATTGATTTAATAGAAAAACTGTGATAATATGTGAATAGCGAAATGTTAATATTTATCACATTTTAGGAGAGGTTATATGTCAGAAAGCATAATTTCAGCAGTGACGGTTCCCGAGGAAACGGGAGAGGAAAGCAGTAAGGCTGTGGCGGTGAGCATGATAAGAATGATAATGGAGCAGGAGAATGAAAATCTTACTTCTGTCACACTCAGCGATTTCGATGAGGCGGCTACATTTGCTTTGGGTGAGTTCGGAATTCCTGCTCATACAAAGGGCTACAGATATCTGAAGGAGGCTATCGTGCTGGTGGCACAGAGTCCTGTTTTAGTGGAGGGGATAACTAAAAGTCTTTATCCTGCCATAGCAGACCTTCACGGAACCACATCCACACGGGTAGAGAGAGTAGTAAGACACGCCATAGAAAGCGGATGCACCAGAGGAGACACGCAGGCTCTTTATCACTATTTTCCTCACAGCATAACAAAGGACAAACTTAAGCCTACCAACGCAGAGTTTATAGCGGTGATGGGTGATGTGGTTAAAAAGAGAGCATACAAAAGACAGCTTGTTTTTGCGGAGTTTTAATGTGAAATGAATCGCTCTGATTCAGGGGCGGTTCATTTCATTTTCATTTATATCTGATTTCTGGCAGAAGTGTCTTTCCGGCATCAGAGCTTATTAAAATTTATTACTTTTATTGACAAAATATAAAAATATGTTATTATGAAAAGGCGGTTGTACTCACAAGCGTTGCACTCAAAAAATACTATTAAATTTCGGCCTTCGGAGAAAAATCCGTGGGCTTTTATAAGTTGGTTTGATTATTGCCAACCTGAATTGAGGTGATAAAATGAGACGTGTTCCTTTAGAGGAGGCGAGAAGCGTACCTGTTTTTAAGAACATAGTCTATGCTCTTAAAACTGTGTGGAGCTGTGACAAAAAGCTGATGATAGGACATCTGCTTAACAGTCTTACGGCCTTTATTTTCGGACAGTTCATTCAGAATATTCTCTTTCTTAAGGTGCTCTTAGGCGTTCTGGACAGTAACGGAGATTTTAAGGAATATCTGTTTACTCTTTTTGCTTTTTTAGGTGTCTGTCTTTTGGTGAACGGAACTCAGTGGCTGTCGAGCTACATGGTAAGTGCCTCGAATAAATATGTGCTAAAGGTTCTTAATAATCAGATTTTCGAAAAAGCTCTCACTCTCGATGTGGATTGCTACGAAAATCCGGAGTTCTACGACAAATATCAGAGAGCTACCAATGTTTTAGCCTGGAGCTACTTTGACAGCGTCTGCGGTTCTGTATCTTCCATCGTAGGCAGTATAATCACTCTCTGTATGGTTATCGGTACGGTAACAACCATCGACCCTGTTTATCTTCTTTTCCTTCTTCCCGTGGTGCTTGTTTTTATTGTGGAGACGATGAAAAGTAAGCTCGTTTATAAGCGTGATCTGGAAATGACGAAGAATAACAGAGTCAAGGCATACATACAGAGAACGGTCTTTCTCAAGGATTTCTCGAAGGATATAAGAACCTCGAATATTTTCGCTGTGCTTATGTATCGCTTTAAGGCGGCTATCGATGCCAATGTTATGATACTGAAAAACTACGGTCTGAGGCTCTTTATCTATTCCACCGTAAGCTCACTTTTCAGCGAATTCATCCCCGTCATCGGCACTTATGCTTATGCGGCTTATCAGTTCGTGTTCGGCTCTTCTCTGACCGTATCGGGCTTCTCGGTTGTTCTTGCCGCCATTAATTCCGTTAAGGAGGGCACCTTATCCGTGGCAAGAAATTTCGACGGTCTGGTGCAGATGGCACTTTATTTCCAGAATCTGCGTGAGTTTTTCGAATATGAGCCGAAGATAAAGCCGGGTGAAAAAATTCCGGGTGATTTCGAGACGGTAGAATTTAAAAATGTTACCTTCCGTTATCCCTCTGCGAAGAAGAACTCTCTCGAAAATGTTTCCTTTAAAATCAGTAAGGGCGAAACTCTCGCTCTGGTTGGTGTGAACGGTGCAGGTAAATCCACTCTCGTAAAGCTTCTTCTTCGCTTCTATGACCCTGCAGAGGGTGAGATTCTCTATAACGGAGTCAATATAAAGGAATATGACACGGGAGCCTACCGTAACAGCTTCGGTGCGGTTTTTCAGGATTATAAGAACTTCGCTCTTTCTGTTTTCGAGAATGTCATCGGTCACGAATGTGACGAAGAGGATAAAAAAAGAGCCGAAGAGGCTCTCAGACAGAGCGGTATATGGGAAAAGATATCAGGCCTTCCTGACGGAGGCGACACGGTAATTACCAAAGAGTTCAATAAGGACGGTATCGGTCTTTCCGGCGGTGAAAATCAGAAGGTTTCCGCTGCGAGACTTTTCGCTAAGGATTTTCAGTTTGCCGTACTTGACGAGCCCTCCTCCGCTCTTGATCCCATAGCCGAATATAAAATGTACGAGGAGCTTATCAGAGCTACAGAGAATAAAACTGTTCTTTACATTTCTCACCGTCTTTCCTCTGCCGTTCTCTCTGACAGGATCATCGTTATCGGTGAGGGCAGGATTATCGAGCAGGGTACTCACAGGGAGCTTATGAGCAGTGACGGTAAATACAAGGAAATGTTTACTCTTCAGGCATCCAGCTACCGGGGCATAAAGGAGGCGGAAGAAAATGAATGATAAGAAAAAAAGAGAAACAGCACACTCTACCTTTTCGAATATCCTGTTTTTCGTAGGTCTGCTTTTTAAGATTTCTCCCGTGCTCGTAATAGGCGACTTTCTGATGGGAATACTTACCATTCTTCCCACGAGGCTTATCAGTGTGGTAGGTCTCAAATACATCATCGATGTGGTCAGCGAGGGTGAGAGACTCGAAAGAATTTTCCCTGCCGTTGCTTTTATAGCAGTGATTTTAGTAGGCAGTAAGGTTTTCAGCTGGCTTTTTCAGGAGTTTTACTGGAATGCGGCCAGAGAAAGGGTTTACTACGGTCTGAACAAAACGCTTTACGAAAAGGCGAAGTCCGTAGACCTTTCAAATTATGACGATCCCGAGTTTTATAACAGCTTTATTCTCACCATCGAATCCTCATCGGATAACATAGCGAATCTTTTAGGTCTGGTAAGAAACTACGTGGGTAACCTGGTTTCCTTCCTTACTATAGGCGGTGTTCTTCTTACCATAGACCCGGTATGTCTTCTGATAATTTTCGGTATTATAGGTGCTTTTCTTCCTCTCAGTAAAAAGAGGGGCGACCTTCAGATGGCAAGACGAAGGGATAACACGGAATATCACCGCAGAAGTGACTATTTTCAGCGTATTTTCTACCTTCAGGATTATGCCAAGGAGGTAAGAATGAATAACATCTATCCCATACTCATTGATCGCTACAATGATGCGGCAGATGATGTTATCGACAATCAGAGGAGATACTGGAAAAAGATTTCTCTGGTATCCTTCGTACAGGATGCGGGTATACAGATAGTGGGCTTTATGTTTATACTGCCGCTTTATCTCGGCTACTGCGTGCTGGTGAAGGAAACTCTTTCGGCAGGGGATTTCGTGGCAGCTTTTAACGGTGCCAATTCGATTGCCATGTCCATAAATTTCCTTACTGTGTGGGCAGTGGCTATCTTTTCCGAAAGAGGCAAGATGATAGAAAAATACCGTGAATTTTTAAAGTATGAGCCTAAGATAAAGGACGGTGAAAAAACAGCCGACTGTAAAGAACCTAAGGAAATCGTGATTAAAAATCTCGGCTTCACCTATCCGGGCAACAGTGAGCCTACACTGAAGGAAATTAATCTTACCGTAAAGCCCTATGAGAAAATCGCTCTCGTCGGCTATAACGGCGCGGGCAAGACAACTCTTACGAATCTGCTTCTGCGTCTTTATGATGTAAGCGACGGACAGATTCTCATCGACGGTGAGGATATAAGAGAGGTTACCGTTTCCTCTCACCGTGACCGTTTCGCGGCAGTGTTTCAGGACTTCCGGCTTTTTGCCTGTAAGGCAGGTGAAAATGTGGCTCTGAGCGACAGCTTCGATAAGGAAAAGGCAGAGGAGGCCTTAAGGTATAGCGGCTTCGATAAAAAGCTGGATAAGGCTATGGATACAGAGCTTCTCAGAGAATTCGACCATGAGGGCAAGATGCTCTCGGGCGGTGAATCGCAGAAGGTAGCCATCGCACGTGCCTTTTACAAAAACTGTCCCTATGTAATCCTCGATGAGCCCTCGGCAAATCTCGATCCCATAGCCGAGTATAATCTTAATCAGGCTATGATACAGGCGGCGAAGAATAAGACCGTTATCTTCATTTCTCACAGACTTTCCACTACTGTAGGTGCTGACAGGATCTACGTTATGGAAAAGGGCAGGATCATCGAGAGCGGAAGCCATGATGAGCTTATGAAGCAGAACGGAACTTACGCTTATATGTTTAATTTACAGGCGGAAAAGTATAATAAATAAACTGGAGAGGCTGTGGCACTAAGGTGTGGCAGCCTCTTTATATATGCTGTGTAAAGACAAAACAGCAGAGTGAGGAATGATGAGCGTTTCATAAAACATAAGTAACTCTGCGAAGCTATGACGATTAAATATCATATTAAAACGGAGATTAACGAAGGTCTTGCCCGGTGTTTAAGAACATTCATCTTTTTATCATAGCCATAAATATAAAAAAAGAATCACTACATAGGATGTAATGATTCTCTTTATATTATTTACTTTTTATCCTTATGGTAAAGGAAGGATTTCAGTATTTCTTTATTT
>JAZUOC010000048.1:0-9288 GCA_045604465.1 Acutalibacteraceae bacterium
CCTTAGAAAGCTTCTTGATAGTAGTTTTCTTGGATTTTGATTTAAGAGTAATAGTTTTTGTAGTCTTCTTGGTAAACTTCTTAGAAGTGGAATACTGTACTTCGTAGCCTGTTACACCGCTTACTGTCTTCCATGAAGCTGTAAGCTGTTTCTTGCCAGCTTTAACAGAAAGCGTGGGTGTTCCGGGAACGACCTTCACAGTAAGAACACTGCTGTATGCTCCTGAAGGCTCACCACTGAGTATAGCTCTTACCTTAAACTTATAAGTACTGCCGGGCTTCAGCTTTTTGACTGTAAGGGAAGCTGAAGATGTGGTTTTAATCTTCTTCCATTTCTTGCCCGACTGCTGATAAACCTCATACTTCTGTGCTCCCGCTACTTTACTCCAAGCAAGAGTTACATAAGATGACTTGGCCACATTTATCTTCTTTGCCTTAAGCCCCGTAACTTTACCAAGTTTAAGCTTTGCAGTTACTTTCTGTGCGAGAGTTATTTTTCCGCAAATCTTACATTTTTTACCTTCAGTAAGTCCTGTTGATTTATAAGTAGCAGCTTTAGCAGCAACTTTAAGTTCAGTGTGTGCTACCACAGGAACTACTTTCTGGGATACAGTTACCTTTCCGCAAACGGTACATTTTTTACCTTCAGTGAGACCGGTCTTTGTACAGCTTGCAGAAACGGCCTTAATAACGGTTTCTTTATGTCCTGTCTTGGAAATGGCTATATTTTTGATTTCCTCGGATGCTGTCATATCTGTGAAACACTTTCCGCAGTTGTTACATCTTAAGTGCTGCACTGTGCCCTGTTCTGTGCAGGTAGCCGCTTTTCCGTCTACGACAGTAAATGCACCGTGAACACAAGCAGAGTTTTCAATAACAGAGTAAGTAAATTCTGAAACTGTGCTGTCTTCCAAACCTTCCTTAACAGCATAAGCTCTGATGGTTATGTCTCCGGTTACTGCGATGGAATTTTCAAACAGTTTTCTGGATACATTTTCAACATTCTTAGGATCAGAACCGTCGAGAGTATAATAGATTTTAGCATCGACAATAGATGTCATCAGGAATATAGCAGAACCGTTTGAAAGTTCGGAACCGCTTGCTGCATTTGCTTCAACTCTCGAACAACGACCTTCAGTTTCAGCATAAGGATTATATGATGTAACATCACAGGTGGCTGTAATTTCAGTATCAGCTAATGCGAAACCGATAACAGCCGCACCGGGAAGCTTACCTGTAAGCTCAACAGATGCCTTACCGTTTTCATCAGTAGTAATTTCAGTCTTATCAATCTCAATAACTGAAGGTGAAGATGATGTTATATTAACCACCTTGTTTGCACCGGCTGCAACGGGAAGAACCTGAATTTCAAGAACATACTTTTCGCCATGGTCAAATGCCACATTACCCTTTACAGAAATGCTTTCCGGTCTTATTTCCACCTTATCTGTATTCTCATAGCTCTTTTTTATTGCTATTTCGGCGTAATTCTTAACACCGCTGATTGTTACAGTAGCTTCATTAGAAAGCTTTTCATCGGGAACAAACTCATATACAGATGCAAACTGTGCTGTCTTTTCATAATTATAGTCAGCATTTACAGGAACTATGGTTCCGTTTACTGCCTTACCACCGCAGGTAACAGTTATGTTATTCGTATTGACGGTAGACATATCCATATACTGGCTGAATTCGATGCGGACAACAGAATCGTAAACCTTTACGCTCTTTACAGTAGGTGCGGTCTTTGTGACAAGACATACATTGACGTCTGTGTATTCGGGAGGAACATACATCCATTCGGACCAGAGAGTTTCATAGCCCTCTTTTTCATACTTGACTATCCAGTTTCCTTCGGGAACATCCCAACCGTAATCACCCTCTGCATCAGTTACCTGAGGATTAATCTGATCGTAATCAGGTGCTTCAACCCATTCGATTTTCTGTAATCCTGCATCATAATCAGGCTCACCGAAAGCATCCTTCGGGTAGTCTTCATAGTAGATGGTAGTTGTTACGCCTTCGAGATAGTTACTTGCAACAGCTTCGTAAACGAAACCTGACGGGTCGATAACGCCTTTAGAAGGCTTAAACGGGAGATTCCTACCAATTTGAGGGATATTACCAAGAACATCTTTTATTTTGTCACCAAGATCCTTAATTGCTTCTTTGCCATCTCTTATCCATGGTTGTGTAAGCATAGGCATACCACCAAGGCGTGGTGTCCATCCTAACATCGATTTCGGAGCATCAAATAAGAGTTTTCCTGGTATCGAATTCAAAGCATTTAGGCCATGATATCCTATGAAATTACCTGCATATGTGTTTGCAGCTATCGAACCTCCCACACCAGCACCAATTGCAGCACCGCCAAGAGCACCAATACCAGTATTTATAGCTACTTGCTTCCAGTTTACAGGCTGTCCGTTCCACTTATACCACAGATAAGTACCTGCTCCACCTATAATTGCTCCTACTCCTGCACCAATAGCTATACACGGGATCCACACCTCACCATTAATGTCTATAAGATTTACCGGGTTATTATTTGCATATCTATAGACATTAAGTTCGCTGTTCTGTCCTGACGGGTCAATGGATATAAAACTATCAGTAGCTGCAGATATATATCTTGCTCTGTCATAAATCAGTCCGTTATTATCATTAACGATACCATATGTACCTGCATAGGTATATGAATTAGATATGTTCTCTGTTTTTGAGATTACATCACCCTCATAGTTATAGGTATACTTGTTTACTATCTCTCCGTCGGTTCCCGTAATTTCAGTTACAGAACCGAGGAGATTATCATTGTAATAATAGTTCACATCACCCGACTTGGATGAAACAAGCTTATCAGTATAGCTGTAATGAACAGTGTCATACCCGTCACTTGAAGCTATGGCCCCACCGGCAGCGAAGGGTTCGTTAATGTAAGTGGTAGTCTTACCGTTTACAGTCACCTTATTACGAAGGCCGAAGGAATCATATTCATAATAATATACATTTCCTTGAGTATCCGTATAACCGCTGAGCTGACCCAAATAGTTCCATGAATAAACAGCGGTACCTTCGGGTCCTGTTTCTTTTATGAGGTTCCCGTCAGCATCGTACTCTCTGGTGACATCACCGTACTTCGTGTACTGATTAAGATTATTGGATGTGTATACAGTTTCAGTAATACCTTCAGTAACAGACACACGGTTTCCTGCGGCATCATAGGTGTATGCGACGGATTTACCCTTAGGAGGAATAGCTCTTATAAGCTGTCCTATTTCGTCATATTCAAAATACCATGTACCGTTTTCATCAGTAACTGTGCTTATGCTTCCGTAGCTGTCATAAGTATAACCATAGGAAGAAATTTTCTTTCCTGAAGGACTGAAGTTTTTAATTTCAGATATAACACCGTCCACATAAACATAATCAGTATATGTTCCGTTTGCATTCGTTTTACGGCTTACTGTATCATCGGGATTATAGGTATAAGATACGATAGCATCAGTGCCGTCAGTTACTGTTAAAACTCTGCCCTTTGAATCATAGGTATATCCTGTGACATATCCACTGCTGTCTTTTACGGATATCATTCTGCCGAGACTGTCATAAGCGTACTCGATATACTTTCCGTCAGGATATGTAACCTTACTTACTCCATTATTCTGATTATATGAAATCTCTGTTCTCTTGCCGTTTTCAATCTTAACAGTAAGACGGTCAAACTTATCGTAATTATAGAGTACCTTTTCACCTGAACTGTAAGTTTCAGATACGACATTATCATTTTCATCGTATTCATAATTAACAGTCTGACCTGAACGCTTGGTGAAGGTTGTCATCCTGCCTGACTCGTCATAGGCATAAGAAATCTTGCTTCCGTCAGCGAAACGAACTGCAGTGGTGTTGCCCTTCTGATCATGGTCATAATAGGTAACTGTTCCGTTACCGTCAGTAACAGAAGTAACATCACCCTTTTCATTATATGTGTATGCATTTACTGTTCCGTCAGCCAAAGTAATCTTACTAGGTGAACCCGACTTATCATACTCATATTCTGTAATGTTATCAAGTCCGTTACTGAGTGATTTCATATTTCCGTTTTCATCATAAGAAACATAAGTTATGTTGCCCGAGGCATTCTTACTCCAGATTATACGTCCGTCTGCGTCGAATTTTGTAAAGGTAGAATTATCCATATTGTCGCTTACGGTCAATTCATTAAGGCCGTACTTCATATACTGGGTATATTCACCGTTACTGATTTTTGAAATTCTGCCGTTGTCATCATAAGTATAATCAATAATGTTTCCGTCGGGATAAATAATCTTTGCAAGAGTGCCACGTAAAACGCCCAATTTAGTCTTATTGTAAAGATATCTTGTGGTTCCGTATTTTGTTGTAACAGTTGAAAGATATATACCGTCATATTCATAGATTACCTTTTCACCGGTTTTTTCAGATTTGATTTCTTTTATATAACCGTCACTGTTATACTCGAATTCGAGCTTATCACCATAAGAATCTTCAACACTTTTGAGTCTTCCGTCCAGAGTATATTTACATTCACTTCTCTTACCGTTTATATCGGTAGAATGCTGAAGCTTACCGTCCTTATCAAACACAGAAACAACTCCCGTATTAGTAGTAACCGTAATCTTTCCGTCAGAATCTACAGTTGCAAATCCTGCATCTATACCTTCTGTCACATATTTACCCGAATCATTCTTAATGAATCTGACAACATCACTTCCCGATGTAAGAGTAATATTATTTCCGCTATACTCTGCTCTGATATCACCGCTGTCACTCCAACCGTAACCGAAGGCACCGTTTTCAGGTCGTGACATAAATACCGATGACCAGCTTCTGGTAAAGCCCTGATTAAGAGATGTAATATCAGTTACCGATTCGAGAACATCAGAAGAATATGCACCTATGCCATTCAGAACATATGCACTGTAAACATCATCGAGTGTAATATTGCTTTCTGTAGCGTCGAGCTCATTTGCCATTTCAGAAACCGCCTGTGCGAAAAGGTCGAAGGTCGAGCCCATTTCTGAATATGCGATATTTGACATTAATTTTTCTTCTTCAGTGATTTCTGAGGAATTGCTCTGAGGCATTGTGTTTACATTTCCGTTTAATTGGATGATGTAATCGTCAAGAGAATTGGCAATATCTTCTTTCATACTAGATTTTACACCATAAGGCCAATCCAGCATTCCTGTCAGACCACTTCCACCCCAGCCAGGCGAATAAGCATGTATATGTTCTGGTAACCTACCATCATCTTCAGGATATTTTTTATAATTATTTTCAATTTTATATTCAAAATTACACCCTGACATCTGTCCGTGTGCTAAAACACCTGCCAGACCTTCTTTGTTCTGTAAAAATACAATATCATCAGCAAAATCTAAGGTTCTATAAGACAAGTAACTAAAATAGTCCAATCTCGAATGAATATATATACGATCGGCGTATCCAACCATAGCATCATTAAACAACAAAGTAGGAGATGTAACATCTGTATAACCAATATTGGTTACAGTAACTGTTCCTGTACCCTCAATAATTTTTTGGGGTCCTAAATAACCATGCGTTGCTCCTCCACCTGCAACATAAGCTAGGACTAAATTGTCACTACTCTTTGTATAGTGATAATCATACGAAAGCTTACCTTTCGGCAACGCAGTGTCAATAGTAAAGCAATAATCCAAAGTAGCACTGCTGTCTCCGTTCGAAGCTATAAGATTATAGAAACCGCTTACTGCTTTAGCAAGCTCAAAGGTAGCATAAACCTTTTCGTGGTTCTGCCAATATGTTTTAACGGCAGTATACGAATTTGTTCCGTCCGAAAGTGTGAATTCGGTTGTAGGTTCAAGCTTTTCACCTGTTATACAAACCGTAACATTACCGGCACCACCTATATTAGGTGAAATCTTTTCAAGAGTAATTTCAGAACCTGCCACAGGTTTATTATAGTTGTCGTCTACGTCTGTTCCGGGCTCATACTTATATTTATCGATATCTTCAGGAGCAACTGTTGTAACTGTTTTTTCTGTCTTATCCTTAAATCGTGCCGAAACACCGGCAGGAATAGTATTAGAAGTATACTGTGCAGTTCCCGTCCATACATTCTTTTCCTGATCATAAATACAGTCTACCACTGTCTCCACGCCGGAATTACTTGTTGTAACTACCTGTACACCTTCCGCCTTTGAGGAATCACCTAAAAACTCAACAACGAAAGTAAAGTCTTTATTGTTAGGACTATAAGAGTACGAATGATTTGAAGTGTCCGGTTCACGGAATTTAAACACAATTTCCTTGCCACGGTAAATCATTGTTATCTTGTCTACTTCACAAGCCTGAGTGTTATAAACAGTATTTCCGCCGTCAGCCAGATACTGTATTCCGAGTGGATTGGTAATTAGAGCTGTTATGTTATGGTACGCACCTTCTGTGTCATCCGTAAGAGTAATCGTCGCTGACCATGTGCCTGCTTTATTTGAGGTTGTCTCACCGACACTTACACCGTTATCAAAAATCTCCACCTTGCTGGAAGCCACAGCATTACCACTGACAACAAATGACAACTGTGAAGTAATATCAGGCACTGATAATTTGGCATTGGTTACTTCAAAATTCACTGAACCGATAGGCTGAGACATATCGTCACCGCTGTTTTCAAAACTAAGAACAGCATCAATATTATATGTTCCTGCCTTTTCAGCTATAACATAAAATCTTATAACGCCTTCCGGCTCATTGACCTTAACTTCAACAGTCGTTCCGTCAAAGGAATAATTATGAACCTTACTGTTAACATTCAGACTATTTTCAACGAATGTCAGGCCTTCCGGTATTTCTATGGTAACAGTCTGATTCTCTGTTTCGTATTTTTCATCGATCTTGTATGCGGCTTTCATTGTTATATATTTACCAGAAACAACACTTGTATTATTTGAGGTAAAATTGGTGCTTTCAGGAACAGTGTAAAGGAGCTTGCTTTCATCGAAATCTACAGCTGAAACTGTTCCGAGATCGGCTATTACACCATTTTCAACCTTTGTCTCATAAAGCAGATAATCCTTATCCTTTTCCAGTCCGAATTTTGCGAGCTTTTTAATATCGGAAACAGCAGTAAGAAGATTTGTCTTTTCGATAATAGCAACGTCATATCTGCCATCTGCCAGATTTTCTGTCATAATTTCGGATGTAGTGCTACTTGCTCTGCTGACAAAGTGACCATCTGAATCAAAAACAAACATAAATACAGGCAAGCTTTTTTCAAGAGTAGCCTTAATATATCCATTTTCTTTGAATATAAGAGTTGCATTGCCCACACCTGATCCATCGAGTGAACATTCACTTTCAGCCGATGAAAGATTTCCGTTTGAGTCCACAGCAGATACCTTAAGTTCATCATCAGCACCTACCTGACCTTCACCAAAGATTATGTATGGATACTGAACAACGAAATCAGTAATATCTTTTTCCTGTGTATGATTGTAAAGGGTGAACACAAAATTATTTACATTTGTAATAGTAGACAGTGTTCCTCTCTCTCCTTCCGGAGCGGGGCTTTCCTTCTGAAGATTAAGTGTAATTTTGTTTGTAGGAAGCTCGGAAATCTTGACAGTTCCTATGTCTATAGTCTTTTCACCTGATTTGGATGATATGACAGATTTAGTAACAGTATAGTAGCCATCCATAGAAATTACAGCATCCGTGTAAACATCTGAAATTTCTACCGAAAACTCACCGTCAGACTTTGTTTTTGCTTTGATATTTTCGGTATATGTACCATTAAAAATCTGTTTCAGAGTAACTGTTGCACCTGAAACGGAACTGCCGTCCTCATCTGTTACGGTACCCTTTACAGTTAATTTGGGAATGGTATCAAGAACATGAACACTTCTGCCTACCAAATTATCTTCAACTGTAACACGTGGTGTCTGATAATACTTTTTACCGTATTCACTATCAAGAATAACCTCATACTCATATTTTGAATCAAGGTCGATATTATGAACAGTTCTGCCTGATGCAACAGATGTCTTACCTGAATCCTTGTACCACTTAACACTGTAACCGTAATCAAGAGGTGTTCCTTTCTCATCCTGAACGATAAGTGTTATCGAATTACCCCCACCGATATATTCAAAAGGCATTTCATGATCAATAGCGAATTCTTCTGCCACAGACATAGGATCACACATAATAACCGCTGTGCAATTATCAAATGCCGTTGTATCAATGCTTGTAACATTTGAACTGATAGTAATCTTAGGAAGTGTTTCACATCTCATGAAAGCACCTTTTCTGATAATCTTAAGTTCTTCAGGTAAAATTACTTCCTGTAAGGTAGTGCAGTTAAAGAAAGCATAGTCAGGTAATATTTCCGTATTTGTAAGCGTCACCTTAGTAAGATTAGGATAACTTGTACCCATATGATGATATTTGGTATTTTCAGCATAACCATCAGAATCTAAAGAATTGCTTACATTTGATGAATCAAAATAATAACCAAGATTGTAGTTCTTTACACTTGTTACATCTTTTGTACCTATAAAAGGTAAGGTTAATTCTGTAAGATTTGTACATCCGTTAAATATGTAATAGCCTATGCTGCTTGTTCCCTCAGGTATTACTGCACTTTCAAGGCCTGTACAGTTGTTGAACGCATACTGTGCGATAGATACAATCTGTTCTGCAATATTGCCTCCCGTTATATTTGCACAGTCCTTAAATGCGTACTCTCCGATCTTGATTATGCTTTCAGGAATATCAGCAAGGTCTGTGATTCCGTCACATCCTAAATATGCATAGTCGGGAATTCTGTTCACCGAGCCAAGTGCAACAGGCTTTGCAAATGCATCACAGTTTTTAAATACATATTTGCCAACTGATGTGACAGTTTCAGGAATCTCTACAGTCGGAAGAACAGTACAATTAACAAATGCACTCTGACCTATCTTTTCAAGCTTTTCAGGAAGGTTGATATCTGAAATTGTGGTACAGTTAAAGAAAGCATATTCAGGTAATATTTCCGTATTTGTAAGCGTTACCTTAGTAAGATTAGGATAACTTGTACCCATATGATGATAGTTGGTATTTTCAGCATAACCATCAGAATCTAAAGAATAGCTTACATTTGATGAATCAAAATAATAACCAAGATTGTAGTTCTTTACACTTGTTACATCTTTTGTACCTATAAAAGGTAAGGTTAATTCTGTAAGATTTGTACATCCGTTAAATATGTAATAGCCTATGCTGC
>JAZUOC010000049.1:0-12670 GCA_045604465.1 Acutalibacteraceae bacterium
CCCACAAGAAAGGCTGTCGCACTTGCAAGTGCTGCGCCGACTACCTCCTTGCCCGCGCCGTAGATAAGAATTTCGTGTGAGAATATTTTTACCGTACGTGTGGGATATATGAGGAAGAAATTGAGCACGACGTTTACTATATTTACAACTATTCCGACAAGCATCGGGGTTTTCGTGTCGCCTACCGCGCGCAGTATCGTACCGAAAATTATCGTTGCCGTACGGGCAAGCATCGGGGTGTATAAAATAAAGAAATACTGCGATGCGAGCTTTCTTATCGGCTTATCCACACGCATTAAGGTCGGGATAACACCGCTGAGCGAAAGAGTTACTACCGTAAAAAATATTCCCATAACAAGCGTGGCAAGAACCGCCTGTGCCGATGCTTTTTTGGTATCGTTATATCTTCCTGCGCCCTGTGCCTGCGAGATAAAGGCTAAAAATCCGACCGACAGCGCGGATATCGTGCTTCCGATAAGCCAGTTCACCGTAGTGGTTGAACCTACTGCGGCAGTAGCCTCTGTACCGAGGCTTCCGACCATCGCTACGTCTATATACTGCACGGCAGTCTGCATAAGCTGCTCGAGCATAGTCGGCCAGGCAAGAGCGAAAACAAAGGGAAACATTCTGAAATTTAGTTTTCGTATCATCAGACTTTAAGGGAAGAGCTTAGCTTAAGGTATCTTCGAAGATGTATTCGCCTATTTTAAGAAGTGCCGAATCCACGAGCTCGTCGATGCCCTTGGCATTCTTTTCGTATTCTTCCTTGGCTTTCTTTTCTCTGAGAGCCTGCTTTGCCTTTATTCTCATCTTTTTATTATAAAGACCGTCGAGTCTGAACTCAGCATCGTTATGATTTACGGTGAAGCCGTGTTTTTTAGCTTCTCTCTTTTTAAGAGCCTTATTTTTCTTCATTGTAATGTGGTCGTTACCGTAGTAAATTCCCATCTTGTCCATAAAGGCTTTATGGCTCTGCAGACGCTTTGTAAAGCTTTTGAAATCCTTTCTGTTTGTCCAGGCGTTTTCACTTAAGGCGAGACCGCGGTTGAAGAGCATAAAGAAAATATGGTCTTCGTTGGTAATCCATTCTGTCCACATTTCTCCTTCGACACCGAGAACACCCTTTTTAAGCTCTTTTTTGATTTTTGATTTTTCGGGCTCGTAGGTGTAGGTCTCCTTGGGAGTGCAGTAGTCATAAGCCATATCAAAGTAAAAGCTCTTATGCTTGGAAAGAATAATCTTGCCGCCGTTTTTAAGGTGTCTTGTAACATTTTTATCATTCTGGCTAACCCAGTACTGACCTATGACATCTGTGTCCGTACTCTTTGAAGCTAAAACCTCGTTCCAGCCTATCATAGTCTTACCCTTGCTTTTAAGGAAGGCATTGATTTCGTTTGTAAACCAGGCCTGAAGATTTACTTCATTTTTCAGCTTGTTGTCTTTGATACGCTTCTGACAGTCAGGGCACTTCTTCCATTCATTGGTGGGTGCCTCGTCGCCGCCGATATGGAAATAGGGGAAGGGGAAAAGGTCAGCGACCTCGTCCACTACATCCTTAACGAAATCGAGGGTTTTGTCCTTGCCGAGACAAAGAGGTCTGTTCCAGTTTTTGAGCCCCTTTTCCTTAGCCAGAACATCGCCGCAGAAATCGAAAACCTCACAGGGAATGTTACGGCATGCAAGGTCATTATAGGCAGCGATAGCAGAAGCACAGTGAGCAGGGAAGTCGATTTCGGGAACGATTTCTATACATCTTTCCTTGGCATAAGCGATGATTTCTCTTATGTCGTCCTTGGTATAAAAGCCGAAGTGAGGTATTTCCTCATATTCAGTACAGCTCCAGGAGTGAAGCTGACTGCCCTTTCTGTAGGAGCCGATTTCTGTAAGGAGAGGATATTTTTCGATTTCTATTCTCCAGCCCTGGTCATCGGTAAGATGCCAATGGAAGCGGTTGAGCTTATACATAGCCATAAAGTCAAGATATTTTTTGACTGTTTCCTTGCCGAAAAAGTGACGGCTTTCGTCGAGCTGTAAGCCTCTCCAGCTGTATTTGGGAGAGTCTTTTTCGATGATGAGCTGAGGACAGATAAGAGTTTCGCTGTCATCCTTATCGGAAAGAAGGAGCTGTGAAAGAGTCATAAGACCGTAGAAGGCACCGCTGTATGAGCCTGCGAAAATTTTGACTCCATAGCCCTCGGCCTTAAGAGTATAGGTTTCTTCAGGGAGAGTGTCATCAAAGATAAATTCGATGTGGCTCTCATTTTCTGCCTTCTCGGTTTTTATGCAGAGACATTTATCCACGAAGTTTTCAATGGGTGAAAGCTCACTGTCAACGTGCAGGAGAACCCTGTTTTTGTAGATGAAGCAGTCTCCTTTTTTGATTGTAAGGTTATTTGGCTTAGGAATTACATTAATCATTTTCTTTGTCCTTCTTTCCGTACATCTTTTCTATTTTTTTGTTTGTGATGACATTTTCGAGCCCGCCCCAGCAGAGCTTGCGTCTTTCCCAGTAGAGCTTAGAGGCGGCCTTTCTTATGCCTGTAGGGATAGCTTGCTTTACCGTAGCATAATTCATATTTATTGCCTTGATATGCTTATAATAGCCGTCGAGTCTTCCGTAGAAATCCTCATAGCTTTTATTTTCTTTTTTAGTCCAGGCGCTTTCGCTGATAGCACCGAGACGTGGAAAGGTGCAGTAGCCTGCTTTTTCCATGTCGGGAACGAACTCTGTCCACAGACAGGCCTCGATACCCTTTAAAAGATGTTTGCTTTCTTCGGTGAGATCTTCGATGTATGGGTCATATTCATAACAGGTTTTCAGGTCCACAAGACCGTAGGGCAGGTCAAGATAGTAGGCTTTTTCGGGAGAGATAATGAAGGAACGCCCTTTTTTGATTTCTGCTGAAATGTCCTTTTTATCCATATCCGTGTTCCAGAACTGCCAGCTGAGAGAGCTGTCGGGCATATAGCGCTTAACACGATCGTTCCACATTATAACCTCCATACCCTTATTGCGGAGATACTCACTTATTCTGCTGAGATAGTAGGTGTGAAGGTCGCCCGGCTCTTCAAGTCCCTCATCCTTCAGCCTTCTCTGACAGTGTGGGCATAATTCCCATCGTGCCGTAGGCACTTCGTCACCGCCGATATGTATGATACCGTCGGTAAAGATTTCCGTTACCTCGTCAAAAACCGACTCAACAAAGTCGAAGGTGCTTTCCTTACCTACACAGAGAACATCGTATTTTACGCCCCATTTGGTGGCCGTGACCATATTGCGCTCGAAGCAGGAAAGGTGAGGGTAGGCGGCGATAGCACTTACGGTGTGTCCCGGTGTGTCGATTTCAGGAATTACTTTTATGAAAAGAGAGTGTGCATATTCCACTACTTCCTTCATATCCTCTTTCGTATAGTAACCGCTGTGGGGAATGCTGTTGAAATTCGTGTGACTTCTGTAGGAGCCTATTTCCGTCAGAAGAGGGTGGTTTTCACTCTGAAATCTCCAGCCCTGATCCTCGGTCAGATGCCAGTGAAAATGGTTAAGCTTATGCAGAGCCATAATTTCGAGGAAAGCAAAAACGGCTTCCTTAGTGAAAAAGTATCTTCCGCAGTCGAGCATAAAGCCTCGGTAGGGGAAGACAGGCTCATCTTCTATCTCTGAACTGCACAGGGACAGATCACCGTACATCAGCATCTGCTTTAAGGACTGTATGCCGTAGAAAATGCCTACTTCGGTTTTTCCTTTGATAACTACCTCGTTTTCTTTTACGGAAAGGGTATAGCCTTCGTCACTCGTTATTTTTTCGCAGAGGTCAAGATATATCTTTTCCCTGCCTGTGCCGAGAAGCTCTAAAGAAAAGCTTTCACAAAGAAATTTTCTCAGACTGTTTACCGCCTTGGGGAATTTTTCTGCACCGATGATTTCGCAGTATTTGGTAAGAGTGAAAACTACTGTGTCACCTGCAGTGATTTTCTGCGGCTTGGGAATAACGGGATAAATCATATAGCTTTCCTCGATTCATTAATAGAGAGTTTTTGAAAGGATGAAGCATACCCACAGAGCGATTACAAAGAGACTTTCTGCGGGAATGGCAAGCTTTGTGTAAGGACATTTCCAGCCCTTATCCACAAAGAGGAAAATTGTTCTGGTAACCAATACGGTGGTCGAGAAGAAAAGGCCTCCGACCAGAGAGTAAACGGGTGTGCCGAGTGCAACGGTAAGATAAACGAGGAATGCACCCAGAGCGAAGGAAATACCGCCGTAGTAAACACGGATTTCTGTTTTACCGGCATTGTCCACAGGCTTTACGGAGAAGCTTTCGGCATTTTTAATGGGACTTACGATAAAGACCACAGCCATACCGAAAAAGTAAGCTGCCAGGCCGATAACTGCTACCGAAGCGGGTACGTTTGTGAAAAAGAGTTCTTTCATTGATGCGAGCAATGTTTCCATAAGTAATTTCTCCTTAATTTTATACTATAATATCATAATAACATAAATGTACGCTTAGGTAAAGGGAATTTAATGAAAAAAATATCTGATAATACTTGATTTATAGGGAAAAGTATGTTATTATACAAATGTTAGTAGTGTAGTTTAGAGTGGGCTTTCGAAAAGTCCGCTCTTCTTTATTGCATTACGGCATTACAATTGAATATTTATTTATAGGAGTGATTTTATGGCAAAGGGAAAAAACACCGTCGCTGTCGTGTGGGAGCTCGCAGAGCCTTATGCGAAGGAGCTCGGACTCAGAATCTGGGATGTGCGTTTCCTTAAGGAGGGCGCTGACTGGTATCTGCGTATTTTTATCGATAAGGACGGCGGAGTAAGCATCGATGACTGTGTGGATATGACACACGCCATCAATAAGCCCCTGGACGAAAGCGACCCCATCGAGCAGGCTTATTTCTTAGAGGTCAGCTCTCCCGGAGTGGAAAGAGACCTGGTAAGGGATGAGCATTTCACCGCATATCTCGGTGAAAAAATCAAAGTTAAAATGATACGTCCCGTCGACGGTAAAAGAGAGTTCAGCGGAATTCTCGAGGACTATAACGACGGTAATATAACCATAAGAATGTCCGATGAAAGCGGCTTCACCTTCACTAAAAAAGAAGCCTCCTGGATTAAAGCGGACGACTTCGAAATGTAATTTAACAGCTGTAATATAAGAAAGGATGAACAGAAAAAATGAACAAAGAATTTTTTGAGGCAATTGCTCTGCTGGAAAAGGAGAACGGTATTCCTGCTGATTATATGTATGAGAAAATCAAGGCAGCTATCATCTCCGCCACCAAAAACAGCTACGGAAACAGAGACAATGTAGTATGCGACATCGATCCTGAAAAGCAGACCATGGAGGTTTATGTAAGAATCGCCGTCGTGGATGAAATCGAAGAGCCTCTGGCAGAAATGACTCTCGAGCAGGCGAGAAATTATGATGAAAATGCACAGGTAGGTTCTTTCGTGGAGATTACTCTTGAGCCGAAAAAGTTCGGCAGAATCGTAGCACAGACAGCTAAGAGCGTTATCCGTCAGGGTATCAGAGAGGCCGAAAAGGAGCTTAAGGCCAAAGAGCTTCAGGAAAGAGATCAGGAGGTTGGTACCGCTAAGGTAAACATCGTTTATCCCGACACGGGCGATGCTTCCATCGAAATCGGCAGAGCAAACGTTATCCTTCCTAAAAATGAGCAGATTCCCGGTGAGGTTCTCGAACCCGGTCAGCTTATCAAGGTATTCGTTGCTTCCATAAAGGAAGAAAGCGGCACAAGCTATGCCAATATCTCCAGAAAGCATCCCGGTCTTGTTAAGAGACTCTTTGAAACAGAGGTTCCTGAAATTTACGACGGCACCGTTCAGGTTATCTCCGTTTCCAGAGAAGCAGGCTCAAGAACTAAGATTGCCGTTTTGAGCAACGACGAAAACGTAGATGCAGTAGGCGCATGTATAGGCCCCAGAGGTCAGCGTGTAAGCAATATCGTTGAAACTCTCTGCGGTGAAAAAATCGACATCGTTTCTTACAGCGAAGAGCCCGAGAAGTATATCTCTGCTTCTCTTGCTCCCGCAGAGGCTCTTTCCGTTGAGGTTATCAGCGAAAATCCCAAAAGCTGCAGAGTGGTCGTTCCCGACAGTCAGCTTTCACTTGCTATCGGTAACAAGGGTCAGAATGTAAGACTTGCCGCAAGACTCACAGGCTGGAAAATCGACATCAAGCCTCTGAGCGCAGTGAGCGAATAATATCAGCTTAGGAGGGCAAAAAAATGAACAAAAAAATGCCCATGAGAAAATGCTTAGGCTGCGGTGAAATGTTCCTTCAGAAGGAGCTGGTCAGAGTGGTCAAAACCAAAATAAAGACCGATGATGAAGAGGCTGAGGAAAAGTACGAAATCAGTCTTGACCTTGTAGGTAAAAAGCCCGGCAGAGGTGCTTATGTGTGCAGAAATACAGAGTGCTTCGAAAAGGCTGTCAAGGCAAAGAGATTTCAGAAGGCACTTTCCTGCGTCATACCCGATGAAGTCACCGAAAAAATGAGACAGGAGATGGAAAAAGGTGAATGATAAATTTCTTTCTCTTTTAGGTATGGCGAGAAGGTCAGGTAAGCTCAGTACAGGTCACGATGCGGTTATTTCTTCCGTGGTAAAAAATAAGGCGAAGCTCGTTATTATTTCCTCGGAGGGCTCAGAAAGACTCAGAAGAGAAATCGCTCACGCCTGCAGCTACGGTGGAAAAAATATCCCCGTGCTGCTGACCGGCTACACCACAGGTGAGCTTTCACAGGCCATCGGAATAAAGGCGGCAGTAATAAGTGTCGACGACGAAGGCTTTGCGAAAGCCGCAGCAGATAAATACACCAACGATTCAGACAGAAAGGATTGATACTATGCCCAGAGAAAAATACAGAATTCACGAGGTTGCCAAGGATTTCGGCAGCACAAGTAAAAAGGTTATAGAAATTCTGGCTAAAATTTCTGATGAACCCAAAAAACATACAACCATTCTTGAGGACAGAGAACTGGATTATATTTTCGAAACGATAACTCAGAGTAATGAGGTTGCCTCCTTTGATGCATATTTCGCAGCAGGCGAGGCACAGAAGGCTGCCAAGGAAGAGGCACAGAAGGCTGAAGAAGCACCTGTAAAGTCAGAGCCCGAAAAGAAAGAAAAGTCTGCCAAGGCGGAAAAGAAGTCTGCCCCGAAGGCTGACAAGGCTGATAAAAAAGCCGACGTTAAAAAGGAAGCTCCGAAGGCTGAAAAGAAGGCTGAAGATAAAAAGGCACAGGCTCCCGCTCCTCAGCAGCCCAAAAAGGAAAAGAAGGAAAAGCTCATCCAGTCCCGTACAAAGGGCGAAAAGAGACACATTGACACCAGAAGCAGTAACGTCGATCTGGAAAAATATAACGAAAAGTATGACGAAATGGCTTCTCAGGGCGGCAGACGTGACCACGAAATGGGTTCGACCAAGCAGAAATTAAAGCAGAAGAGCCAGCAGTACAGAAAGCAGGGCACACGCTCGTCAAAGAGAGAGACAGAGGCAGAAAGACTTAAGAGAATCGCCGCTGAAAGAGCGAAGAAGACTCTTACGGTTAAAATTCCCGAGGAAATCACCGTCGGTGAGCTTGCTGAGCTTTTAAGAAGAACAGCCGCCGAGGTTATCAAGGAAATGTTCAAGCTCGGTGTTATGGCTACCGTTAACCAGACTATCGACTTCGATACCGCAGAAATCGTAGCTACAGAGCTCGGTGCAAAGGTAGAAAAGGAAGTAGTGGTTTCCATCGAGGAAAGAATTATCGACGACCACGAGGATACCGAGGAAGACCTTCTTCCCAGAGATCCTGTTGTAGTTGTTATGGGTCACGTTGACCACGGCAAGACATCTATTCTCGACGCTATTAAAAATACCTCAGTTACTGCTACCGAGGCAGGCGGTATCACACAGCATATCGGTGCTTACAGAGTTGATCTTGACGGTCAGATGATTACCTTCCTCGACACACCCGGTCACGCCGCTTTTACATCTATGCGTGCCAGAGGTGCTATGGCCACAGACATCGCAGTTTTAGTAGTTGCTGCCGTTGACGGTATCATGCCTCAGACCATCGAGGCAATTAACCACGCCAAGGCTGCAGGTGTCCAGGTTATCGTAGCTATCAATAAGATGGATAAAGAGGGCGCAAACCCCGACAGAGTAAAGCAGCAGCTCACAGAGTACAGTCTCGTTCCCGAAGAGTGGGGCGGTGAAACCATCTGTGTTCCCGTTTCCGCAAAGACACAGTTCGGTATCGATTCACTTCTCGAATCCATCCTTCTCGTGGCTGAAATGGCAGAGCTTAAGGCTAACCCGAACAGAGCCGCTAAGGGTGTCGTTATCGAGGCAAGACTCGACAAGGGCCGCGGTCCCATCGCCACACTTCTCGTTCAGAACGGTACTCTTAATGCAGGTGACATCGTTGTTGCCGGTCAGTCAGTAGGCCGTGTAAGAGTTATGTCAAACGAAAGAGGCCAGAGAATAAAGACTGCAGGTCCTTCCGTTCCCGTAGAAATCACAGGTCTTGACACCACTCCCAATGCAGGTGACTCCTTCGACGTAGCTTCTGACGAAAAGCTTGCAAGAGAGCTGGTCGAAAAGAAAAAGCACGATGCCAAGCAGGCTGAATGGGGCGCACAGCAGAAGGTTACTCTCGATAATCTCTTCTCCTCACTTAAGGAAGGCGAGATGAAGGAGCTTAACATCATCGTCAAGGCTGACGTTCAGGGCTCCGTGGAAGCAGTTAAGCAGAACCTCGAAAAGCTTTCCAATGAGGAAGTCAAGGTTTGCGTTATCCACGGCGGTGTGGGTGCTGTCAATGAAAGCGATGTACAGCTCGCTTCTGTTTCAAATGCTATCATCGTAGGCTTCAATGTCCGTCCTGATTCTAATGCACAGACTCTCGCAGAGCGTGATAAGGTAGAGATGAGAATGTACCGTATTATCTACGACTGCATCGAGGAAATCGAAGCAGCGATGAAGGGTATGCTCGCTCCTAAATACCGTGAGGTTATGCTCGGTAAGGCTGAGGTAAGAACAGTTATGAACCTTTCCTCCGCAGGTAAGATTGCGGGCAGCTATGTTCTCGAGGGTAAGGTACAGAGAAGCGCACTCATCCGTGTAGTCCGTGACGGCATTGTTATCACAGAAGACTCCATTTCTTCACTTCGCCGTTTTAAGGACGACGTCAAGGAAGTGCAGACAGGCTTTGAATGCGGTATCGGCCTTGATAAGTTCAATGACATCAAGGAAGGCGACATTTTCGAAGCATTCATTATGGAAGAATACAGAGATTAATTACAGAAGTTTAATCTTATGTTCAGAAAGGAAATATAATGGCAGGATTCAGAATTAACCGTGTATCCGAAGATATAAAGCGTGAGGTTATTGCTGTTATAAGAGAACTCAAGGATCCGAGAGTTATGGGTAAAATGCTCACGGTAGTCCGTGTGGAAGTCAGCTCCGACGCTTCCTTTGCTAAGGTCTATGTCAGCGACATAAGGGGCATCGACTCTGCAAAGGAGGCTGTTAAGGGCCTTACTGCGGCTACGGGATTTATCAGAAGAGAGGTCGGCTCACGTCTTCACCTGAGAAAAACTCCCGAGCTTAAGTTCATCGCTGATGACTCTGTTGAGCAGGGCTTCAATATGTTCAAAAAGCTGGAAAACGGCAGAAGCGAAAGAGGAACAGACGATGAAAATTGAATTTTCCCGTGCTGTAGAAATGCTTAAAAAAGCTGATAATATCCTTATTCTCACCCACCGTAATCCCGACGGTGATACCTTGGGCAGCGGCTTTGCTCTTTTAAGAGCCCTTAAGAAAATGGGTAAAAAGGCGAAGCTGCTCAATAACGATGAAATTCCCTCGAAATATTCCTATCTTTATGAGGGCATCGGTGAGGAGGATTTCACTGAAGATTTCATCGTCAGCGTGGATGTAGCTGAAGTCAAGCTTTTGGGTGACAGTATCAGAGAAAAATACGGTGACAGAATTGACCTTTCGATAGACCATCACGAGTCTTCTAAATTTTATGCAAAGGAAACCTATGTAGAGCCTGACAGTGCTTCGGCGTGTGAGATAATCTATCTCGTCATAAAGGCTCTCGGAGTTTCAGTTGACAGCGATATAGCTTCCTGTGTCTATACGGGTATCAGTACAGATACAGGCTGCTTTAAATATTCTAATGTTACACCCAGAACGCATCTTATTGCCGCTGAGTTGATTGCTCACGGTGCAAATCACAGTAAAATCAATGAGATAATGTTTGACACGAAAACCTTCGGAAGTATTATGCTCGAAAAGCTCTGCTACGAAAATCTTGAGATGTTCTGTGAGGGTAAGGTGGCAGTTATAAGTGTAACTAAAAAGATGCTCTCCGAATGCGGTGTGGATAAATCTGCTCTCGATGCCATCAAGCCTATCACGAGGCAGATAGAGGGTGTGGGCATCGGTATCACCGTGAAGGAAGAGGATAACGGAAAAACAGGAGTTTCCGTTCGCACGAGTGAGTGCTATGATGCCTGTGCCATCTGTGCCAATTTCGGCGGAGGCGGTCACATCAGAGCGGGCGGCTGTGAATTCAGCGGCACCTTGGAGCAGGCGAAGAAAAAGCTGATTGATTATATTACGGAAGAAATTATATAAGGGAGTGAGGGTGTGACAGGCTTTGTATTTTTGGATAAAGAGGAGGGTATGACCTCATTTATTGCCGCGAAAAGGCTCGGCAGACTTTTCGGTACGAAAAAGGTCGGTCACACAGGTACTCTTGACCCGATGGCGACGGGGGTAATGGTCATCGCCGTGGAGCATTCCACACGCTTTATCGAGCTTATTTCCGATCACGATAAGGCGTACAGGGCGAGATTCCTTCTGGGTAAGACCACCGATACCCTCGACATAACGGGTGAAACTCTTTCCGAAAGGGAAGTAAATGTGGGCAGAGATGAGGTGGAAAGAGCTGTTTTATCCTTTAAGGGAGACATAATGCAGCTTCCGCCCATGTACTCAGCCATAAAAAAGGACGGGGTCCGACTCTATGAGCTCGCACGTCAGGGCATAGAGATCGAGAGAGAGGCAAGACAGGTTCACATTTCCTCTGTCGCTCTTACGGACTCGGCAGAAAAAGAATATGAAATCGAGGTTCACTGCTCGAAGGGTACTTATATACGCTCACTCATTTCCGACATAGGTGAGAAATTAGGCACGGGTGCCGTTATGACCTCTCTTCGCAGAATAAAGGCTAACGGTGTCTCCATTGACAGCTGTCACACTCTCGGTGACCTCGAAAAAATGAAGGAGGAGGGCACTCTTTCAGAGGCTCTTATGCCTGTGGATTCCTTCATTAAATATCCTGAAATAAGAGTCTCCGCACCTCAGGCGAAGAGGTTTTCAAACGGTGGTGCTCTTGATACAGGCCGCTTCGGCGGTAAAAAAGAGCCGGGCTTCTGTAATGTTTATTCACCGGAGGGTAAATTCCTCGGAATCGGTGAAATCGATGAAGAAATAAAGGAGCTTAAGGTAAAAAGAGTTTTTGTAGGCTGAATATCATAAAAAGGAGGGATGAAGGTGCTTTCAGAAGAGAAAAAAGCCGGCGGTACTGCGGTAGCACTGGGGTATTTCGACGGTATACATTCGGGACACAGAGCAGTTCTGGATAAAGCGATAGAGAAAGCAGAGGAAAAGGGACTCACTCCCGTGGTGATGCTTTTCGACATTCATCCCCGTAAGCTTCTCACGGGCAGAATTCCCCCTATGCTTTTAAGCGAGGAAAGAAAAAGAGCACTTCTTCAGGAGATAGGCTTCGAGGTTTTCGATTTCGACTTCCGTAAGGCTATGAATTATTCACCTGAGGAATTCGTGGAAAGGATTCTTTTAACTGAGCTTAATGCTCAGGTGGTAGTATGTGGTTATGATTACCGTTACGGTAAGGGCGGAAAGGGCAGTGCAGAAACTCTCTCTAAAAAACTTACACCCGGTGGCATAGAGGTATACGCGCTTCCTCCCGTTTATCACGGAGATGAGACCGTTTCCTCCACAAAAATCCGTCAGCTGATAGCCGAAGGTGAAATCCGTAAGGCAAATGCCATGCTCGGTGATTATTTCACCTATGATTTCACTGTGGAAAGAGGCGACGGAATAGGTCATAAGCTGGGCTTTCCGACCATTAATCAGTTTTTCCCCGAGAATTTCATCGTGCCGAAATACGGTGTTTATGCTTCGAGAGTAAGACTCGGCGGAAGGTACTACTCAGCAGTAACCAATATAGGAATAAGACCTACGGTGTCAGGTGAAAATCTGAGAAGTGAGACCTGCATTTTCGGCTTTGAGGGTGATCTTTACGGTAGAAATGTGGAAGTGAGCCTTCTGAAATTTATAAGAGAAGAAAAAAAGTTTGCGTCTCTTTCCGAGCTTAAAGAGGCGGTAAGTAAAGATATATTAAAAGCAAAAGAAATCTATAAGGAGAGCGTGGAAAAATGAGCAAATTAAATGTTAAAGCAATATTTTTTGATTTTGACGATACTCTTCAGAGCAGAAAGGGTGCTTACAGACTTTACTGTGAAGCATTCCTTACCAAATATTTCCCCGACATAAGCGAGGAGGAAAGACTTCAGAAGCTCGACGAAATGGAAGAGCATGTAGACGGAGGC
>JAZUOC010000050.1:0-4561 GCA_045604465.1 Acutalibacteraceae bacterium
GCTTGCTTGAGTGACACTCTTGTATCAAGTCCACGCTTGCTTTCAGTAGTGAACGGTACAAAGTCAATGTGCAGATGCGGAGTTGCTTCGTCCATGTGAAGGTGTGCAGAGAAAACATAAAGATACGGATTTCGTTTCTGAAACTCCCGGTAGTACTTGTCGAGTATTCTTTCGGCAAGCTCACCTTCGGGAGTTTTTGCATTTGTGTCTTCGTGATTGCCAATCTGAATTATGATTTCGTGAAAAAGTTTTTCCTGTCTGCCTGTTCTGATTTTCTCGTAATAGTTTTCGATTCTTCTGTCGGCTCGTTTTTGTTTTTCGTTATATGTTTCAAGTGCATAATCAAACAAATAGTGATACACTTCTTTTATATCTATGTTGCAGTACTCGGTGTTCAGATGAGTTCTTTGCGGGTCAGTGTTCTTCGCATTGAACTCTCTGCTATTGTGATTGACCGAGCCTTTGCCTACCATTACGCTTATCGTTCTTCTTATAGAACCACCTTGCCTTTCGTCTTTTACAATCTACAAACCTTATAAAGGTTCTGTTACTCTTGTCAAGAGTAACGCAAAAGCACTTATGACTACTTGAGTATTCAAAAGTGCCATTGCGCCCTACGGGGTTAGGAAAACCGCATATTTATTTTCATCAATATGCAGTTTTCCGTGTCAACCGTGACGACCGTGACGACCTTTGTGGTAGTGGCAAATAAGTTGTCACGGTTGACACGGTTGTCACGCCTGCAGCACGAATCTGATTCGTCTGCCTGCGTGAGTGCGCCTGCTTTCATAGAGAATACCGTACTCGTTAAGCAGTCGCCCGGCGGTGACATTAAGCTTCATTCCTAACTGAATTGGCGTAATGTCCGTCTCGATAAAATCTCTGAAGTCGGAAATGCTTCCGTCCCACACGGGATTTTCTTCTGTGATTTTTTCTGCGATCAATTCAAGCAACGGGTCAGGCTTTTCTTTCCAAAGCTCTGTTTCAACTCGTTCAAGGTCCCACACAAGTCGCTCATCATTTCTCAAAAGAAACAGTCGCTGGTCCTGTTGGTCACGGCCGGAGATGTCAAGTGTTGCCGTCTTTGCCGTTCGTCTCTCTTTCTGTAAAAGGAAAGCTCCGTCAGCGGCACCGAGCAAACCGTTGGTACCCGAAATCATATCGAACTTGTCTCCCGAATTTTGTTTGCGTGTGTGATGCACAAGGAGAAGACAGATACCGTATCGGTCAGTAAAATTTTTAAGCTGAGCAATCACTTCATAATCATTTGCATAAGAAAACTTTTCCGCACCCGACTCTCTGACCTTCTGCAGAGTGTCGATGATGATAAGTCTTGTGTCGGGATTCTCTTCAATAAATTTTTCAAGCTGTTCAAAGAGTCCGCCGTTGAGATTCTTTGCCGACACGGAGAAGAACAGATTGTTCGTGCCTTCCGTTCCGAACATTCGGTAAAGTCTTTTCTGCAGCCGTGAGTAATCATCCTCGAGAGCAAGATAAAGCACCTTGCCCTGTCTGACCTCGTTTTCCCAAAGAGGCTTACCCGTACTCACGTGATAAGCAAGCTGTGCCATCATAAAGCTTTTACCGACCTTCGGTGCACCGACGAAAAGATAAGTACCGGGATAAAGTATTCCGTCAATAATTGCAGGCTTACTCAGGTACGCCGTTTCGTAAAGCTCACTCATCGTCACAGTCTTCATATATGACGGGTCCATTGACTTGCGGAGCTCTCTTTGCATCTGAGCAAATTTCTCTTCAAAGCTATTGATATTTTCTTCTCCGTCGGGTATAATGTTATTAATAGATTTTTGATTTGACTGTCCTTCATCTGGTGGTGCAGATGTGTAAGGGACGGTCTTTTCTTTTGTTACATCATTCATTAAAGTCTGCTTTCAATCCCTGAAGTGTTACCGTGATGAGCTTTATTATTTCAAGCATCTCATCGGTCACTTCATTTTTGTTTTTAAGCTCTTCAAGTACCTCGGCAAGATTATTTCTGAGTGCCTTGAACACTCTCGGATTACCTCCCTGCACAACAATATCCTGCTTCATACAACGGCGGCAACAGTATTCCTGTTTACTAAGTCCCGAAATTGCAACGGCCTTGTTTATCTGCTCGTTCTCTTCTGGTGAAACTCTGAACCCTACCGTTATACTGCGGAAACGGTTGTGCTTGTCTAAATTTTTCGCTGACATCTTACTCACGCTCCATGTTTAATTTCTCTGCAATCTCTGTTTGCTTTGACGGAAACAGATGAGCATAACGGTAAGTGATATCGATACTCTCGTGACCAACTCTGTCCGCGATGGCAAGAGGAGTGAAGCCCATATCGATAAGCAGTGAAACATGTGAGTGTCGCAAATCGTGAATACGGATTTTCTTCACACCCGTTTCCTTACAGCCTCGTCGCATCTCACTGTGAAGATACGCTTTGGTAATAAGAAAAACTCTATCATTCTTCCTCGGCTTGTAAAGACCCTTGAAATAGATTTTCATTTCATCACAGAGAAAGTCAGGCATTACTATTGTTCTGTTACTCTTTTTAGTTTTAGGTGTGGTGACAACGTCCTTACCCTTAATGCACTGATATGACTTGTTGATTCTTACGGTCTTCTTTTCAAAATCGAAATCACCGTAAGTCAGAGCAAGCAGCTCACCGAGGCGGATACCGCACCAATAAAGCATTTCAAATGCGTAATAGGATAAGGGCTTATCCATCATCGAATCAGCGAATTTCATATACTCCTCTTTCGTCCAAAAGAGCATTTCCTTTGTGTTCTCTCGGCCCATATTGCCTACCTTTGCCGCAGGGTTTGAAGGAAGCTCATAAAACCTTACGGCGTGATTAAAGATTGCGCTGAGCTGATTATGAATCGTTTTAAGGTATCCCGATGCGTAAGGCTGACCGTCTTTATCACGGTAGGCCATCATTTCCTTTTGCCAGGCAATGACATCGGAAACCTTGATTTCACACATCTTCTTTTTCTTAAAGTACGGCAAAATCTTAAGCTCGATAACACTTGTTTTCATAACCCAAGTGTTTTCCTTCAAGCGTTCCTCGAGGTCGCTTTTGTAGATGTCATAGAACTCTGCGAAGGTCATATTCAGGTCACCTGTGTTTTTGTTGAGAAATGTGTTTTCCCAAGCGACTGCTTCTTTACGTGTCTTGAAGCCACGCTTCATTTTTCGGTCGCTTTCACCCTTCCAGTTCGTGTAGTACACCAATACATACCACGTACCTCTTTTGCTGTCTTTGTATACAGCCATTGAATCAATCCTTTCTTATTATTTTTCTTTGGGCATACCGTAAATCTGCTCTGACAAATAACGGCGGCTCACTTTACCCTTGATTACGAAATAGCCCTTTGCTTCAAGCTCTTTGTTGAGCTTCTGCATAATATCATAAGCAAGAGTTTTGGAAATGCCGAGTTCTTCGCTGATTTCCTTTGCATTCATAAGTACTGCCATGTGTTTGTTCTCCTTTCTTTAAGATTTATTACAAGTCGGTTGCCCGACATTGAATACAAAATACAAATTACCCTCTACTTTATTACGGACAATTTACAAGCAAAAGCGGAAGTATTCTTAATAAACTTTTTATCTCTCTACTTTCCTACGGACAATTTTTTGACTTTTGGCAAGTATGCATCATGATTATTTTAAAATATTTAAAACAACTTTCACCTATACGGACTGGGAGAAGCCAAATGGAAACCCCAAAACCGAAATGTTTTCAAATTGTTCAAAACTTCCTTTCACTTATTTACGGACATTTTTGAGTCAAAAGAGAACCCTGTGATTCGAAAGTTTTCAAATTGTTAAAAATATCCCTTCACTTATTTACGGACATTTTTTGATTAAAAATTAGCCCCCTAAATTAAATTTTTTTATAAGATTAAAATCGCTCTCACTTGTTCCCACTGAGAAAAGGTGAATGCACACCCTGTTTTTGATAAGTTTTTAGAATATTTACATTTCCCCCTACTTTCCTACGGACAATTTTTCGCAAAATGGTGACCCTCTAAATAAAAATTTTTTAAATTTTCGAAAAAACTAAAACACTCTATACTTCTTTATTGCGACATGTTTTTGCGTATCATCCCACTTTTTTGAAAATTTTCTCCTACACTTCTCTATTGCGACATAAATTCAGCTTTTTGCAAAAATAATTTTTTAAACATCCTCTACTCTTTATTGGGAGATTTTTTGGTTATCAGTTGCGTTTTTATATAATTTTTTCAAAAAATATAGGTCACTGTTGCAGTATCACGCTACCAAAAAATAGGCATAAAAAATAACTCTCTCGAATGAACTAAGTGTTCAAACGTGAGAGGTTTTCTCTTGTATGAAATTATGGGGAAAAGCCCTATACAGTATCATTTTCGTATCATGAGGCTTTCTGAAAGTCTCAAAACCCTTGATATATAAGGCTTTGCGGACTTTTCGTTTCTTATTCCCACTCTTTTACAGGTTGATTTATTTTTCTCCAAAAATAATATAAAGTCGGTTTTCAAAGCAAAAAACCGACTTTTTTATCTTCATTCCGTATATTATTTTTTC
>JAZUOC010000051.1:0-12846 GCA_045604465.1 Acutalibacteraceae bacterium
GATCTACATAGTCTGCCATAGGGCTGGAAGGTGTGATGGGATAGATACCTGCTACTTCTGTAAACGCATAGGAAACGTGAGCAGCGGCATTGTTACCATCCATGGTTTTCATTTTTCTGGCCATTGGATTTGTCCTCCTTGTATTTATACATTATAATTTAGCAATTAAATTACCACTTAACATTCTAACACTTTAATATCAAATTGTAAATAGTGTTTTGTGAAAATTTTTTGGTAAAAAAGATATAAAAAAACGGGCACCAAGTTGTTTTCGGTGAATATAATGATACAAAGAGGTGTGTTTTATGAACTGCTGTGTTACTGACCTTCGGAATAAAGAGGTTATCAATACTAAAAACGGCCACAGGCTCGGCTGTGTAAGCGATGTGGAGATCTGCTGTGAAAACGGACAGCTCTGCTCCATTATCATCTGGGGCAAGGGTAAGCTTTTCGACCTTGTCGGAAAATGCGATGATATACGTATTCCCTGGAATGACATACAGGTTATCGGAGAGGAAACCGTTCTCGTGTGTGTGGACGAATGTAACTGCTGCTGCGAAAGAGAAAAGGACAAGAAAAGACTTTTTGAGGGACTTTTCGGATAAAGCTTTCTGGCAAGCAAAAAAGGCAGAGAATCCCCTGCCTTTTCTGCTGTAAAAGTGTGTCACCTGCCGTCCTGTTTTGTGTGACAGCTTGGTAGTTTGTTTGGCGACTGATATTATTATAGTCGAATTATCGACTAAAGTCAATAGTTCACAAGTAAACTATTGTAAAATTTTCATCGAGGTGATGAAATGATACAGGTACACTACTCACAAAGAATTAGGGATTTAAGAGAAGATAAGAAAAAAACTCAAAAGGAAATTGCCGAAATTTTAAATACAACACAATCATACTATGCACAATACGAGAATAGACACAGACCTCTACCGATAGATCATTTAATAGCTTTATGTAAATATTATAATGTATCACCTGATTACATTTTAGGCTTTACAAACGAGATAAAGCCTTTGCCGATGAAATAAAATATAACATAGTTGATTCATAGAGATAACCACCGTGTTATCACTTTCAGAGATATTTTTTCTTCAGACATTAAACAAACAAGTTATCGTGCAACCACCTCTATGGCGGTTGCATTTTTCGTTTTGCGAAACGTTAAAGGTTCTTCGGCTTCGCAGAGGGGCTTTTGTCCTTGCCAAAAGTACCCAAAAGCGCTTTTTTTGGAGGAAATCATCCGAACACGATAACGGAATAAGAGATACCTTTCTTTTACGGCTCACCCTTAGTCTGCCGTTCATAATGAAAGCACCTTTTAAGGCTACCGTTATCTATAGTTCTATGCTCTGCCTTACCGATAGTCACATCGTACAGAGTGCCTTTACTGAAAGCATTACAGGAAAATCGCTGCCGTAGCTCCCTTAACGCACAGATATTTTGTCCGGTGGGGAAGTGTCTCCGCCACTTCACGTTCCGTCTCCTCAGCTACCTTCGTTCCGACAGTCGCTTCCCGCTCTGTGTGCTTTTCAGATGGGTTGTACGGATAGGTCGCATTACATAAACTCAAAAGCTCGGAGTTTATTTCCTTTATCACGTTTTCCCCCACGTTATAAATATCCGTTTCAGTAGAGAGCCCGTAAAGAGGGAGGACGCGTCACGGCGTGGGCATAAAAATGAATCACGGGAAAACCCGACGGAAAATGAAGCTTTACTGTCTGTACCTACGGGGCGAAATGAAATTTTTCGGTAGTGCAGGATATAGAATAAAATACTACGGCAGACTAAGGCGGTAATGAAAAACAGTTTAACAGACTTAATTCCGAAAACATTTCCGCTTTCGCATCCGACGAGTCGTAAACCTTTTGTCAGCCAGAGGAATGATTTTGCCTACTTTTGTCGAAACAAAAGTAGGTCTGCGAAGCTGTACAATTTTAATCTTTTGTAGAATGTAAATCATAAAACTATATCTTCCTGTTACCACCATCCCAAACGTTTTCATCTCCCGCTTGGCGTGCTTCGGTGACGATGCGAAACAAAAGTAACTCTGAGGAACTGTAGAGCACAGATATTTTATTGAAGCAATAACTATAAAACTATACCTTTTTGTTATTGGCATCATCGAATTTCCGGTTTTTCTTGACCTCGCTTTAAATTAGTTATATAATGAAAATAATTATAAAACTTACGGAGGAAAATATGAAGAACAAAGACTTACTCGAAAAGCTTACCCTCGAAGAAAAAGCCTCCCTTTGTACAGGTAAGGACTGCTGGCATCTTAACAGTGTGGAAAGGATGGACATTCCCAGTGTCACTCTCACCGACGGCCCTCACGGTCTGAGCCTTCGTAAGCCTGACGGCGACATCAGAAAATCCGTCACCGCCACCTGTTATCCCTCGGCAGTAACCACAGCCTGCTCCTGGGACAGAGACCTTCTGTTCAGAATGGGACAGGCCATGGGGCAGGAGTGTCTTAAAGAAAACGTAAGCATTATTTTAGGCCCCGGTGTCAATATGAAGCGCTCACCTCTGTGCGGAAGAAACTTCGAATATTTTTCCGAGGACCCGCTTCTTGCCGGTGAGCTTTCCGCAAGCCTCATAAACGGTGTACAGTCAAAGGGCGTGGGTACATCTCTCAAGCACTTCGCCGTAAACAGTCAGGAAAAGCGCCGTCTCGTTATCGACAGTGTGGTTGACGAAAGAACTCTCCGTGAGATCTATCTCACCGCCTTCGAAATAGCTGTAAAGAAGGCTCAGCCCTGGACAGTTATGAGCGCCTATAACCGTGTAGGCGGTGAATACTGCACGGAAAACGGCTATCTTCAGAATAAAATTCTCCGTGACGAATGGGGCTTTGAAGGCGTGGTCGTGTCTGACTGGGGCGCAGTAAATAACCGTGTTAAAGGTCTGCAAAACGGCTGCGACCTGGAAATGCCCTCATCGAACGGCTACGGTCCTAAAAAAATCTGTGAGGCTGTGAGGAACGGCACTCTTGAAGAAAAATATCTTGACATAGCTGCTGACAGAATGCTTACTCTCATCGAAAAGTCAAAGACAGCTCTCGGTGATTTCACTTATGATGAAGACGAGCATCATAAGCTCGCCGCAGAAATCTGTGCCAATTCCGTGGTTTTACTGAAAAACGAGGATAATACTCTCCCCCTTTCGAAGGAAAAGACAGTAGCTGTCATCGGCGAAATGGCGAGAGCCCCCCGTTATCAGGGTGAGGGAAGTTCCATCATCGTTCCCACGAAAATCACCGATGCATTTGACAGCCTCATCGAAGAAGGCTACAAGGTCAGCTTCGCTCCCGGATACTTCAAAAAGCAGGACGAGCCGAGCGAATTTATGGTGACTGACGCATGTAATGTGGCTTCGAAGGCTGATGCCGTGCTCCTCTTTATCGGTCTTACGGAGGAATATGAGAGCGAAGGCTACGACAGAAAGACCATGCAGCTCCCTGCTTCCCATAACAGACTTTTAGAGGAAATTCTGAAGGTCAATGAAAATGTAACCGTGGTTCTTTCCGGCGGCTCTCCCGTGATTTTACCCCGGGCGAAAAAGGTAAAAGCTATCCTTAACGGCTACCTCGGTGGCCAGGCAAGCGGTAAAGCCTTGGCAGAAATAATTTCCGGCAAGATAACCCCCTCAGGTAAGCTTGCCGAAACATATCCCCTCAGTGAAGCCGATGTGCCCTGCAGTAATTATTTCCCCGGCAGAGGTCTCACAGCAGAGCACAGAGAAGGAATCTATATCGGCTACCGATATTACGATACAGCCAAGAAGGAGGTTCTTTTCCCCTTCGGACACGGACTTTCCTACACGGAGTTTGAATATTCGGATATCAGACTGTCCTCTGAAAGCATTAAGGATACAGACACCCTCACCGTTTCCTGCAAGGTAAAAAACATTGGTGACAGAGACGGTGCAGAGACAGTTCAGCTTTACGTAAGAGACTGCGAAAGCACCGTGTTCCGTCCCGAAAAGGAGCTTCGCGATTTCTGCAAGATATATCTTGACAAGGGCGAAGAAAAGGAAGTTTCCTTCACTCTCTCGAAAAGATCCTTCGCATACTATAATATTAATATCAGTGACTGGCACGTGGAGTCGGGCGAGTTCGAAATTCTCATCGGTTCCTCGAGCCGTGACATAAGATTAAACGCTACAGTCGCAATAGCTTCTTCTCTTCCCGATGTTCAGTCCCCCGACTACAGAGAGTCTGCTCCCTGCTATTACGGTGCCGACATAAAAAATGTACCCGACAAGCAGTACAGAGCACTTTTAGGCAGAGACATACCGCCTAAGTTTCTCCGTGTGGGAGAAAAGCTCACCATGGAAAACTGTCTTCTCGATGCAGAGCATACGAAATGGGGAAGCAGAATAATAACCGTCCTTACCAAAGGAAAGAAGCCTGATCCCAATGCACCCGGTGGCGATCCTATGAGAGAAATCGTCCTCGAGAGTCCCATCAGAAACCTTTACACCACGGGCTGGACAGGCTTCTCGGAAAAAATGGCTGAGGGACTGCTGATGCTTCTCAACGATGAAGGCTCTGCTGCGGCGATGATGAAAATTTTCTCGGGACTGCTTCCTGCACTTAAAAAGCTTCCCGAAATTCTTAAACTTATGTAAGGAGATAAAAACGATGACTAAATTAGTTTCCTTTATTATCACTCTCATATTACTTGCAGAATCCCTTCCCATAGCCTGGGTTCCCACTCTTACGGTGGACGCAGGAGACACAGGGGATGAAATTTCGAATTATGCCACCGGCTTTCTCTACGGACTTGCCGAGCCGGGTGTTCCCAGCGATGCTATGGTAAACAGCCTCGACATTTCCACAGTGTCTCAGAAGGTTGTCGGCGGTCTTCAGCACCCCACAGGCGACGTGGACAGACTCGCCGAACAGCTCAGCGGCTGTGACTACAGAGTAGTTTACCTTCAGGATGCCTTCGATACCTGGTACTACTGCCATAAGGAAATTACGGAAATGAGACAGAACGGCACCTATGACTGGAGAAGCTTCCTTTATGAAAGATACCTTCCCATCGTAGAAGAAAAGGTCAGAGAGCTTTCCTCAAAGGATTATTCTGACGATGTGGTTTACTGTATTTACAATGAATGTGACAACGCTGTATGGTTCGGTAATTATGTCGACGGTAATGTTCACTATGATGAAGTGGGCAGGGCCAACTTCTACCAAGCATGGGAAATCACCTATGATCTCGTGAAAAGCATCAATCCCGACGCTAAAATCGGAGGTCCCGGCTTCTGTGACTATGAAACCACGAAGATGGAAGGCTTTATGTCCTATGCCGCAGAAAATGACTGCGTACCGGAGATAATGATTTATCACGAGCTCGCCTACTGGTCAGTTCCCGACTGGTATGCCCACGTAGACGATTACAGAAGAATCGAGAAAGAGCTGGGTCTGGATGAGCTTCCCGTTATCGTAACCGAATACGGTGAAATGGAGGAATGCGGAAACCCCGCAGATATGCTTCACTACATCATCTGCATGGAAGAAACCAATATTTACGGCGATATGGCATTCTGGAGGCTTTCAAACAATCTCAATGACACCTGCGCCGACGATAATTCACCTAACTCAAACTGGTGGCTTTACAGAAAATATGCAGAAATGGAGGGCAAAACGCTCAGAACCTCAAGCAAAACAGACAGCAAATATAATCCGAGAGAAAGACTTGACGGTATCGCCTCTGTTTCTGATGACGGCAAAACAGTTGAAATGATTGTGAACGGACAGGAAAAGAGAAGTGCCGTAAAAATAGTAAATCTTGACCAAACAAGCCTCGGCAAAAAGATCGATGTTACCGTCGAATGTGTTTATTACAAGGGACTTACAGGTATAGTTTCGGAGCCTGTTACGGTAAGACAGTACACGGCCTCTCCCTCCTGCGGCTCTCTTAACATCAATCTTCCCGCTACTGATGCCGATGCAGTATATTTCATTACGGTAGCTGCAAGCGAAGGAAAGCTCGAGCCTGTCAGAAACACCAATCTTCCCGTAAGATACGAATTCGAGGAAGGAAAGCTTCTCGGTGATGCTTATACATACGACAGTGCCTATGCCACCACAGGCGGACAGCAGGGTATGGTAGGCGGAATGGAGAAGGACGGTGACGGTGTAAGAATCACCGTAAACGCCAAAGAAAAAGGCCTCTACAGGCTCGACATAATCTACGGTAAGCATAACGACTCAGGCGTTAAATACGGCAGAGATTACGGCACGGCTAACTTCACTCTCGACGGAGAAACCACCGAATTAATGCTCGAAAACACCATCAAGAGTGAATATACCGCATTAAAAACTATTTATGTCGATCTCACTATGGGTAAGCACACTATCGAATTCACCAATAATGAAGGCACCTTCGTTCTCGACAGTATGCTTATGTCAAAGGCTGCAGAGGATAACACCGTAGCCGTATTAGAAAATTCAGAAGACGGTACGGAATATCTTGCCGTAGCACCCGAGGACGGATACTATTCTCTTCTTCTCGGCGAAGGCATATATGATATAGACATCGACGGTGCAAAAGCACAGACTGAAAGCGGAGACAGAATTTATCTTCGCAGAGGTCTTAATGAAATTACTCTCTCTTCTGCTTCAGAGATAGAAATCGTAAAAGCAGAGCAGGTATCTCCCGCAGCAGTAATCGAAGCTGAAGACATCACCGTAAGCGACGGAGCAGAAATTCTCACCGACAAGTACGGGAACACCTATCTCGGAAGCATTACGGGCGGAAAGGGCAAGGGTACCTTTACAGTGAATGCTCCCGAAAGCGGAGACTACCGTGTAACCATCCTTTATTCCAATAATTCAGAAGGCGGTTATCACGACTATAACGTAGATCTTATCGAAAGATACCTCACTGTCAGCGTAAACGGCGGCGAAAGCAAGGATATTTTCTTCAGAAACACCTACAGCGACTATACATATAAGACTATGACCTTTAACCTTACACTGGAAAGCGGCGAAAATGTAATCACCTTCACAAACTCCGGTGATTACACCTTTGCTTCCCTCGTTTCTGAAGCTCCCTTCATTAAAACCGTAACGGTAAACAGCACAGTTTCATAAATATGCACTGTTTTGCATATTTTTTGCATAAAACCGTTGACAAAGATATTTTTTAGTGATAGAATATCCGCATCAAAAATTTACGGAGGTAATTTCCAATGAAAAAATTCTTAGCAATCGCACTCGCTGCCGTTATGCTTTTCGCACTCGCAGCCTGCGGCGGAACATCAGAAACCAAAGAGGCAGTTAAGGTAATCGACATCAATCTCACCGAAGAGGAATATGCTTTCGGCGTAGATAAGAATCAGCCCGAGCTTCTCGAAAAGACAAACGCATTTATCGAAAAGATTATGAACGACGGCACCTTCGATGAAATCTGTAACAAGTATTTCGGTGACGGTGAGCCCACACCCGTAACATCAGCAGAGCTTGACGAATCAAAGGATCAGCTTGTTGTAGCTACTAACGCTGCTTTCGAGCCCTTCGAATACACTGAAGGCGACAAGTACCTCGGTATCGATATGGAAATCGCTGCTCTTCTCGCACAGGAGCTTGGCAAAGAGCTCGTTATCAGCAATATGGACTTCGATGCAGTTTGCCTTTCAGTAGGTCAGCAGAAATGTGACATCGCTATGGCAGGTCTCACAGTAAAGGAAGACAGAAAAGAACACGTTGACTTTACCACTACATACTATCAGGCTTCTCAGAAGCTTATCGTAAAGGCTGACGACACCACCTTCGATGCATGTACAGATGCAGCATCGGTTGAAGCTATCCTCGGCGGTCTCGACACTACCACCAAAATCGGTGTGCAGAACGGTACCACAGGTAACTTCTATGTAAAGGGTGACGCAGACTGGGGCTTCGACGGCTTCCCCGTAGAGTGTGTAGGCTATAAGAACGGTGCTCTCGCAGTTCAGGATCTCATTAACGGAAATATCAACTATGTTGTTATCGACGCAGCTCCTGCAGCATGCATCGTAGAGTCAATCAACGAAGTAGCATAAAAAACGAAAAGAATATATTTTGCAGAATACCTCACTTATAAAGTGGGGTATTCAAATGTGTAAAGGAAATTTTTATGAACGGTTTTTTAGTAAAGGTCAACCGCTTTGTCGACATCTTCGTCAATCAGGGCGGCTATAACGAAGTCCTCGGCGGTCTTAAGAATACCATTCTCATCGCCGTTTCAGGTCTTATAATCGGTATCGTTATCGGTACTCTTATTGCGACAGTACGCGTTCTTCCCAAATACAGTAAGCTGTCGAGAATCCTCGACAAAATCTGCTCCTTCTATGTAGGCCTTTTCAGAGGCACACCCATGGTGGCTCAGCTTCTGGTTTTCTACTATGTTATGCTTCCTCTTCTCGGCATAAAGATGACCTCTCTGAGCGTGGCAATCAGCGTTTTCGGTCTTAACAGCGGTGCTTACATCTCGGAAATGATGAGAGCAGGTATTCTTTCAGTTGACCCCGGCCAGATGGAGGGCGGAAGAAGTGTAGGCATGTCCTACGGCGCCACGATGATGAAAATAGTCATCCCCCAGGCCATAAAAAACATTCTTCCCACACTCGGTAATGAATTCATCGCTCTGGTCAAGGAAACCTCCGTCGTTTCCTTCATCGGCGCTACCGACCTTTATGTGGCATTCAACTATATCGGCTCAAACAGCTATGAATTTATGGTACCCTATCTCGTAATGGCTATTATGTATATCGTCATAGTATGCATCATCAGTCTGGGTATAAAGATGATGGAAAGGAGGCTGAGGAAGGGTGACAGACAGTAAAAACATTCACGCAGAAAACGAAGATCTTATCGTGGTTGACGGCCTGTGCAAGGATTTCGGAGACAATAAGGTTCTCAAGGACATCAGCACCACAATCAAAAAGGGTGAAAAGGTAGTAGTTATCGGCCCCTCAGGCTCAGGCAAGAGCACCTTCCTTCGCTGCCTTAACTGTATGGAGGATCCCACAGCGGGCAAGATTATCTTTGGCGGTGAAAATATCGCAGATATGTCCGTGGACATCAATGTACACCGTCAGAAGATGGGTATGGTGTTCCAGCACTTTAATCTCTTCGCCAACAAAACGGTTATCGAAAACATTATGATGGCTCCTCTTTATGTGGCGAAGAAAAACATCAAAAAACAGAAAAGAGAAAACCTTCTCATAAAGCTTCATCTTAAAAAAGGCGAGGTTACTCCCGTAACAGCTTCTCTCGCAGACATAAAGAAGCAGGAAAAGGAAAAAGCCGTGGAGCTTCTTAAAAGAATCGGCCTCGAGGAAAAAGCAGATGCTTATCCCTCCTCTCTTTCGGGCGGTCAGAAGCAGAGAGTTGCCATCGTTCGTTCACTGGCCATGGAGCCCGACGTTATTCTCTTCGATGAGCCGACCTCAGCTCTTGACCCGGAAATGGTCGGTGAGGTACTCGAGCTTATGAAGGAGCTGGCTGAACAGGGAATGACCATGGTAGTGGTTACTCACGAAATGGGCTTTGCCCGTGAGGTAGGCACACGCATCGTCTTTATGGACGAGGGACGCTTCGTCGAGGAAGCCACTCCCGAGGAATTCTTCGCAAATCCGAAAAGCGAAAGAGCAAAGGAATTTTTATCGAAGGTCCTTTAATTCAATATAATCAAAGAATCACTGTCAGTGCAGTGGTTCTTTTTTCTTTGCAAGCCTGTCATAAAAGGGAAGCAGTATTACAGTGTTTACCGCATTGAACACGATGTGAAACACAGACACGGCAAAAGACGGGTTTCCGAGGCGTGACAGCCATTCTCCCACAGGCAGAAAAGCACATAAGGGCAGAAAGAACACACAGCCTGCAATATTGAATATCAGATGTATTTTTCCTATCTCCTTTGCCCTTTCATTTCTGCCCACAGAGGCTAAAACCGTCGTCAGCACCGTACCGATATTCTGTCCTAAAACTATGTAAACAGCATCATCGAGACTTACCAGTCCTTCAGCGGCAAGTCCCTGAAGTATACCTACGGAAGCAGATGAGCTTTGTATGATAACCGTCATCAGTATACCGCTTAGAATTCCGCCCACCTTTCCCGAAGCAGAAACGATCATATTAAGAAACAGCGGATTATCCCTCATCGACGAAAAGGCTCCCGACATAATCTTAAGACCTGCGAAAAGCATACCGAAGGCAAGAATAACCTCGCCGACAGCACAGATTCTTTCTTTGCTACATAAAAGCTTTAGAAAAGCTCCGAAAACTATAAAAAACGGAGCAAGAGCAGAAAAATCAAATGCAATCAGCAGGCTCGTAACAGTGGTACCCATATTGGCACCCATAATTATACCTACTGCCTGAAAAAGAGATACTATGCCGCTTTCTGCCAGTGATACGAGCATAACCGTTACCGCCGTCGAGCTTTGCACGGCCGCAGTTACTGCCGTACCGGTCAGTATCGAGGACCACTTTCCCCTTGCAGTCTTGCCTAAAAAAGACTTCAGACTGTCTCCGAAGGCCTCCTGTGTTTTTTCACTCATTATGTTTATGCTGTAAAGAAAAAGACCGATACCGAAAAGCAGTCCGTAAAAACCTTCGTACAAAATAACATCACCATTAATAAATATTAATGCACTCAAGAAAACTTTACCGAAATATTGAAAAACTTTCCTTAATATTATATAATCGGAAAGGAATAATCTTTTCAAGGAGGAGAAAATATGCAGCTTAACATTATACCCAAGCCTAACAAGGCCGAATTTTACGGCGGAGAAGTATGGATAAAGGATTTACCCATCCGCTATGAGACCAACGAAATACACCCCGAGGAATATTACTGCCTGGAAATAAAAAAGGATGAAATCGTAATCACCTCAAAAGGCGAAAAGGGCAGATATTACGCTCACCTTACCTTAAGCCAGCTCGAGGAAACAGGCAAGGTGCCTTTAATGAAAATCACCGATATGCCCGCCTTCCCCTACCGCGGATTTATGATCGACTCAGCCAGACACATGCAGACCGTGGACGAAATAAAGCGATATATCGAGGCCGCGGCAAGATACAAAATGAACATTTTCCACTGGCATCTCTGCGACGACCAGGGCTGGAGAATAGAAAGCGAAAAGCATCCCCTTCTCAATCAGAAGGGCTCATGGAGAGACTGCCACGGCTTCGGCTCGAAAAATATGCAGAGGTACGGCGGCTACTACACGAAAGCTGAAATCAGAGAAATCGTAGCCTTCTGTAAGGAGCGCTTCATCGAGGTTATCCCCGAATTCGACCTTCCCGGCCATACCACAGCCATCATCTCCACCTATCCCGAGCTTTCCTGCCGAGGCGTTCAGGTGCCTTTGGAAACAGTAGGCGGTATTTTTAAAAACATCCTCTGTGCAGGTAATGATGAGGTTTTCAGCTTCTGCTTCGACATTATCGACGAGCTCTGTGAGCTTTTCCCCTATCCCTTTATGCACATCGGCGGAGATGAAGCTCCCAAAGCACGCTGGTGCAACTGTGAAAAGTGTCAGAAGAGAATAAAGGACGAGGGTCTCGAAAACGAAGAACAGCTTCAGGGCTGGTTTGCAAACAAGATTATCGCTTATCTTAAAGAAAAGGGTTATACCGCCCTCGCCTGGAATGAAACCCTTAATTCAGGCATAGCGGATAAAGACACCGTAATCTGCGACTGGATGGACAGAGGAAACAGGTGTGTACCCTACGCTAACGGCGGCGGCAAGATAATTATCGAGGACTTTTACCACTACTATCTCGACTATGTTTACGGTATGACACCGCTCAAAAAGACCTACGACTATAATCCCTATCTTGAGGGTCTCACGGAAGAAGGTAAAAAGAATGTCCTCGGTGTGGAAGCTCCCATCTGGACAGAGTATGTGGAGGATTTCGACCGCATGAGCTATATGTGCTTCCCACGTCTCATCGCCGTAGCTGAAAGAGGATGGACAGAGGTCGATAAGGCAGATTATGCTTCCTTTAAGGTCAGAGCGAAAAACCAGAAGGATTTTCTTGCCTCTCTCGGCATCACTCTCTGTGACGAAAGCGAATGGGATCCGAATGCTCTCATAAGAGTCAAGGAAACCGTAGGCAGACTCGTCAGAAGCATCACTCCCGCATCCGTAATGGCGACAGTGTTTCCTAATGTAGACGAGAAGTGAATGCAGAATGCAGAGTGCAGAACGCAGAGTGGCGAAATACGCTTCGAGAATGAAGAAGCGATATACCGCCATTTGAAGGTTAAAGCGTTTCAAAAAAGGTTGTGTAACTATGAAAATAAAGGATATAATATCCACCGCAAAAGAGCTCGAAGAATATTATTCACAGTTTCCCGACTGGTATTGGAAATACGGTCTGCACGATGCAGAGATTCTTTCCGTTTCTGAAGCAGAGTTAATTCCCGATTATAAGGATAAAAGCCCTAAACGGAACTGTCCGGAAATATGTCTTGACAGCAGAAACGCCCTTTATGAAAGGGATATTGCAAAAATCCGCCTGTATAATTATAAAATTAAAACACTATGCTTTGATATTAAATCTCTCGAAAAGACATGGTGGATGGGTGATTCCATCGAAGAACAGGAAAAAGGGAATTATTTATCAGAAAGCGAAACCGAAACAGCAGAGCAGGAGTGGATAAGATTTACTGTTTCATACGAGTTCGCAGAAGTAGAAAGAAAATAAAAATTGACAAAGCAAAAGAGGTGACCGACGGTCACCTCTCAGACTGTCGAAAAACCGTGTTTCGCAATCAAGCGAGACACGGTTTTATGTCTGTATTGTTTAATATTTGGAATAAAATGGAAAAAAAGGCTTGAAAA
>JAZUOC010000052.1:0-8375 GCA_045604465.1 Acutalibacteraceae bacterium
GTTGACGATTTTGTCAAGAAAATCCAGTATACCTATTATACCTACGATGCACTTAAGACAGTTGCAAAGGACGTTGCATTCTTTGCCGAAAAAGAGGGACTTACAGCCCACGCAAAAAGTGCAACAATCAGATTGGATGAAAAAGAATGAGCAGATTTTTAAATGACAGATATTCGTCTTTGGAAAGGTATGTTCCCGGTGAACAGCCTCAGGACAAAAAATATATAAAGCTCAATACCAATGAGTCACCCTTTCCGCCTTCGCCGAAGGTAATCGAAGGATTGAACAGGGAAGAAAAGGAAAAGCTTTGCCTTTACTGTGATCCCGAATGTAAGGTTTTAAAAAAGGCTCTTGCTGAGCTTTACGGAGTCAAAAGCGAAAACATTTTCCTTTCTAACGGTTCGGATGATATACTTAACTTTGCCTTTATGGTATGGGGTAAGGACGGAGCGATTTTCCCTGATATAACCTACGGCTTTTACACGGTTTTCTGTGAACTTCACGGCGTGAAATATATACAGTATCCTTTAAAGGATGATTTTTCCATTGATGCAGAAGATTACATCGATAAAAAGGAATTTGCCGTAATCGCAAACCCTAACGCTCCTACAGGTATGACCATGGAAATGAGCGACATCGAAAAAATCGTCGCATCGAATCCTGACAGAGTAGTGCTTATCGATGAGGCTTATGTGGATTTCGGCGGTGAAAGCGCATTACCGCTGACAAAAAAATACGACAATGTTCTCGTATGTCAGACCTTCTCGAAATCACGCTCTTTAGCCGGTGCGAGACTCGGCTTTGCCATAGGTAATAAGGCGCTTATAGAGGATCTCGACCTTATCAAATACTCCACCAATCCCTACAATGTAAACAGGCTTACACAGAAGGCAGGGGAGTATGCTGTCGAGGAAAACGATTATTATGTTAATAACTGTAAAAAGATAATCGAAAACAGAGAGTACACACAGAAGGAGCTCGAAAGGCTCGGCTTTACGGTACTCGACTCGAAGGCTAATTTTATCTTCGTGAAAAGCGATAAAATCAGCGGCGGTGACCTTTACACTGCTCTTAAGGACAGAGGTGTTCTCGTCCGACATTTCACGAAGGAAAGAATAAAAGATTATAACCGTGTGACAATAGGCTCAAAGGAGCAGATGGAGAAATTCATCGGATATGTCACGGAAATACTTACAGGAGAATGAAAATGAGACAGGCTATTATTTCAAGAGAAACAGCAGAAACGAAAATAAACCTTTCACTTTGTCTTGACGGCAAGGGTGAGAGTGAAATAAAGACGGGTTGCGGATTTTTAGACCACATGTTTACCCTCTTAGCAAGACACGGAGACTTCGACCTTAAAATCGACTGTGCCGGTGACACAGAGGTGGACTATCATCACACAGCCGAGGACATCGGTATCGTTCTGGGCAAGGCTTTTAAGGAAGCTCTCGGCGATATGAAGGGTATTACCCGCTACGGTAGTATGATTCTGCCGATGGATGAGAGTCTTATCATCGTAGCCGCTGACATTTCGGGCAGAAGCCATCTTTCTTATTCTCTCGACATACCTGCCGAAAAGGTGGGTGACTTCGATACGGAGCTTGTGAAGGAGTTTTTCCTCGCCTTCGTAAGGAATGCGGATATCACGCTCCACATTAAAAAGCTCGACGGTGAAAACTCTCACCACATCATCGAGGGAGCCTTCAAGGCATTCGCCCGCACCATGAAGCAGGCAGTGAAAATCGATGAGAATAATAAGGATAAAATTCCTTCCACAAAGGGTGTGCTTTAATGATAGCGATAATTGACTACGGTGTGGGTAACCTTTTCTCGCTTAAATCCTCCTTCTGTGCCATAGGTCAGGAGGTAAAGGTTACGGATAATGCCGACGAAATAAGAAAAGCCGACAAAATCATCCTCCCCGGTGTAGGTGCCTTCGAGGATGCGGTTAAAAAGCTTAAAAATACAGGTCTTGACCTTGTTTTAAAGGAAGAAGCTGAAAAGGGTAAGCCTGTTATGGGTATTTGCCTCGCTATGCAGTTGCTTTTCGAAAGAAGCTTCGAGTACGCATGTCATGAGGGGTTGGGTCTTATCAAGGGTGACATCATACCCTTCGAGGGTGAAATAGACTCTTCTCTTAAAATTCCTCACATCGGCTGGAATGCTCTGGAGATCAAAGAGGATTTACCCATATTTAAATACATAAAAAACGGTGACCATGTTTATTTCGTTCATTCCTATTTCGCCGCAGTTACCGACGAAACTATAGCGAAATGCGAATACGGAACAGTTTTCACCGCTGCCGTAGGTAGGAATAACATTTACGGCTGTCAGTTCCATCCGGAAAAAAGCGGACAGGTGGGACTTAATATACTTAAAGGATTCTGCGAACTCGGAGGTTAAGAAATGCTTATTTTACCCGCTATCGACCTTTATGATAAAAAGGCCGTAAGGCTTTATAAGGGCGACTATGAACAGATGACAGTTTACAGTAATAATCCTCTTGAAATAGCGAGAGACTTTGAAAAAAAGGGTGCGACCTTCGTACATCTTGTTGACCTGGAGGGTGCTAAAAACGGTACCACTCCCAATATCGATATAGTAAGAAAAATCGCCGATTATACCTCTCTCGACATAGAGATCGGCGGAGGTATAAGAGACGAGGAGACCATAAAGAAATATCTTGACCTGGGTGTTACGAGAGTGATTTTAGGCACAGCCGCAGTGACGGACAGCGAATTTTTAGAGAGAGTTACCGCTAAATATAAAAGCTCCATAGCCGTCGGTGTTGACCTTAAGGACGGCTATGTAGCCATCAAGGGCTGGACAGAAAAATCACAGAAGACAGCCGATGAGTTTTTCTCTTATCTCTCTTCGATAGGTGTGAAAACCGTTATCTGCACCGATATTTCGAAAGACGGTGCTATGGAGGGTACAAACCGTGCTCTTTATAAGGGGCTTTCTGAAAAATACAGTATGGACATCGTGGCTTCGGGCGGTGTTTCCTCTCTCGAGGACATCGAGGCTCTTCGTGAAATGAATCTTTACGGTGCTATTTTAGGCAAGGCTTACTATATAGGTGCTGTTGACCTTGAGAAGGCAATCGAGGTGGCGAAATGATAACTAAAAGAATCATACCCTGTCTCGACGTTAAAAACGGCAGAGTGGTAAAGGGTACTAATTTTAAAAATTTAAACGATGTTTCTTCTCCTGTTGAGCTGGCGAGATATTACAGCGAATGCGGTGCAGACGAGCTTGTATTCTATGATATTACTGCCTCTTATGAGGGCAGACAGCTTTTCACCGACATTCTTAAAGAGGTGGCTTCTCAGATATTTATTCCTCTGACCGTTGGCGGCGGCATCAATACAGTAGAGGATTTCGACCGTGTGCTGAAATGCGGTGCTGACAAGGTAAGTGTAAACTCGGGAGCTATTAAAAATCCTGACCTTATCTCTCAGGCGGCACGGCTTTACGGTAATCAGTGTGTAGTTCTTTCCGCTGACATAAAGAGGGTGGACGGTGAATTCCGCATCTTTGCCAAGGGCGGCAGAGAGGATACGGGCATAGAGGCTATCGGCTGGATAAAGAAATGCGTGGAAATGGGCGCAGGTGAAGTGGTGGTAAACTCCATCGATACCGACGGTGTGAAAAAAGGCTTTGACATTGAGATGCTTAAAGCTGTAAGAGAAGCGGTTAATGTGCCTGTTATCGCTTCGGGCGGTGCAGGCTCGGCAGAGGATTTCGTGACTCTGTTCAGGGAAATTCCCGATATGGATGCAGGTCTTGCCGCATCTATCTTCCATTTCTCCGAGGTGCTTATACCCGACCTTAAAAAGCTGATGAAAGAAAACGGAATTAATGTGAGGTAAATTATGATTGACTTTGATATAAATAAGCTTAAATTCGACGAAAAGGGACTCATTCCCGCTGTGGTGGTGGACAGCATCACTAAGAAAGTACTGACCGTGGCATATATGAACAGGGAAAGTCTCGGAATTTCCATAGAAAAGGGGCTTACCTGCTTTTATTCCCGCTCCCGACAGGAGTTGTGGCTTAAGGGTGAAACCAGCGGAAACTATCAGCACATCGTATCAATTACGGCTGACTGTGATTACGATGCTTTAACGGTAGTAGTAGAGAAGGACGGTCCTGCCTGTCATAAGGGTACGGACTCCTGCTTCACCAATGAGGTTTACAGAAGCGAAGAGCTTCAGGAATTCTCTCTTCAGGGACTTTATGAGCTTCTGAAGGGCAGAAAGGAAACTCTTCCCGAAGGCTCCTATACCACCTATCTTTTTCAGAAGGGTATCGATAAAATTCTTAAAAAAGTGGGCGAGGAATGTACCGAGGTTATTATCGCCGCCAAAGCAGACGATAAGGCTGAAACGGTATACGAAATTGCTGATCTTGCCTATCACGTGATGGTGCTTATGAATGAAATGGGCATTACCGTGGAGGATGTTCACAGAGAACTCGCATCCAGACACGTTATCGACCATAAAGTTAAGCAGGAAAAGATGACTTGATGTTGACAATGGTGTTTTTTCTGTGATATAATTATTTAATAATTTTTAGAAAACACAGGAGTTATGAAAATGAAACTGACAGGCTCACAGATTGTAATAGAAACCCTTATTGAGCAGGGAGTAACTGACGTTTTCGGTTATCCCGGCGGTCAGGTTCTGAATATATACGATGCTCTTTATCAGGCCGGCGACAGGATCAACCATATCCTTACTGCTCACGAGCAAGGTGCGGCACATGCGGCTGACGGTTATTCCCGTGCCACGGGTAAGGTAGGTGTGGTTATTGCCACCTCAGGTCCCGGCGCCACCAACCTTGTAACGGGTATCGCTACGGCTATGCTCGACTCGGTTCCTATGGTAGCTATTACGGGTAACGTTCCCACCTCGCTTATAGGCAGAGACAGCTTCCAAGAAATCGACATTACGGGTGTAACCCTTCCCATAACCAAGCATAACTATTTCGTAAGTGATGTAAACGAGCTGGCAGACACCATCCGCGAGGCCTTTAAAATCGCTAAGTCAGGAAGACCGGGACCCGTGCTGGTGGATATTCCTAAGGATATACAGTTAGCTCTTTCCGATTATGAAAAGAAAGAGACCGTGACTCCCTTTGAAACCAGAAAGGCTAAAGATAAATATATAGAACAGGCAGTACAGCTTATCGCTGAAAGTGAAAGACCTTACATATATATCGGCGGCGGTGCCATGGGACAGAATATGGCTGAGGAGATTCTGGCCTTCGCCGAAAAGACAGACGGCTACATAGGATCTACCTTTATGGGACTTTCCCTTATTCCATCTTCTCACGAAAGATTTTTAGGTATGCAGGGCATGCACGGACATTATGCTTCTTCAATGGGGCAAAAAGAGGCAGATCTGATTATTGCAGTAGGTGTCCGCTTCAGTGACAGAGCTACAGGTAACACACAGAAATTCGCGAAGAGAAGTAAAATTATCCACATCGAAGCAGACAGGTCTGAGCTTAATAAAAATGTTTCCGCAGATGTAGGTGTTCACGGTGACATAAAGGACAGCCTTAAGAGAATCACCGAGCTTTGCGAAAAGAAAAAGCTTCCCTTATGGAAGGAAAAAATAGACGAGCTTAAAAAGCAGGAAAAAATCAATGACGAGGTAACGGAAAAAGCAGCGAAGGCACCTCTTACCCCGAAGATGATTTTTGATGTAATAAACAGATATAAAGAAAAAACCACGGTTATCGCTACGGATGTAGGACAGCATCAGATGTGGACTGCACAGTATGCGGACTTCGAAAGCAACCGCACCTTCGTTTCAAGCGGCGGCCTCGGTACCATGGGCTACGGACTCGGTGCTGCAATCGGTGCTGCTGTGGCGAAAAAGGAAGCTACTGTTTTAGTTACGGGTGACGGCTCATTCGGTATGAACCTCAATGAGCTGGCTACAGCTGTTACCTATGACCTTCCCGTTATCGTAGTTCTTCTTAATAACGGCGTACTCGGTATGGTGCGTCAGTGGCAGACACTATTTTTCGGTAAAAGATATTCTCACACGCTTTTAGGCAGAAAGACGGACTTTGTAAAGCTGGCAGAAGCCTTCGGTGCAGAAGGCAGAAGTGCAGAAACTGCAGAGGAATTCGAAAAGCATTTTTCCGAGGCTATGAAAAGCGGAGGAGTTACGGTTATTGATACGAAAATAAATATGGACGAATTCGTTCTTCCGATGCTTCCTCCCGGAGGCTCAATAGACGATATGATTGTTAATATTGACAGGGAGGGAAAATGATGAACAAATATGTTATAGCGGCACTCGTAGAGAATAAGCCCGGTGTCCTTACCCGAGTTTCTTCGATGTTTACCCGCAGAGGCTTTAATATCGATGCTCTTACCGTAGGTGAAATCGAGGACAGCAATTATTCACGAATCACCATTACTATAACGGGTGACGAAAATACCAGAGACCAGTTCGTAAGTCAGCTTCGCAAGCTTTTTAACGTTAAAAAGGTACAGGTTCTCGAAGCGGGAAGCACTATAAGCCGTGAGCTTCTTTTAATCAAGGTTAAGAATTCACCTGAAATCAGACCTGAGATTATGGCGGCGGCAGAGGTTTACCGTGGAAAAATCATCGACTATGCGGCTGATGTTATGAGTGTGGAGATTACGGGTGAGCCGGTTAAAATAGACTCATTCATCGAGCTTATGAAGCCTATGGGCATTTTAGAAATGTGCCGTACAGGTATAGTTGCCATCGAAAGAGGCAAAGGCACACTACTCACAGTGGAATAAATTAAATTCAAATATACTTAAAAGCAAAACAAAGGAGTTTTAATTATGCAGAATATTTATTATCAGCAGGATTGTAATCTTGCTAAGCTCAGCGGAAAAACCGTAGCTATTATCGGCTACGGCTCACAGGGTCATGCACACGCTCTCAACCTTAAGGAAAGCGGTGTAGACGTAATCGTAGGTCTTTACGAAGGCAGTAAGAGCTGGGCAAAGGCTGAAAATCAGGGTCTCAAGGTTATGACCTCTGCAGAAGCTGCAAAGAATGCAGATATGATTATGATTCTCATCAACGACGAAAAACAGGCTAAGCTTTACAAAGAAAGCATCGAGCCCTACCTCACAGAGGGAAAGACCCTTGCCTTCGCACATGGCTTTAACATTCACTTCGGTTGCATCAAGCCTCCGAAGGATGTAAACGTAGTTATGATCGCTCCCAAGGGCCCCGGCCACACAGTAAGAAGCGAATATCAGGCAGGTAAGGGCGTTCCCTGTCTCGTAGCTGTAGAACAGGATGCTACAGGAGATGCTCTCGAAATCGCACTCGCTTACGCTCTCGGTATCGGCGGCGCAAGAGCAGGTGTTCTCGAAACTACCTTCAGAACAGAAACAGAAACTGACCTTTTCGGTGAACAGGCCGTTCTTTGCGGCGGTGTCTGTGCACTTATGCAGGCAGGTTTCGAAACTCTCGTAGAAGCAGGCTACGACGAGAGAAACGCTTACTTCGAATGTATCCACGAAATGAAGCTCATCGTTGACCTTATTTATCAGAGTGGCTTCGAGGGTATGAGATATTCTATCTCAAACACTGCTGAATACGGCGACTACATCACAGGCCCCAAAATTATCACAGAAGAAACAAAGAAGGCTATGAAGAAGGTTCTCTCCGATATTCAGGACGGCACCTTCGCTAAGGACTTCCTTCTCGATATGTCCGATGCAGGCTCACAGGTACACTTCGGTGCTATGAGAAAAATAGCTGCAGAGCATCCTTCTGAGGTAGTCGGTAAGGAGATCCGTAAGCTGTACTCCTGGAGTGACGAAGACAAGCTCATCAACAACTAAAGAACGGATTTCACGCACATTCCGCTTCTTTCTTGCTCGGAATACGGGTGTATGCCTTCGCTTCGAAAAAAACGGACTGCACGCAAACTCCGTCCTTTAGAAGGTCAGCGGATTTCACGAAATTCACGCTTCTTTCTTACTCGGAATACGGGTGTATGCCTTCGCTTCGAAAATACGGATTTCACGCACATTTAAATAATTAATAAAAGGGCTATGCACATTTGCAGGGCCCTTTTTCAGAAAGGATTGCTATTATGATTAAAGATACAATCGTACACGGCTTTCAGAATGCCCCTCACCGTTCACTCTACCACGCTCTCGGTATGACCAAGGAGGAGATGGACAGACCTCTTATCGGTATCGTTTCTTCCTTTAACGAAATCGTACCCGGTCATATTCATCTCGATAAAATCGCTGAGGCTGTAAAGCTCGGTGTAGCCATGGCGGGCGGTACACCTATCGTTTTTCCTGCCATAACCGTTTGTGACGGCATCGCTATGGGACACAAGGGTATGAAATA
>JAZUOC010000053.1:0-2367 GCA_045604465.1 Acutalibacteraceae bacterium
CTTCCTTTTCCTGTTTTATATTCTTTTATCGCTAATAGCTTTTCTTCGTGGCTTAATTTTGCTTTTGACATAAAAATCCCCCTAAAGTAGTCTTGAAAACTTTTTGTTTTTTCAAGTGTCTACTTTAAGGGGATTATATCATGAAATGTCCGGGTTTTCATCTTTTTATAAAGAGCCGCAAAGCTTATTTCACCACCTTTGCTTATGTGCATAGAATGATTTGGGAGGTGAAATATTATGTCAGGATCATGCAGAAGCTGTAGCTTCGGATGTACTGTTTTCGCGGCGGTAGCTAGTCTTATCATCGGTATTATTACGGCTTTTCTGAGAATAACTGCTGCTATTACTGTCACGCCTGCTTTTTTATGGGTTCTTTTAGGCATATCTGTTGTTTATCTTGCTGTAACACTTGTTTCTGCTGCGCTTTTCCGTCGCGGCGGTTGCTGTGACAGCTTGTGCAGCATAGTAAATGCTCTGCTTGCGGGGATTATCGGTACTGTATTACTTTCTATAGTCCTGCTTGCTGTCGAATTCGCAGCGACCAGTATAATAGGTGCAGCTCTGACGGGCGCACTTTTATTTTTCTTTTTCCTTACGGTGACATCTACAGCCTGTCTTGTACGCTGCTTTTTTAACTGTGATGATTAAATAGTGCTAATAGAAATGAAAAAAACTGCCCCGATTTGTCCGCGCAAATCGGGGCGGTTTACATCGTGGATTAATGTTTGATTCGGAGTATATTTTCTTTATGGAAAATTCCTTTGTGAATAATACATATTCATAAAAAAATCGGATTTATGTGAAGCGTTTTTGTTGACTATCGTCGGTTTTGGTGTTACTATTATATGGAACAAATATATTTTATCAACAAAAGATAAGGGGGAGAAAATATGCAATACGATGTAGTTGTAATCGGTGCCGGTGTAGTCGGTGCCATGATTACGAGAGAGCTCAGTAAGCTTGATATGAATCTTGTTCTGTTAGAAAAATGCGGAGATGTGGCCATGGGCTGTTCTAAGGCTAACAGCGCGATTGTTCATGCGGGTTTCGATGCAGAGGCAGGTTCTCTCAAAGCCAAGCTGAATGTTCAGGGCGCTTCGCTTATGGCATATTACTGTAACAAGCTGTCTGTACCTTATAAGAATATAGGCTCACTCGTTGTAGCCTATTCATGGGATGATATGCAGACTCTTGAGGCACTTTTCGAAAGAGGGTTCGAAAACGGTGTTCCTAATATGGAAATTATCAGCCAGGAGAGACTCCGTACTATGGAGCCGTATATCAGTGAAGAGGCTATCGGTGCTCTCTGGGCTCCTACTGCAGGTATCGTCAGTCCTTATGAGCTGACGATTGCAGCAGCCGAAAATGCTATTATGAACGGTGCGAGAGTCAAGAGAAACAGCGGTGTGTTCGATATCGAATACAAGAATGATATGTTCTACCTTTCTACTGCGACAGGTGTTATCAAGGCTAAGTATGTAATCAACTGTGCCGGTATTTTTGCTGACAAAATCGCAAATATGATAGGGGACACATCCTTTAAGCTTATTCCCAGGAAGGGAGAATACTATCTTCTCGATAAGATAGAAAAGAAGATGGTAAATCATGTTCTTTTCCAGTGTCCTTCACCTATGGGTAAGGGTATTCTCGTAACGCCCACAGCTCACGGAAATGTGCTTATGGGTCCTACTGCTCTTGATCTTGATTTTGACAGTAAGCTCGACGTTGACACCACGATCGAGGGACTCAATGAGGTTAAGCGGTCGGTCAACAGAGTTATTCCTCAGCTTACTACGAGAAATGTAATCACTTCTTTCGCAGGTCTCAGACCTCACAGAGCGGGAAGCGAATGTGACTTTATTATCGAACCCAGTAAGGCAAACGAACACTTCATTAATGTGGCAGGCATCGAGTCGCCCGGTCTTACGGCTGCTCCTGCTATTGCACGATATGTGGGAAAGATGTTCCGGGAAATGGCTCCCGAATACGAAAAGAAGGCAGAGTTTATTTCAAAACGTCCCGCTCCCGTAAAGATGTCAGAGCTTTCGCCTGAGGAGAGAGCTGAGATCGTTAAGAAGGATCCCCGTTACGGCAGAATTATCTGTCGCTGTGAAGGCATCACCGAGGGCGAAATTATCGATGCCATTAAGGCTCCCTGCGGCGCAAGAGATGTCGATGCAGTAAAGAGGAGAACCCGTTCCGGTATGGGCAGATGTCAGGGAGGCTTCTGCGGTTCAAAGGTAGTGGAAATACTTTCCAGAGAGCTTGACATACCTATGAATAAGGTTACCAAGCACGGCAACGGCTCGAAGATTCTTTATAATAAAACGAAGTGAGGTGAGAGTAAATGCTTAAATATGATCTTGT
>JAZUOC010000054.1:0-2812 GCA_045604465.1 Acutalibacteraceae bacterium
GTCAGCAGTATATTTACTGTAGGAATGATATATAACAGGAGAAACGATTTCGCTTTCTGTATAGCAGTTTTTGATTACGGCATCGGAGCTGTAGGCAAGACCGGCAGGGTTGTAGCAGTTTTTGATAACCCCGTTATTTATGCTGCAAAGGGGGATTGAGGCCGAACAGCCGATAATTTGTGCGGAGCGGTAGTTTTTGCCGCATATTCCGCCTAAGGGCTCATTAGTTTTTTCCGTAATCTCTCCTGTAACAGTGCAGTTTATAATTTTGGCATTTAAACGGTTATATCCTGCAATAACACCGCAGCCGTTATTGCCTTCGATGCTTATGTTTTTAAAGTTAAGATTTCTTATCTCATTGTCTTCGCTGACGGCAATAAATCCGATAAAGTCACCCGTCGAGGATATTTTAATATTTGAGATAGTTTTACCGTTGCCGTCTATGTTGCCGTAGAAACGGAACTTGGTAATTTTTTCGTCTTCAAAGCTTTTTATAGGCAAATTTTCATTGTAAACGGAGTTTATGTTTTTTCCTATTCCTATCGGCATCCAGTCGTGAGCAGAAAGGTTTATATCAGCTGTAAGTCTGAAATGCATATCCTTAGCTCCTCCGTAACGGAAGAGCTTGGCGATTCTTGCAAGCTGTTCGGGAGTAGAAATGAGATATGGACTTTCTTTTGTGCCCTTACCGCCTGCAAAGCTGTCTGCCGCATAATCAAGCCAGGTGTCGGTTTTTTCTTTTTCCGGGGTTAAAGGCTTATTGTTTTTAAGGTATGGGAATCCGTTGTTGGTCTTTCCGTCTATTGCCCAGACATTGTTGAAGTCCCATTTATATTTACTGTTCCAAAGAGACGAGTCAGTGTAGGTTGATTTGGATTTGAAGAATGAAAGCGGCTTTGCCGAAAGGTCTGTCTTTTTCATTCCTGTATTGTTTTTCAGACCGATAGGGTTTGAATCAAGATAGTAGCATTTGTCCAGGGTCGAATACTCGCCGTCTTCTGCAAATCCGACTCCTCTTACCGACTCAGATGCATTGAAGCAATTATAAAGAAAAGTATAGTAGCTTTGTATATTATCTATTTTTTTTGAAAAGCCTGCGCCACTTTCGTAAAATTGGTTATCAAGGCTTTCACCGCAGAAAAAGACATTGTTGAAAATAACCTTGTCTGTAAGCGATGAGTAGATTTCATATGCTATACCGCTTTGAAGAACAGTGGCTGAGGAGTAACAGTTAGAAACCTTGACATTGTAATTGGTAACATGACAAAACAGACCGTTACCTGCACTGAAGCCGCTTGTATAGCAGTTTTCGATTGTTGTATTTTCATAAAGGTATGTACAAAGAAGTCCTGTTCCTGGGTGAGAGGAATAGGCATTTTCAAGACCGAGATTTTTGATTTTTGCATTGTTGATTTCACAAATGAAGCCGGTGTTATAAAGATACAGTCTGTCTTCCTTTTCACTGCTGCTTGAGTCCCAAAGGGTATTTGAGCGTCGTTTATCAAAGACGGTCATATTTTTAATCTTTTTATTGTTACCGTCGAAAACGATTTCTTCATAATCTTCACCCCAGAATATACCGTCCCTTTTGTGGAAATTGGCTCCGATCCATGTGCGCCCCTCAAGATCAATATCATTGGTGAGCTTATAGAAATATCTTTTACCGTTAAAGGTTGTGTCCAGGGCAAATTTTGCAAGCTGTTCTGGAGTTGAAATAAGGTAGGGTGATGCTTTCGTTCCCTTGCCTCCGGCATAGCTTTTGGCGGCAACATTAAGCCATGAGCCGCTGTCTTCAATGTTTACGGTTGTTGTTGAGCTGTTGCCGTTTTCAAGAGTGAAGGTTATTGTTGTGCTGCCGACCTTTTTAGGGAAAATAAGACAGCCCTTGTATTCGAGAACAGAAGAATCCCCGACCGTTACCGTAAAGGATCTGTCTGTAGGTATTACAGAGGAATCATCACAATATACCACGGGAGTTTGTAAAAAAGATACATCCATACCGAAATAGTGGATTTCCAGAAGCTCTCTGCTTACCTGAATACTGTCAGGGGTTGATCTTTTATCGCCCAAAGGAATACCGAAATTCAGAATACCGTAGCCGGAGGCAACATCCTTACCTTTGACAAACATATCGGTCGCATAGGAGGTAAGCTTCTTTTCAACCTGTGAATAGGTCAGCTTCGGCTCGTTGGTAAGGACCATAGCTGCAGCAGCGGCAACAAAGGGCGTTGCCATTGATGTACCACTCATTTCAATATATCCGCCGCCCATCTGACAGCTTAAAATGTTTGAGCCGGGAGCAGCTATGTCGACTGCATCACCATAGTTACTGAATCCGGAGATGGTGGAGCCGTTGTTTTCTGTCGATGCAACAGTTATGCAACGGGTGAGAGCTGCAGGACACTGGTTTTGTGTATCACTGCGATCATTACCGGCAGCCACAACAACGGAAACATTTTTGTTCGTGGCATCAATAATTGCTTTTTCAATAGGGCAATCGATATGGTCACATTCACCACCGAGGCTCATATTGATTACGTCAGCACCCAGCTCGACCGCTTTTTTTATTCCGAGTGCGACGGCGAGTGAGCTGCCTGAGCCGTCTTTACCAAGAACCTTAATAGGCAGTATTTTTACATTTGACGGTGTATTATCTACTATGATACCGCTGACGTGTGTGCCGTGACCGTGATCATCTTCCCAATTTGTGTTCTCTCCGTAGGCGTTGTATCCGTTCTTTATCAGTCTGCTTTTAAGAAACGGATGGTCAGAATCTACGCCCGTATCTACGACAAGTCGGAGGCCAAGCGGT
>JAZUOC010000055.1:0-6029 GCA_045604465.1 Acutalibacteraceae bacterium
ATCAAGGATTTTATCTACTGATTCATCTGCAGTATAGTTCGGAAGCTGAAAACCCTGACCCCAAGTATAAGCACGGGTTATATACGGCTGAATTCCGTAATAAAAGCCGTCGCTTGCCTGTGTATTTTTCGGAAGAACACCAATGTTGAAACTGTATTTGGTTCTGTCGGTCAGTTCAACCGCAACCGTAAAAATTCCGTTCTTATCGGACGAAAAAGTAAATGTGTTATACGGCACATCAAAAATTAAATTAACATATCCTCGCTTATCAAAGCCTGTCTGCTCACTATTAACGGAGATTTTTGCTCTTGTACCGTTAAGAGATTCATCAAGGCATTCAATTATAACCTTGATTTCATCGTCAGGCTCAAACAGATTACCTTCACCAACAACTCCAAAACGTAAATAATCGCTTTCGCCGTTTATATAGTATTCGGTTTCGGTTTCCGTTTGTGTGATAACAAGTTTTTTTTCGGGAAATAATCCGACAAAAAACATATCAATTGCAAACACAACGGATAGCAAAAATGAAATGATTTGTGTCATACGTTTCTCCTTTTATATCTGTTCCGCAAATTCTTATTTGTCGAAATCATTATATCACACACCCACACGCAAGTAAACAATTATCCCACACCCTTCTTTAATGCATTCCCTCATCACTCTCGAAATATATGACTTTGATACAGGGTCACCATTTCTTTGAGCGATTACAAATTTAACATTTTGGTTAGACTTTTGTAGTGTAACAAAATTTGACAGTATAATTTTTAAAATAGCTGCTTAATAAAAAAAGTGTCCGAATTACTCGGACACTGCGATACAAAAGTTACTTAGAATATTATTTTTTTACCATCTTATCATAATCTCTTTTAGCATAGACGATTCTTGCATCAGTAACTATTTTAGTTTTTTCATCAACCGAATAAAAAACCATATAGTTCTGAACTATAAGCTTTCTGTATTCAGTATTAATCGGCCGAATCGGATTATAAACAGAATAAGCATACGGGAAATCTGCAAGTGTATCTGTTGCTTTTATAATTTCATCGGCTAACTTGTTTGCAGCCTGTTTATTAAATAAATCGTTTGCTATATACTGAACTATTTCAAGCAAATCATTTTGCGCCAAAGGAAGGAATTGAACATTATACAAGTCATTCTCCTCCAACAGCTTCACGAATAGCTTTTAAAACATCTTTTGAAGAATAACGTACGTCCGTTAACTCTGCTTCACGTTCAGCTTCAAGCAGTTTGCAATATACATCACTATCAAAATGAAGTTTTTCAAATGACTCCATACTCATAACAACCATATCACCGTATCCGTTTTTAGTTAAAAAAACCGGCTGCGATGTTTCATGTACTGTTTTGGATATATCAGCAAAGTTGTTTCTCAAATCAGAAACGGGTCTTATCATTTCCATAATATCTACCTCCGAAGATATCTTATCATAATTATGATAACTTTTCAACATAATATTACGATATTTGAAGAATTATTTTTTGATAACTTTTACCAACGTCTCTTTTCAACACTGAACATGTTCTATGACACAAGAAACGCTGTATCAATCCGATAAGGAAAGTAATCAAAGATAAACTATGTTTATTACAAATTCCATAATAAAGCATTTGTTAGTTCGAAAATTATAATAAAAACAAAAAAGCAGGGATGCCGCTAAATAAAGAAGCGACATCCCTGTAGTCAATCCTGCTATAAATCACCTGATATGAACTCTCATATGAGATTATTTAAGCAATAACTTATAATTGATAAATAAGCATCATTTATTGTACTTATTTACAAAAACCTTTACTGACCGTTTTTCATCGAATTACTTAACTCGTTCATTATCAATTCATCTATTTCTTGGGGGTAATACTTTTCCGTATTACGTAAATTAGAGTTTCCGAGATGCTTTGAAAGAACCGTGATAGGCCAATTTTCAGACACCATCTTGACAGCAAAGGTGTCTCGAAGGATTTTTACACCACTCTTGGTTTTCATATCATCTGTGCCTTTTTTGTAGTATGCTAATGCAGCCTTGTTAATAGCTGATCTCGTAATAAAGCCGTTATCAAGTCCGGGAAAAACATAATCCGACTTCAAACGAAGGGCTTTCTGAGCAACAAGAAGGTCATAAACTTTCTGTGTTATACGAATTACCCTGTAGCTGCTATTGCTTTTGGGTGTGCCGATGAATTCTTTATCAGCCTTTGCAACGCCATTCTCTACTACACCTTTATTAACTGACTTATTGATCATTATCTTCCTTTTATCCAGATCAACATCGTTCCATGTGAGAGCCCTTGCCTCACCTGATGTGAGACCTGTATTAAGTATGAAGTAAAGTATGTTACCGTATGCGCTGATATTGGGCGTAAGGAACAGTTTCTCCAGCTTATCAAGCTCATCAAGCTTAAAGAATTCGACGGTATTTTTAGTGTCAGAATCCGAGTTCTTAGTGGCATCAACAATGGGCTTTTCAATTTCCAGTGAGCAGTTTCTCACACCCGTAAGCAAGCTGTAATATTTACAACATCTTGTGATAAGCTGGAAAGTCTTATCAACAATAGACTGTGACTTACCTGACTCAACAATCTCATTAAGTATGTTTACAAGAAACTGAGTATTAAGCTGATACATACAGATTCCCTTGAGTGCATCGGGTATGTACTCAATTGTTCTTTTGTAAGTGCAGTATGTACTGTCCTTAACCTTGTTGCGCTGATTATCCTTAAGCTCCTTAAGTGCGAATTCATAAAACGTCATTGACGCATAGGGAGATGCTTTGCTTTCATCCATACTTTTCCTTCTGAAGTCATCAATGAACTTCAGTCCTTTTTTCCAAACGTCTCTTTCTGATGAACCCTTGATTGTCTTTTTTTTGATCGCGCCGGTTTCGTCTTCATAACGAATCTCAAAGACCCAAAAACGATTGTCTCCTACCGTCTTCAGATAAGCTGTGCCGTTTCCACGAAGCTTTTTAATCATAATAATTGTTCCTTTCATAAATAAAAATTAATTTTTCCTTGGGAATAATAAAGAATAAGTGCTGTTTCTGATGTTTTTTTACTTTTAACTGTTTACCACCTCCAAATTACGATAAAAGTATGTAAGATTGAATTTAAAAAACATCTCCTTTCATTTTTTAAAAGTGAGCAATAAAAAAAGCCCAATGAACCGAAATGGCTCAAAGGGCTTTAATTCAAATATGATGCTTTAATTTCTTTATTATTAGGTTTACGAGGCATAAAAAAGCCCCTTCGAGCTGTGCTCAAAGAGGCTTTAAACTAATTTGTTATGCCGTGATTACACTTTTACCTGTACACATAATAACATATTGATATTCTCATGTCAATAACAAAGTAGTTGCAATGTTGTTGCAATGTTCTTGCAGTTTTGTTGCAGGTTTGTTGCAAAAGTGTATCACTTGTGTGTCACTTTTGTCTCACATGTGTCTCATCTTAAACTCAAATAATAAAGGTTTTACCTGCTAATTATTCTTCAAAAAGGGGCAAAAAGCTACGAAAAATGCAAAAACACGAAATGTTCCACTTTTTATGTGAAACACTCCGTATTTGTTATTTTTATCTTTAGTTTCTAATTCTGCCTTCATATCAATAACCACCGCACTCTGAACCGCTGCGTGGAAAAAATATCAGCTCATTAACGCTTCCTGTGTAATATTTCTCATTACCCTTGAATAATAGGATTTTGATACAGGTGATCCGTCCTTTTGAGATACGACATATTCCGAACCTGTATTGCTTTTCCGTATACTCTTCAGAACAGACTCTATTTCCGGAGTTATGGATATAACCTTTATTCTGTTTTTACCCAATGGTTTAAATTGGATTGAATAATCTGTCTTACCATACTCCGAATAATTAATTTCAGATGATGTTTTATTTACAGTTATCGTTCCATTATTAAAATCAACGTCTGACCATGTCAAAGCGAGGATTTCACCAAGCTTCATATCAGTAAGCAGCATAAGCTTTACCGCATTGCCGTGCATATATCTCGGTCTGTTGGTTTCACTATTAACAGCGTCTGCAACAGCAAATATCTTTTTGATTTCTTCTGATGTGTATGACTTTTTCTCTTTCTTTTTCTTGGCAGACACAGGACACAAAACGTCTCTCATAGCATTTTTCTTTGGTTCCTTAAATTCACTATAATGATCAAATATATCTTTCATAAGAACAAAGCAATCCTTCAAAACAACTTCTGAATATTTTTCAGAGAGTGCACTAAAAAACTGCTGCAAATCCTCTTTTAAAATCGTCTTCATTTTGAAGCCACCGAAGACAGGACTGATAACAGAATAGAAAGTGTTGATTTTCTTGATATAACTCGTATTCTTTGTCTCATTCATCAGCACAAACTGATAAACATTATCAAACAATTCATCAAGAGTACAATCGGGATAATATTCCCCTTTCGGGTAATCTTTAATGAATTTTTTAATGTAATTTTTACTGGGATGGGTGCGAGTAATTCGCTTTATTTCATCATATTCGTCCATATACCGAACCTCACATTTGTATTGTCCACTCTTATCCAGATATATGGTATTTCCAAGAACTTTAACTATCATTACATTACCCTCCTGATTGATTTCAAGGAAAGTATGTAAGATTAATTTTTGAAAAATGTTTTCTGAACAACGAAAAAGAGCCCTGAAATTAATCAGAGCTCATTCGGTCGGATTCTATTCTTATGTCATAAACATCATCAATCGCTATTTTCGTTTTGACAATCGTTATTGTTCTGTAAACCGGGTCTATGTTTGAGACAAGACCTGTTAGTGTTTCGTAGCAATCCTCTTTGTAATAAGTGAGAGTTACCAGCATACCTTTCTGAATTTTACTCAGCTTACTTGATAGGATTTCCGCTTCATCTTCGGAGAGCTCTTTTCTCGGCTCAACAATCTTTTCACGCTGCTTAATAACCTCATAATACCCGGTAAGAGCTGCAAAAGGCATAAACTGTCTTGCTCTGTCTGCTTTCTTAATCGCCACCGTTATGTCCTCCTACCATCTTGTTTCTGCTGCGTGCTGTCGCCTTTTCGGTATAGCTTATACCTTTGAGAATAATATTCTTGCCGTACTTTTTCTTTATATCAACTACCGTTTCACGCAGTTTTTTCTCTTTCTCCTGTGCCTCAACATCATCGAAAAGGGATATTGAAGCCATATAGTCATCCTGCAAATTGTTAAGCCCTATAGTTATTCTGCGTATAGGTGCTATTGGATTAGTGGTTTCTTTATACAGCGACTCGAAATAACCCATTATCTTCTTGAAAGAGTTTGTGAACTCCCCTATCTTTCTTGTACCGCCTGTATATCTTGAAGAATCTTTTGAGTAGCCGATATGAAGTGAAATGGAGTCAATTACAAGGTGCTTTTCAATCAGCTCATCCACCTGCAAATCTACCATTTCCTTGACGATTGTAAACGCATCATCAAAGCTGTAATCTTCAAAAAGCACCTGACCGTTGGATATAGAACTGCACTTGGATTTATATTCGTGAATTTCCTTGATAGTACAAGGTTCAACACCATGTGCGTGGTCAATCAGGAACTCTGCATTAACGCCGAATTCTCTGTAAAGCAGGTCTTCGGGGCATTCGGCAACACCTTTCAGGTCATATATACCATAATGCTCAAGCCGTTTTGCGATTCCTCTGCCGATGTTCCATATATCAGTTATGGGTCTGTGAGTCCATATCTTTTCCTTAAAGCTTTCTTCATCCAGAATGCCGATAAAATTCGGTGAGTGCTTTGCTGTTACATCAAGGGCAACCTTGCAAAGGAAAAGATTGGGTCCTATACCGGCTGATGCAGGAATACCTGTTTCATAAAACACAGCATCCATAAGCATAATCGTAAATTCAAGTGCGGTTTTCTTGTACAGTTTCAGATAGTCTGTGATGTCTATAAAACATTCGTCAATTGAATAAACGTGGATATCTTCGGGGCTAACATAGCGAAGATAAACCGAATAGATATCTGCAGAC
>JAZUOC010000056.1:0-2655 GCA_045604465.1 Acutalibacteraceae bacterium
AGTGTTCCCATAGCATATTTAAAAAAGAATGCACACAGAGCGATAACGACTCCGAAGTACACTGTGTTGATTATAAATCTGCGTCTTTTTTCAATATCGGTCAATTTAAACACCTCACTTTGATTGATAGCTTATATATTATATTAACCTATATTAAACTTAAAATCAATCAAATTAAGAAATTCGTTATAAAATAAAGAAAAAAATTACCGAAAACTCTTTTCTTAATGAACAAAATGTGATATTATATCCTATATGTTTTTCGGAAAGACGTATTTTTTTTCGAAAATGAAAATCACAGAAAGGTCGTGAAAAAATGAACGTTGCTATTTTAGGCTACGGCGTGGTAGGCTCAGGTGTGGCTGAGGTCATCAGTAAAAATGCCGACATTATGAAAAAGAACAGCAATGTATCTTTATCGCTTTCTCATATTCTTGATATAAGGGATTTTGATAACTGTCCTTTTCAGGATATTATGACTAAAGATTTTTATGATATTTTAAATGACAGTAAGGTTGACATAGTAGTAGAAACCATGGGCGGTGTAAATCCTGCCTTTGAATTTGTTTCAGCCTGTCTCAAGGCGGGTAAGCATGTCGTTACTTCTAATAAAGAGCTTGTAGCGGTAAAGGGCTATGAGCTTCTCGAGATCGCCAGAAAGAAGGATGTGAACTTCCTTTTCGAGGCTGCAGTAGGCGGCGGTATTCCCATTATCAGACCTATCAGCCGCTGTCTTGCCGGTAACAGGATCAGCGAGGTAGCAGGTATTCTTAACGGAACCTCTAACTTCATTCTTACTAAAATGATAACAGAGAATATGAGTTTTGACGTGGCTCTTAAGCTTGCACAGGAAAAGGGCTATGCAGAAAAGGATCCTACTGCTGATGTGGAAGGCTTCGATGCACTTCGGAAAATCTGTATTCTCGCTTCGCTCTGCTTCGGAAACCACGTTTATCCTAACGGAGTTTACACCGAAGGTATTTCAAAAATCACACTTGAGGATGTAGATTTTGCTTCCTCCTTCGGCTGTGTAATTAAGCTTATAGCTAAAGCAAAAAAGATGGATGACGGAAAAATAAGCCTTACGGTTTCACCCTGCTTTGTTAAAAATGAAAGTATGCTTGCAGGAGTAAACGGCGTGTTCAATGCCTGTCTTGTCAGAGGTGATGCAGTAGGGGATGTAGTTCTTTACGGTCAGGGAGCAGGTAAGCTTGCTACCGCATCTGCTGTCGTGGGAGACGTAATCGACTGTGCATGTAACACCAAGGAAAGAAAATTCTTTGGCTGGGATGAGGGCAAGGATGATCTTCTCGCCGATTATCTCGAAGAGGAAACCTCACTTTATGTGAGAGCTACTGCCGAAAGCATGGAAAATGCACAGGCAGAGATAGAAAACCACTTAGGAAAGGTGACATTCCTGAAAAGAAATGAACAGGCCTTTGACGAAATCGCTTTCGTCACACCTTCAATGAAAGAAAGAGCGCTGAGAAGGATTATCGCTAAGCTGCCTCTTTCAGTAATCAGCACCATCAGAACAGTAGACTATTAATTAAGGAGGAAGAGTATGGCTCTTATAGTACAGAAATTCGGCGGCTCTTCTGTAGCAAATGCAGAAAGAGTGATGAACGTAGCCCGCATCATCACCGATACTTATAAAAAGGGCAATAATGTCGTTGTTGTCGTATCTGCTCAGGGTGACACCACCGATGACCTTATCGAAAAGGCAAAGGAAATTAACCCCAACGCTTCAAAAAGAGAAATGGATATGCTTCTCACTGCCGGTGAGCAGATTTCTATTTCACTTCTCGCCATGGCTATCGAAAGCCTCGGTTATCCCGTAGTTTCACTTTTAGGCTGGCAGGCAGGCTTCTCCACTAATTCCGCCTACGGTATGGCGAGAATTCACGAGGTGAAGACAGAAAGACTCGAAAAAGAGCTCGATAAAAAGAAAATTATTATCGTGGCAGGCTTCCAGGGACTGAATAAATATGATGACCTTACCACTCTCGGCAGAGGCGGCTCCGATACGAGTGCCGTGGCTATTGCTGCAGCTCTTCACGCTGACCGCTGTCAGATTTTCACCGATGTAACAGGTGTGTTTACTGCTGATCCGAGAAAGGTAGAAAATGCACAGAAGCTTGCAGACATCACCTATGATGAAATGCTTGAGTTTGCTACTCTGGGTGCACAGGTGCTTAATAACCGCTCAGTGGAAATGGCAAAGAAATATAATGTAGAGCTTGAAGTTCTTTCAAGCATGGTAAGAGAAAACGGAACAATCGTCAGGGAGGTTGCTAATATGGAAAAAATGTTAATCAGAGGTGTAACTAAGGATACAGATGTTGCCAGAATTTCAGTAGTAGGAATGAAGGATATTCCCGGTAACGCTTTTAAAATGTTCTCGAGACTTGCTCAGAAGAATATAAACATCGACGTTATTCTTCAGTCGGTAGGCCGTGACGGCACGAAGGATATTTCCTTTACCTGTGCTAAAAGCTTCGCTGATGATGCAGTAGCAATTCTCGAAGATATCTTCGCTATGGAGGGTGCTGTAGTTTCCTCCGATACTACTGTCGCCAAGGTTTCTATCGTAGGTGCAGGTATGCAGTCACATTCAGGTACTGCTTCAAAGATGTTCGGTGCTCTTTATGAGGC
>JAZUOC010000057.1:0-13472 GCA_045604465.1 Acutalibacteraceae bacterium
GAGCTTGTTTCTCTTTTCCAGCTCCTCAAATACCTCCTGAGCGATTTCACCGCTCTTCTTACCACTGAAGAAGCCGAAGTTATTAAGGAAAATACCCATATCGTCAACGGGCATAATTTCGGGAAGACCGAGTCTCTTACCAAGCTCCCAGTCCTCAAGACCGCAGCCGGGTGCGATATGAACAACGCCCGTACCTTCTTCGGAGTCTACTTCGTCCCATGCAACGATTTTATGCTCAAAGCCCTGCTGAGCCTCAAGCTCGGGGAAGCAGGTGTCATACTTTTTACCTACCAGCTCTTCGCCCTTGAACATACGAAGAACCTCTAACTTGTCGTCACCGAGATATTTGATGGCATTTTTAGCGAGGATGAGAGTCTTTTCATCGCTCTTGACCTTAACCTCTACATAGTCGATTTCAGGATTAACTGCCAAAGCTACGTTAGAGGAAAGAGTCCAGGGAGTAGTGGTCCATACGATGATTTTGCTGTCTGTACCTTCGACGGGAAGCTTGAAGAATACGGAATTATGGGTAACGGTTTTATAAGAACCGGTCATTTCATGCTCTGAAAGTGATGTACCGCAGCGGGGACACCAGGGCATAGGCTTGTACTCTCTTTTGATCCAGCCGTTTTCGTCACAGGTTTTGAGGAAGTGCCAGATACTGGTGATATTGAGGTCTGTGTTTGTGTAGTAGGAGTTATCCCACTGCATCCACTGACCGAGTCTCTTTGACTGCTCGGTGATAACTCCCGAATACTGCTTTACACGCTCGACACACTTTGTCGTAAATTTATCGATGCCGTAATCCTCGATGTCTTTCTTTGATTCGAAGCCGAGCTCCTTTTCTACGCCTACCTCAACCCAGAGTCCCTGGCTGTCGAAGCCGTTTTGACAGCGGCAGGAGTAGCCTCTCATTGACTTATATCTGATAAAGGTATCCTTGAGGGTACGTCCCCAAGCGTGGTGGATACCCATAGGGTTATTTGCTGTGATAGGTCCGTCGATGAAACGGAAACGGGGTTTGTCTTTATTTTTTTCTGTACGCTTATTGTAGCAATCATTATCTTCCCAGAACTTCAGAACTTCGTGTTCCATGTCGATAAAACTGTTGCTTTTTTCGATTTCTGCCATAGTTCTTTTCCTCCGTAGATTTTTTAGGTACCAAAAAAAACATGATACCAATTTACATACTCAAACAGTATACTATAATATATAAAAATTTGCAATAAGTTTAAGGAAGATTATGACAGATAAAATGAAAAAATTTTCTCCGTTCTTATTACAGAAAGATAAATAAAAAGTTAATATTATCTGTCTTGCCTTGACGGAAGGATAAAAAGTAGTATTATCATTAATGAAAGCAGAAAACAGGAGGTGTATAATGAACAGACCGAGAAGAATAATTTCACTGCTTCTGACGGCTGTGATGATGGTAGCTTTTGCATTAGCCGCCGTAGCTGCAGATGATGAAACGGATTTAAAGGATGTAAAAAAGATTATCAGTATAAGTGAATATAAATAAAAAAGTAAGAGCAGCGAAAAAACTGCTCTTACTTTTTTTTACTTCATCGTTATATATCCCGCCTGACCGACACACTTCTGTCCTTCCTCAGATAAAATCCATTCGAGGAATTTTCCGCCTCGGCCTTCTTCATCTTCCTTTCGAATTACACCGTAGTAGTTTGTGGTGTAGGGATAGGCTTCGGTTCGGATGTTTTCGTCGGTGGGGTAAATGCCGTCTATGGCTATAGTCTTGATTTCATCGTTTTTATAAAGATTATCGATGTAGTAGCGGTAGGTGTAGCCGAGGCTTGCGGTATTATTTTCGTATTCGGCTACGGCATCCACCAATTCACCCATACCTTCTATAATCTTGACTTCGATAGGGTTTATCATATCTGTGCCGCCCATAATCAGTCTCTCCATAGCCGTCTGACTGCCCGAGTTCTTTTCTCTCTGGAAGGCTCGTATTTTTTCGTCCTTACCGCCTACATCCTTCCAGTTCTTTATCTTTCCCGAATAGATGTCCTTTACCTGCTGTACGGTGAGGCTTTCCACGGGATTATCCTTATGAGTGATAAAAACGAAGGCATCGTAGCAGATGGGCTTCATCAGTAAGTCTATACCTGCAGCCTCGGCCATTTTCAGCTCTTCATCTGAGGGGTGGGTGGCTATGACTAAGTCAACGGAGTCCCTTTTATAATCGGTCATATATCTGCCGTTATATGTGAAGGCACCGTAAAGCTCAGTGGCTGTTATGAGATTTTCATAGGCATAGTGGGTTGTGGAGAAGTCCACGAAATCATAGACAGCTTCATCGTCGAAGCCGAGGTGCTGACGTGCGAACTCCATAGCCATCGGCACACATACCGTCGAGCCGTCTATTTCAGGGTAGGTTCTGCCGATGCTGTACTGCCTTACCCATCCTTCATCATCGACTTCTTCGGCTATTTTTCCGAAAACGAACGGAGAATTATCTACGATTTTCTGCCATCCCTCCTGCTTTTCGACTATCTGGTTTATTGCGCCCCAGGAGGAGGTGCGGTCTGCAGTACCTACTACTAATTCCTTATATTCGCGGTATAGGATTTCTGTGTTTGAGCAACCGAAAAACAGGCAGGCGCAGAGCAGAAATGACAGGGGGACGAGCTTATATTTTTTCAGTCTTATGTAATCGATGAGTAAAAATACCGACCTGAAGGTAAGAAACAGAAGTGAATAGGTAATAAGTAAGAAATAATAGGTGGGCCATATAAGGTCTGATATAATCGCAACGAGAGACAGAAACAGAATACAGAAGAAAAATATGTAAGACTTGACCTTAGTGAATTTTGAAAGGATTATTTCCGCTATGTACATTACCGCAGAAAAGATGAAAAACAGAAGGTATTCATCGTAAAAATTACTCATTAGAAATAAAGAGCCAAAGGCATAAATGACAGTGAACAGTATAACGGCTGTTATTTTTTTGATTTTTTCTTTTTTCATACTATCACTCCTTACAGATATATAATATCTGATAAACGTATTTTTTTCAACAGAAGCAGGTATGATGTAAGAAAAACTTAAGATATGAATTTGTTTTATCAAATCTTGACCAACTTCTCTTTTCGTGCTATTATAATATGTAAATTATTTTCGTGAAGAGGTGAAAGTATGATTACCCGTATTACCCGCAGCACAGAGGAAACAGAGCACTTTGCTTCTGAAATCGCAAAACATCTCAAAGGCGGCACCGTAGTAGCATTTTACGGCGGTCTCGGTATGGGTAAAACAGCCTTCACCAGAGGTCTTGCCCGAGGAATGGGTATCGACTGTCACGTTTCCAGTCCCACCTTTGCCATAGTTAATGATTACGGCGGAAATCCACCCTTAGTGCATTTCGATATGTATAAAGTGGAATCCTGGGACGACCTTTACTCCAGCGGCTTTTTCGATTATCTCGATATGGGTGCCATATTAGCTGTGGAGTGGAGCGAAAACATCGAAAATGCTCTGCCTGACTCTACGGTCAGAGTGACAATAGAAAAATACGAGGATGAAAACAGCAGAATTATAAGAGTGGAAGGAGTAGAATGTGATGAAGATTTTAGCCATTGACACCAGTGCCGTATGTGCCTCGGTGGCTGTGACGGAAAAGGGTAAGATTTTAAGCGAAAGCTCCGTAAATACGGGACTTACCCATTCACGCACCCTTCTTCCGATGATTGACAGCACACTGAAAAATGCAGAAATCTCTCTCGGTGAGATCGACCTTTTCGCCTGCAGCGTAGGTCCCGGATCCTTTACGGGTGTGAGAATCGGTGTGGCGGCGGTCAAGGGACTGTGTGACGGTCTGGGTAAAAAAGCGATGCCCGTTTCCACTCTCGAGGCTCTCGCATATAATCTTTCCGACAGAGACTGTATAGCCGTTCCCGTTATGGATGCCCGCTGTCAGCAGGTTTACTGTGCCGTGTTTAAGAATGAGGGAGGTTCTGTGTCAAGACTGATGGAGGACTCGGCTCTTAAAATAGATGACCTGGGTGAAAAGCTAAAGGAATATGAGGGCGAAATTATCTTCGTCGGTGACGGTGCTGAAATCTGTCATAAGGCTTTAGGCTATAAAAAGGCAGGTGCATCCTCGGTTTATCAGAAAGGCTCTTCCGTAGCCTTCGCCGCTGAAAGGAATTACAGCGAGGATAAGCTTCTTACGGGAGCAGAGCTTATGCCGACCTATCTTCGTCTGCCGCAGGCAGAAAGAGAGCTGAAAGCCAAAACTCTGAAAAAAGGGGATTTAAATAATGGGTAAGGCTCTGAAAGGTTTTATTAAAGGAACGGACCTGATAATTGTTTTTCTGTGTACGGCACTTTCGGTTTTCGGTACCGTGGCTGTAAGCAGTGCCACCTTTGATGCAGAGGCAGGGACTTACATCTCCCGTGACACAAGGGTTATGATTCTTGCCTTCTGTCTGGGCATAGTGGCGGCTTTTATTATCTCTGTTATCGATTATGACATTATTCTGAAGCTGTGGCCTCTTATCGGAATAGCCGGTATAGGCCTTATGATGTCGCTTTTCTTTATCGGTGCATCTCCCGACGGGCGAAGCGATGCTATTTCATGGATCCGACTTCCCGGTAAGCTTTACTTTCAGCCCTCGGAAATAGTAAAGATAGGCTTTATCGTTACCTTCGCATTTCATTTAAGCAAGGTAAAAAACGACATTTCTTCACTTAAGACGGTATTTTTTCTCTGTGTCCACGCTATGATACCGATAGTTCTGGTTGTGGCTACGGGAGATATGGGTTCGGCACTTATTTTCGTACTTATGTTTATCGGTATGATGCTCGTGTCCGGTGTACATTGGCTTTATTTTCCGGCAGGGGGGCTTCTTATTGCGGCTGCCTCGCCTGTTATCTGGCTTAAGGTTTTCGATAATATTCAGCGTAACCGTATTCTCGCCCTGTTTAATCCCGAGGCTTATCCTACTGAAATCTATCAGCAGAATCAGGCACTCAAGGCAATACAGAACGGTGGCTTTACAGGTATGGGACTTTACAAGGGTGAGCTTACTCAGAGTACTCTTTTACCCGAAAAGCAGAACGATATGATTTTTTCGACAATCTGTGAGGAGTCCGGCTTTATCGGTGCACTGATTTTGCTGAGTCTCTTTCTTATGCTCGCCATAAGAATAGTTTTCGTAGGCAGAAGGTCGAAAAATTTCGCGGCAGAAATGATGTGCTACGGTGTAGCTTTTATGCTTATAGCGCAGGCGGTAATCAATATCGGTATGTGTACAAGGCTTCTTCCGGTTATCGGTATCACTTTACCTTTCATTAGTGCGGGCGGCTCATCGACGGTCTGTGTATATTTAGCCATCGGTCTGGTGCTTAGTATTTACCGTTCATCGGGTACTATCAGCTATGAAAATGACTACCGCTTTGCACGTATTGCGAGAGAATATTAATACATCTGTCTGTATATGCAAAAAATAATGCATAATGAATAATCCTCATAAGTTTTCCACGAAAATGTGGAAAACTCTGTTAGTAAAGTTGAAAACTTTACAGTTTTTCACAGTTTAAAGTCCTTTTAACAGGTCTGAATGTCAGTTTATCCGCAGCATTTAACATTTTCAACCTTGTTTTCCACACAGTAAAGAAAAAACCTTTACAGCACTTTTCGTGCTGTAAAGGTTTTCTGCTTTACGGAATAAACTGTATTTTTATTTATATGTAAGGGGAACAAGCCTTTATTTATCTTTCATCGTTCTGCACTCTGCGTTTAAAAAAGCCTTTTTTACAGCTTCGCACATATATCAGCCAGCTCCTGCATAGAAAGCTTTTCTGCTCTCACATTCACATCGAGACCTGCGGCAGTGATAGCCTCGGCTACTCTGTCTTTAGGAAGCGACATACCACTTGCTATGGAGTTTACCGCCGTCTTTCTTCTTTGAGCGAAGGCAGCCTTCACCATTTTGAAAAACTTCTTTTCGTCGCTGACGTAAACGGCAGGCTCTTTTCTTATATTCAGTCTGATAACCGTGCTGTCTACGTTGGGTGCGGGCATAAAGGAGCCTCTGGAAACATGAAAAAGGGTTTCGGGGATTGAGTAATAATTAGTGCATACGGTAATGGCACCCGAGTCTCTTGATCCTACGGGAGTGCAGAGCCTGTCTGCCGCTTCTCTCTGTATCATAACGGTAACCGCCTCTATGGGGAGATTACTTTCGAGAAGCAGAGTAATAACCGGAGAGGTGATGTAGTAGGGGAGGTTTGCACAGACTACTACCTTCATTCCCTGAAATTTTTCTTCGATAAGAGCCTTAAGATCTGTCTTCATAACATCGGCATTGATAATTTCGATGTTGTCGAAATCTGCGAGGGTTTCGTCGAGGACAGGGAGAAGTCTCGTGTCAAGTTCGATACACACTACCTTCTTGGCTCTCTTTGAAAGCTCGGCAGTAAGAACGCCTACGCCTGCACCTACCTCTATAACGCCTGTATTTTCGTCAGCACCGCACATTTCAGCCATACGGGGACAGACGGTGGGGTTAATGAGGAAGTTCTGTCCGAGGGCTTTGGAAAAGTTAAAGCCGTGCTTTTCCATAACTCTTCTGATGACGGAAATATCTGATAAATTTTCCATAATTTAATTCTCCTTACGCCAAAACTATTGAAAGTTGAAAAATTTTATTGTATAATCGTTAAGTAAACTTTTCATATATTATAAACGAGGTGAAGGAATATGTCAATTCTTGTTACAGGCGGTGCCGGATATATCGGCTCACACACATGTATCGAACTTATCAAAGCAGGCTACGATGTAGTCGTAGTGGACAATTTCTACAACAGTAAGAGAGAAGCTCTCAAAAGAACTGCTGATCTCAGCGGTAAGCCTGTCACATTCTACGAGTGCGACATCAGAGACGAAAAGGGTCTGGATAAAATCTTCAAGGCTGAAAAAATCGATGCAGTAATTCACTTTGCAGGTCTCAAGGCTGTAGGTGAAAGCTGTCAGAAGCCTCTCGAATACTACGACAACAATATCGCAGGTACACTTGTTCTCTGTGATGTAATGAAAAAGAACGGCTGTAAGAAAATCGTTTTCAGCTCTTCAGCCACTGTTTACGGTATGAACAATGTGTCTCCTCTCAAAGAGTCTATGCCTACAGGCGGTACCACTAACCCCTACGGCACTACGAAGTTTATGATCGAGATTATTCTTTCCGACCTTTTTAAATCCGACAAGGAATGGTCGATCTGTCTTCTCCGTTATTTCAACCCCATCGGCGCTCACGAAAGCGGCAGAATCGGTGAAGATCCTAACGGTATACCCAATAATCTTATGCCCTTCATTACACAGGTTGCCATCGGTAAGCGCGAGTGTCTGAGTGTTTTCGGCTCTGACTATGATACTCACGACGGCACAGGTGTCAGAGACTATATCCACGTTGTTGATCTTGCAGCAGGTCACGTAAAGGCTCTTCAGAGAGTTTTAGGCAAAAGTGGACTCGATGTTTATAACCTCGGTACAGGTACAGGCTACAGCGTTCTCGATGTAGTCAAGGCCTTCGAAAAGGCAAGCGGTGTAAAGATTAACTATAAAATCGTGGACCGCCGTCCCGGTGACGTGGCCGTGTGCTACTCCGATCCCACCAAGGCTTATGAAGAGCTTGGTTGGAAGGCTGAAAGAGGCATCGACGAAATGTGTGCCGACTCCTGGAGATGGCAGAGCCAGAATCCTAACGGTTATCCGGACTGATTAATAACAAAAAACGAATATGAAGAAGCACAGGATGCGATCCTGTGCTTTTCTGTATATTATTTTAAAAGACCTTTGAGTATTTCTAAAAACGCACTCAGCCATGCTTTAATTACTTCGATAAATGAAAGATGTGCGCTTTCGTTTTTTGCCTGAATATTTCCGCTGTCTGTGGCAGGGGTACCGTCATAGTCACTTCTGAAGGATGAAATCCAGCTTATCATACCGTCAGGATAGGTGAGAGTGACCTCATTTCCGAGACCGTCCTCAGTTTTCATAAAGGGATAATCTCCGTTTTTGTCGGAGAACATATCGTTGTTTACCGCTATCCAGGAGAAATGTGCGCTTAGAATGGGAACTCCGTCAGGTCTTGCGGTTATTGACTGGGAAGATAAACGGCAAAGCTCGGGTATATTAGTCTGAGAAATAATGTTTTTCCAGGTGGGAAGGACCATGGAGTGGTAGTTTACGAGAGGATCAAGCTTACCTGAGGTGAGCCATACGGGCATATCCTTTAAGCAGGCAGCTGCTTCTTCATCGGGTACCCAGGCAGGGCAGATGGGGAAGGCAGCGGCGAAAAATTCGGGATAAGCTACAGCCATTTTAAGTGTCATCTTACCACCCATAGAGTAGCCGCCTACATAAATTCGGCTTACATCGATGTTGTCTCTGTGTTGTTCTATGAAATCGTCGATAGCGGCACGAAGGGGATAGATGAGAATATCTGCCCAGTAAAGCTCATATTCTTCGAGTGAACGGGGCGCGATGATGAATGCACCGCCCGCTTCTTTAAATCGGCTCTGATATTCGGCACTTGACCAGAGTGCGGCCTCCTGTTCCGTTACCTGTTTACCGTCATATTCGCCGTCACCCATACCGTGAAGCCATACTACAAGGGGATATTTTGTATTGTCGTTTTCCTTTACCGGTGAAAAGTAACGGTAATCTATGGAAAGACCGTCGGTTACGGGGCCCTGTCCTTTTTCGAACTGCTCGCAGAGCTTTTCAAGACCTGCATCGAGGGGGAGAGGCTCTTTGGCATAAGACACGAGAGTGCATATTCCTGTGAGCATAAGAACTACCAAAGCAAGAGATAAAAGCTTTCTGATTTTCATAGTTATGTCTCCTTTATATAGTTTATGGAATTATTTAAAAATGACTTTAATCCCGTCAGCCAATATCCTTAAGCCAGTCGAGAATGTCGGCATAAACCTTTTCTCTTTCGTCTTCATTGAGAATTTCGTGTCTCATACCGGGATAGAGAATAATTTTAGGCTCGATTCCTGCCGCTTCGAGCTTGTCGCATACGGCGATTACACCCTTACCGTTAAGACCGATGGGGTCCTTCGCACCGGAAATAATGAGAACGGGGAGCTCAGGCGGGAGACAGGAGGCCCAATCAGAGCTGCTGCAAGTGTTAGCCAGAGAAAGAATATCTCTCACACCGCCGAGCTTTAAATCGTTACCGCAGAGAGGGTCATTTATGTAAGCCATAACGTTTTCCCTGTTACAGCTGAGCCAGTCCTTGGGTGTTTCCGCACCACTGATACCGATGGTGCTTACCTTGTCTAAAAGAGAAGCGGGGACGGTTGCTCTTGCTCCCATTTTTCTGCACAGAAGCTTAACGGGCTCCTCCAGTACAGCCATAGCCTGAGGCATATCGCCTGTACCGCAGATAACGAGTCCCGAAAGCTCACAGCCGAAAGCGGAGGCATAGACTCTGGCACAGAATGAGCCCATACTGTGACCGAAAAGGTAGTAGGGGAGAGAGGGGTATCTCTTATGCATAATGGAATAAAGAATGTGCATATCATCAATCATACGGTTATCTCCGTCTTCCTCTGCGAAGAAACCGAAATCCTCATAGGAGTCTACGCTTTTACCGTGACCGAGATGGTCATTACCGCATACTACATAGCCTTCCTCTGCTAAAAAGCGTGCGAATTCATCGTAGCGGTCTATATGCTCGCTTACACCGTGGGCGATCTGGAACACGCCCTTATATTCCGTGTCCTCCTTCTGCCAGATGCAGGTGCGGATTTTATTTATTCCCGTAGAGGAAACAAAGTAGGCTTCTTTTTTTATAATTGACATAGTTTTGACCTCACTTAAAGTTTCTTTTATACTATTATAGTATATAAAATAAAAATAATCAACCTAATTTAAATTTAAAGTTAAGCACATAATATAGTTTACAACAGTTTTATTTTGGTGTATAATAATTATTAACGATTATTTTACGAGGGAAAAAGATGTTCGGTTATGTGAGGGTGAACAAGCCCGAAATGAAGGTGAAGGAATATGAGGTCTACCGCGGTATTTACTGCTCTCTGTGCAGGAGTATGCGTAAAAACTTCGGCGTGCTGTCTACTCTTACCTTAAGCTACGACCTGACCTTTTTCGCTCTGTCGAGATTATCCTTCACAGGTAAGATCCCGTCCTTTAAGGGTGGAAGATGTCCCTATAACCCCACTAAAAAATGTAACTACTGTCAGAACGGTGAGGAAGAGCTGAAATATGCTGCTGCTGTTTCGATGATGATGTTTTACTTTAAGGTAAAGGATAACATCGCTGACGGCTCGTTATTCAGAAGGCTTCTGATGTATCTGATTCTTCCTTATGCTCTCATTAAGTATAAAAAGGCGAAAAAGCTTTATCCTGAGGCGGCATTGATAATCGAAAAGGCGATGGAAGAGCAGTCTGTTACAGAAAAAAGCGGTACGGCTTCTCCCGACAGGGCGGCTCACTGCTCAGCTGATGCGCTGGGAAAGCTTCTCGGTTACGGCTTTGTTGATGAAAGCGTTTACCGTTTCGGTTATGGGACGGGTAAGTTTGTTTATCTCTGCGATGCTTCAGATGACATCGAAAAGGATATAAAAAAGAAAAACTATAATGTCTTTGTGAAAAAGTACTCTCTTTCTTCTCCACCCTCCAAAGAGATTAAGGAAGAGATAAAAAAGAGCCTTAATATGTGCCTTGCCATAATGAGTGAGGCCTATGAAAAAGCAGAAAGCAAAAGTCTTACTCCCATTATGGAAAACATAATTTATGAGGGAACAGAAAACACTATGAATGATATTCTGAAAGGAACAGTGAAAAAATGAGAGATCCTTATGAAGTGCTCGGAGTGCCCAGAAGTGCCACCCAGGAGCAGGTAAAGGCGGCTTACAGAGAGCTGGCTAAAAAGTATCATCCCGACCGTTTTATAGACAGCCCCTTAGCTGAAAACGCAAATAAGAAAATGCAGGAAATCAATGAGGCTTATGATGCGATCATCATGGGAAACAGAAGCGATTCGGCTTATTCGGGACCGGGCTACGGCGGACAGTACAGCTATAATACCTATCAGCAGGTAAAGGAGCTGATGCAGAGAAATAAGCTTCAGGAGGCCGAGGAAGCACTGGAAAGAATGGACAGAAGCTTCCGTGATGCACAGTGGTATTACCTGAAGGGACAGATTAACTATAAGCGCGGGTGGACTGACCAGGCATACACCTATTTTTCTATGGCATATAAGATGGAGCCTTCAAATGCCGAATACCGTCACGCCTATGAAAATATGAATGCTCAGAGAAGCGGCGGCTTCCGTACCTCGCAGAGCAGAAACAGCCACCGTTCAGGTGATAACTGTGACGGCTGTGACATCTGTCAGGGTCTTATCTGTGCCGACTGCTGCTGTGAATGTATGGGCGGCGACCTTATTCCCTGCTGCTGAGGTGATAAGATGAGTCAGAGCGGAAAAACTGCCATGGGCGGAATGATAACGGCACTGTCTGTGGTAGTGCTGATGCCTACTGCACTGGAGATATTCGTTTATGCGCTTCCTGCCTTTGCGGGTATGCTTGTTATGTTCAGTGTGGTAGAGCTTGATAAAAAATGGGCCTTCGGTATCTATGCGGCGGTAAGTGTCCTTTCTCTTATGCTCGTGCCGAATAAGGAGGCGGCTGTATTATATGCGGCATTTTTCGGTTATTATCCCATACTCAAGGCTGTTCTTGAGAGTAAGCTTCCGAAAATACCGGAATACATTCTTAAATTTGCCGTGTTCAATGGCTCAATGATAGCCTCCTATGCAATACTTATAAAGGTGCTCGGTATGCCCTTCGATGAGCTTATGGGCATCGAGGGTGAAACAGGCTTTTTCGCTGAGTACATGCTTCCGATTATGCTGGGACTCGGCAATATAGCTTTTATTCTTTTCGATATAGCCACGACGAGAATAATTACCGTTTATCTTCGTGTATGGCAGAAGAGATTCAGAAAGCTTTTTCCGTTTAAATAAACAGTCTGTTATTATTCTTGACATTATACTTCATTAGTGATATAGTCTATACATCGACAAAAACAGAGTAGGCTTCAATGCGTTCAGTGCTCTGAAGACGGGGAGTTGCTTCAGAGACGAAAGGATTTATCTGCGATATTGAGGCCGCATCCCGCTGTGAAAATAGAGAGTAGCTTTCTTTGTTTATTCATTTGCGGGGCAAAAACAAAGGAAGTGTTTTTTTATGGCTAAAAGAAAAAATGAAGAGAAAATCTTCACCCTTGTTTGTCTTGCCCTTCTGACTGCCATGCAGATAGTAATAGCACGCATACTGGTTATTCCCTTAAGCGAAAGTCTGCGTATTTCCTTCTCCTTTATTCCCGTGGTTATCGCGGCGAGAAGATTCGGTGTATTAGGTGCGGTTACCGTTTACGCTCTGGGTGATTTCATCGGTGCAGTGGCATTTCCCACTACGGGTGCCTATTTCCCCGGCTTCACTCTTACGGCTGCCGTAAGCGGTCTCATTTACGGTCTCTTTTTAGGCAAGAAAACAAGCATACCGCGTATAGTTCTGTCTGTGGTTCTGTCTCAGCTTCTCTGTACGGTGCTGATGAACAGCTACTGGATTTCCTCTCTTTACGGTGCTCCCTTCGGTGCTACGGCTCTTTCGAGACTCGCTCAGGCGGCGGTGATGGGCACTGTTCAGATAGTGTTTATGGTGCTGTGTCTGGAGAGAATATGTTCGAGGATTAAATTAAGGTGACGAGTAAAATGAAAATATTTCTTATAGAAGCTGACTCATATAAGTTTTCCTGCCTTAAGGAGTTTTTCGGTGAGGAGGACGTGAAGCTCATAAACGACTATTTCGAGAATTTTATAAGCAGTAATTATGTGCAGTGCGTGGTGTCACCTGCCAATTCCTTCGGCCTTATGAACGGAGGGTATGACGGAGCGCTGACAGCCCGGTACGGAGATCAGCTGCAGAAAAGAGTGCAGAAGCACATCATAGAGCACTTTTACGGAGAACAGCCTGTCGGAACGAGCTTCATAACAGAGGCGGGTAAGGACGGTCAGTATCTTATTCACACTCCCACTATGCAGACACCTGAGATGATAGAGGATCCGAGGGTTATCTATCACTGTATGCGAAGTACTCTCATAGAAGCGAAAAGAAACGGCATAGAAAGCATACTGATACCTATGTTCGGCGGAGCTACCGGCTGTGTGAAGGCGGAGGTGGTCGCTGAAATGATGTGGCGGGCTTATAAGCAGATGGAAAGCACTCCCGGGGAGCTTGACTGGAAATACGCCGAAGAAGTAAGGGTTAGGCCTGTGAAGGATTTCAGAGTTAGTATGCGGTTTAAATTTTAAAGGGGCTGTTGCACTAAGGCAGCCCCTAAAAAAAAAGAATAAAGCCACTGAGTTACCGTAAGAGGTTGCTCAGTGGCTGCTTTCATAGTATAATTTAAT
>JAZUOC010000058.1:0-18942 GCA_045604465.1 Acutalibacteraceae bacterium
ATTTTTATTTTATAAATATAATTTGTGCCCTTTACAGCACTGTCATAAGTATTTTCTTCTGATTATTCCTGTCTTTCGCCTTATGATATTTTAAAGCTGACCGTATTGTACTCTATCACTCTTCTGTCCCAGCGATCATGCTCTCCGTCACAGTGAGGATAATTATCGATCCATTCCACAACAGGGAATTTCATAACAAGACAGCCTTCAGCTACCGAAGCCACCACCTCATCGTAAATCTCACGTCCGCCTGTCTGAGCAGGCAGAGTAACACTCTCGAGAAGATTATCTTCTGCACCGAAAAAATCCACTGTTCCCTTAGCTGTGATCTTTACAAAAAGCTTTTCTTCCTCACAGAATATAACTGTGGTCGAAATGTGTCCCGTAGCCAGCTCAAAGCTTTCGGAATTATTTTTACTGCTGTTAAACACTTTATCGTAATTCATTATGCTTGTCCTCCCTGTAATTTTATTTTCTGCTGAGCGAAACGATACATTCTACATGGTTTGTATGAGGGAACATATCCACAGGCTGTATCTTTTCCACCCTGTATCCGTTTCTGCAAAGATAAGAAAGGTCTCTCGCCTGTGTTTCCACATTACAGGAAATGTAGACGATTCTCCCGGGCGCAAGAGTAACTGCACTTTTCAGAAATTTAACATCGCTTCCCGCACGGGGAGGATCCATAAAGAGTACGTCTGCCTTTTCTCTTTCCTGAGCCATAGCCACCATAAAATCACCCGCGTCGTCGCAGTAGAAGGATATGTTTTCCGTTTCATTAAGCTTGGCGTTATTTTTCGCATCCTTAACCGCCTGAGCGTTCAGCTCCACACCGATTACCTCTTTTGCCTTATCCGAGGCTACGAGACCGATGGTACCGATTCCGCAGTAAGCATCGAAAACCCTTTCCTTTCCCGTAAGCTCCGCAAATTCTATCGCCTTCGAGTAAAGCTTTTCTGTCTGCACGGGGTTGATCTGATAAAAGGATTTGGCGGAAATACGGAATCTTTTACCGCAGAGAACATCCGTAATGTAGCCTTTTCCGTAAAGAACCGTCTCCTTTTCACCGAGGACAAGACTTGTCTTTGAGCTGTTGATATTCCAGATGACAGTAGTTATTTCACTGTGCTTTTCCAGAAGTGCACGGACAAAAGCATCCTTTTTAGGAAAGATATTGGTGCCTGTTACGAGAACTACCATTATCTCATCAGTGGAAAAGCCTCTTTTTACCAGAACATGACGAAGAAAGCCTCTTCCCGTGTCCTCGTTATAAGAGGTAAGTCTGAAGTCCGGGAGAAGGAGTCTTATATCTCTTATAATCACGTCGGCCTTTTCGTCCTCTATCATGCACTTCTCCACAGGGACAATGTTATGACTCGAGGACTGATAGACACCGGAAATGATTCTTCCTCTCGAAAAGCCGAAGGCTGCCTGCACCTTGTTACGGTAGTGATACGGCTTTTCCATTCCGATAATCTCATCCACGTGACCGAAGCGGCCGAGATTTTTTATGGTCTTTGCCATCTTAAAGCTGAGCTGCTCCTCATAGGTCATATTCTGAAGCTGACAGCCGCCGCATTTTTTGTAAAAGGGGCAGGAGTTTCCCTTACCCCTTTTCTGTGTTTTCTTATTATTTTTCACCGTTTATCTCCTGAATATAACTTTAAGAGGATGCTTTCTTGTGCCGCCTGTGTATTTTTTCATACAGTGCTTAGCTGACACACCCACGATTACGAGAGTGGTAAATGCCATAAAGGTTGCCATAGGCTCTGACTTCTTTTTCATTTTAACTTCCGCCTTTCAAGATTTAAAACTTCAAGGTAAATCCGTATTTATATTCCTTGTCTGAAAGATTTTTATATTCCTCTAAGGTATGTGCGCCCCAGCTGTCATAGCCGCCCACACCCATCTGTCTTGCCACGGCTCTGAAATAAAGAGTGTCCTTTTCGGGAAGCTCGTGGATGTGAGGAGCGTTCTCCAGGTCATCAGCTGTATAGGATGAAAGATTAATTTCTATCTCCTTATCCGCCACGAAGGTTAGCGGTGCTGTGCCGTCGACTTTTTTCACCGTAGCTCTTCTGACGGCTGTTCTTTCGCCATACTCCTGAGGCTTCTGATAAGGTTCGAAAAGGTCTGCTACCGCAGTTTTGTAAAGGCCGATATATGCACCCGTATTTCTGTCGATATAATTTTCATGGGGGCCCTTACCTAAATATTCGAGTCTTTCGTATTCCTTCGGGATTGGGAATATGAGAGAAATCTCGGGAATTTCAGGAAGACCTTCTTCCGCCTTGAAGCTGTAGTCGATGTGTATACCCTTACTGCCTATAGTAAAGATAATCTTTCCCTTACATTCGGGAGAGGTATATACCGAGAAATTCATTTCTACTGTGACTTTTTTGCCGTGATTTTTAACCTCACCTATGCCTGTACCTGCTAATTTGCCTGCATATTTCCAGCATCCGCAACGAACAGTCTGCTTGTTACCTCTGTCGTTATCGGTGATAGCTCTCCAGAAATTCAGCTCTACATCACCCTTCAGAAGCTCTATGCCCTTATATTTTACGGAGTAGAGCTTATGATTTCTGCGTGAGAAGCATACCTCTGTTTCACCGCCGAAGACCTTGACTGTGCCGTAGTTTATTTTCACATTCATCTCTTCGCCTTCGATTTCAGCCTTCGGGAGAGCATATTTATTTATTATGAACTGCTCTCTTGCTACTGTATGTCCTGCCTTTGCCCAGAGATTACCTCTCTTGAGCTCAAGCATAACATTAAGATAGCACTCTGTAGCAGGTACTCTGTCGAAAGAAAGCTCCACTACCGTGCTTTCACCCGGCTCAAGGTCGAGAGAAAGGTCTCCGCTTGCATTGACGCGGTTTTCACTTACCAGCTGCCAGTGAAGGTTATATTCATTAAGATCAGTGAAAAGGAAATTATTAGTGACCTCGAAGATACCCTTTGCGGCATCGATTTCCTTAAAGGAAACATTCTGATAAAGGTACTTCATTTCCTTAATGGCAGGCTTTAATTCTCTGTCTGCGAAAACGAGACCATTACCGCAGAAATGACCGTCGTGGGTGATTTCGCCGCTGTCACCGCCGTAGCCGATAAAGGAAGTACCGTCATCCTTCTTTATTCTCACTCCCTGATCCACGAAGTCCCATACGAAAACACCGAAAAAGCAGGGATATTTGTCCATAAGCTCAAAATACTTTTCATTACCGCCGCAGGAGTTACCCATGGAATGAGAGAATTCACACAGCATCCACGGCTTTTCGGGATGGGCTATAATGTCTCTTTCGAGCTCCCACGGCTTCGGATACATCTGCGAATAGATGTCTGTGACATTTTTATTAAAGTCAAAGAGCTCCTTTTCGCCCCAGATTGACTCATAGTGAACAGGTCTCATGGAATCGACCGAATGAAGATAATCGTGCATTTTAAGAAAATTCTCACCTGCACTGCACTCGTTACCGAGAGACCAGATAATGACGGAGGGATGGTTTTTATCTCTCTGATAAAGGGACTCTATCCTGTCCATACAGGAGGGAAGCCACTCCTCTCTGCCGTCGGGAAGAAGCGGTGTATTTTCACCCATAGCCATAAAGCGTGTGCCGTGGGATTCGAGATTATTCTCATCGATTACATAAAGACCGTATTCGTCGCAAAGGTCATACCATAAGGGATGATTGGGATAATGTGAGGTACGTACAGCATTTATGTTATGCTGCTTCATAATAAGAATATCCCTGAGCATGAGCTCTTTTGAAACGGCTCTGCCCTTTTCACAGCAGAATTCGTGTCGGTTGACACCCTTGAGAAGGAGTCTTTTACCGTTAAGATAAAGAACACTGTCCTTTATTTCGATGTGTCTGAAGCCGACGTGGGTGCTGACATATTCCATATAGACACCGTCACGGTCTCTGATGGAAATTACCACATTGTAAAGATAAGGATTTTCCGCACTCCAGAGAGTGATATAGGGTAAGGTAGCCTTAAGCTGAGCCTCATCGGTGTTTTCTGCCGAAACCGAATCGGTGGCTACGATGTCACCGTTCATATCATAAACAGTAAGCTCCAGCTCCGTATAATCAGCCTTTTCGCCTAAAAGCACCTGCACCTTAAGTGTGCCGTTCTTATAATCGGAAAGCTCCGGCAGAGCCTCCGCCTTGAAATCAGCGATGTACTGCTTACCTGTGGTATAAAGATAAACCTCTCTGAAAATACCGGAAAGACGGAAGAAATCCTGATCCTCCATCCAGCTTCCCGTACACCAGCGGTAAACCTCCACTGCGAGAGTGTTTTCGCCCTCACAGAGCAAATCCGTAATGTCGAACTCACTGTGTCTGAAGGTGCCTTCACTGTAAGCGCATCTGACACCGTTCACATAAAGATAGTAGGCGCTTTCCACACCCTCGAAGGTGATTACCGTTCTTTCCTTCTTAAAGCCTTCGGGAAGAGTGAACTTTTTAATATAACAGCCTACGGGATTATATTCCGTGGGAGCGAAGGGAGGCTCAGGCTCCTGTATCTTCTCCCAGGGATACTGTACATTAGAATAGATGGGATAATCATAACCCTCCATCTGCCAGGATGAGGGTACGGGAATGGTGTCCCAGCCTTCAGAGTCGAAATCTTTGGCGTAGAAGTCCTCCTCCTTATCTCTGTAGGTGTCAAAAAGTCTGAATCTCCACTCACCGCACAGATCGAAATATCTCTTCGAAAGGTATCTTTCGCCCTTTTTAGCCTCATCGAGACTGCCGTAGGGCATAAAGGTAGCCTTTGAAGGAAGGCGGTTAATGCCTGTTACCGTAGGGTCGCTGTGCCATTCGGTAAATCCGTTTATTTCTTTCATATTTTTTATCTCCTTATTTGAGATTTACTTTATTCTCGAGAATGTAGCCTGTCAGCCATAAGAGCCCGAAAGCAAAAATCCCGCTGAAAACCGTACCGCCTACACCGTAAGAAAGTACTGCTTCTTCTACCATTCCCATCTGCTCAAAGGCAAAATAAACTCTGTCATTTCCCACATTGAAGGTCAGGGGTATGTACTGAGTGAGAACATTTCCCACTGTGTTATTCAGAGAGAAAATGCCGAGGAAAATGAGGCCTCCGAGAAGCTTCGGATGTGACTGAAGACCTCTGGTGTTAGCGGCAGTTACAGTAAAGTAAACGAAGGATACATAAGTGAAGATCGTTATAACTGCCCACAGCGCTGCCATAATAAGAAAGCTTATGACTGTGGATGCAGAGGGCAGCATCTCCATAATACCGCTGATACTCACGGCATCGGAAACCATAGTGAAATAGCCTGCACTTTTCTCTTTGGCGTAGAAGAAAATCATCACGAGAGTAAGTGCCATAAGTACGAAGGAAGCCACTATCCATATAAACGACACGATTACCTTCGAAACAAGGAGAGTGCTGCACTTTACGGGAAGAGTGAGAGTAAGATAGCCCTGTCTGCCGAAAAGAGTGTCATAAAAGTTCTTTATTACTGAAACGAGAGTTACGATAACCGCAACAAAGCCTGCCGCATAAAGAGCAAAGCAGCTCATAACGCCCATCCATGTAGCCTCTGAAAGGAAGGAAAGTCCCATAAGTGCTGAGATAACGACAACTGCAATGTAGATGGAAAGAGTGTATCTTGCCGAATGTCGGAGCTCGTGCTTTATGAGTTTACCAAGCATAGCTGAACACCTCCTTGAATACCTCTTCCACGCTTTTACCCTTTTCTCTGATTTCGTCCACATGGGAATTTACGATGAGCTTACCGCCGCTTATCATAAGCACACGGTTAAAAATACGCTCCACATCACCGATAAGGTGAGTAGAAATGAGAACCGTGGAATCCTTGGCGTAATTATCTAAAATAAGGTCTAAAACGAAGCTTCTCGCCGCCGGATCGAGACCGCCCAGAGGCTCGTCAAGAATATAAAGCTTCGCTCTGCGGCACATAACGAGAATCAGATTCAGCTTTTCCTGCTGTCCCTTCGACATAGTCTTAAGACGCTGATTTTCGTCAAGCCCGAAGTCTCGGACCATCTTTTCTGCCTTTCCCCTATCGAAATCCGCGTAAAAATCGCTGAAATAACCGATAGCATCCTTCGGCCTCATCCAGTCAGGCAGATAGGATTTGTCGGGAAGGAAGGCCACGATTCCTTTAGTGTAGGCGCCCGGCTCCTCGTTGTCTATTCTCACAGTTCCCGAATGATCCTTGATAAGACCTGTAAGGATTTTTATGAGAGTAGTTTTACCGCAGCCGTTAGGACCTAAGAGACCTACCACCGAGCCTTCTGCGATTTCGAAATTTATGTCATCCAGAACGATTTTTCTTCCGTAGGATTTTTTCAGTGAAGAAACGTGAATAATACTCATTTGCTTTTTCTCACTTTCTCAATTAACTTAAAAACTCTTCTTTTAACGGCTTTTCTGAACTGTGCCGACACCAATGCATAGCATCCGAAGGACCACAGCACCTGCAAAAGTATTACGGTTACGGGGCTGAAAAATACGGGCATATTCAGAAATACCGAAAGGAAGGTAAGCACCAATGCCACAGCCTGTCCCGAAAGAAGAAGATTGGAGGCCAGACGGTCAGCACGGTAAAGGGAGTGCGCCTTAACCGCAAGCTCCGTTACGTTGCATTTTCCTTTAAGGCACAGCAGAGCAGTTGCCTTTCCTTTTTCGCAGTCGCTTCTGTAAGAGGCAACCACCTCTGATGCCTTCTGTGAAAGAAGCTTTACCGACACCACATCCAAAGAGAGTCTCTCTGCACAGTTGTTTTCATCGAGACAGGGCTCTCTGCTGCTTACGAGAAGCACAAAGCCTGTCTTTTCGAACTCCTCGGCAAGCTTTCTGAAGTAAGGCACCACCTTATATTTTACGAGGAAGGAAGCCACTAACTGTCCCTCCACCGCCACATACATGACATTTTTCTTTCCCGCATAGGCCTTTTCCTCTGCCTGTGTGGGAGCCTCTATGCTGTGCTCGACGAGCATCTGCCTGTTACCGACGAGAACTCTTCTGTCCGCTATCCAGCATGCGAAGCCTAACTTTTCCTCATACTGAAGGTCGCTCGCCTCGGGAAGAGAGATTCCCAGAGCATCGATGAAATCCTTAAAGCAGTCTCCTGCCATAGAGCCTCCCGCCTTAAGTGCTGCAGCTGCAAAAACAGCGGCATCGCTCTTGGAAATAAGGGAGCCCTTTACTTTTCTGAAGGAGGAAACCTCACAGGTGAAAAGCTCCTTTGTGTCAGCAGAAACAGCCTTCGCCTGCGAAAGACTTTCGAGAGACTCGATGTCGTTTACCGCTATACCCTTTTCGGAAAGGCGTAAGGAAGTGAAGTAGAAAAGCACACTGCTTATGAATTCATTCATAACGGGAAGACAGAAGCAAACCGAAGAAACGATAGGAGTAAGGAAGGAAACTGCATTTCTGTTTCCTGAGAAAAGGATTATACCTGACATAAAGCCCACTAAAAGAACGGCGATAGCAGTGAAGGAGTAGAATTTCTCCTCGTCCTTTCTCGGAGCCTTATCCTCTCTTATTCCGCTGTCCACGCGGCTTTCCGCACCGTAGATTACTGTAGGAACTGTCTTTTCACTTAAGCCGTGAGCCACTAAAAGAGCATCGTTTTTATTTGAAATATAGTGTATGCCCTCATACTCGCCCTTCTGAGAAAGCGCCTTCACACTTTTACGTGCCGTAAGGTCATCGAGATAGCTGCCCGTAAACCGTACTAAAACAGCGAAGGCAAAGCAGAGTGTGTAGGGCTTTACTCCGTTTACACCGAGAGTACCCGTAACGGCAGTAAAAAGATTAAAGAGCATTACGAAAACAGCCACGATAAAGGTTACGGAATTTTCATCCGGACTCAGATAACGGATATTATTAAAGCCTAAGGTAAGCTCGTTTTTCGCGAAAATACAGATAAGTGCAGTGAGAAGAATGTGTACTACGGAATAAATAAGTCCGTGATGCGCCCCCTGCAGACCGTAAGCCGAAAAGGGCACGGTGAGAGCTGCACTTATTATGAAAGCCGTCAGAGCGAGGATGATGCTTCTCTTTTCCTTTTTAATTCTTACTGCCAGCTTTTCATCATAGTCCTTCAGCGAGATGAAGTTCTGTGTGGTGTTAAGGTGAGTTCTCTTCTTCTTTTTCTGTGCCTTTTCCACAGCGGAGAAGATATCCTCTCCTTCGTCAGCCTTTACCGAATCCATCATGCTGTCCTTACCCTTACCTGTGGGAGCGGACTCTAAAATAGTTTCGTCTGACTCTTTATTTTTAAGGAAGCGGAAATGCCGTGTGAAATCCGCCTTCTGCTTTTTGCTTTCCCCGATAGCCTTACCTGCAGACTGAATGTAACCCTTAAGATTGAAATAACGGGTAGCACCGCTGTCGTTTTTTTCTTCCTTTAATTCGTCGGTGCTGAAAAATCTCGTTCCGGAAAGATCATCCGCCTTATTCTCTTCTCCAAAAGTTTTCACATCCTCATCGAAGCCGGGCGCTTCATCGGAAACAGAGGAAATATCCTCCATGTCATCTCTGTCACCTGTGTAGACCTTTTCGGTTTTTTCACCGTCTGAAGAGATGTCCTTCTGTGACTCCGTCTCGGCTTTTTCCTCTTGTGCGATTTCTTCGGCAGTGGGTATACCTAAATTCTTAAGAAGCTCATCGATATCCACGCTCTGCTCTTCATAAAGGCTTTCATCCTTTACATAGACATCAGCCTTTATCTGCTCGACAGGCGTATGAGCAACGAAGGGCTTTAGAGGCTCTCTCGGCTTAGGAGGAGCCTTTTTCTCGGCAGGCTGAGTCTTTTTTTCCTTCTTTTCCTTCTTTTTTCTCTCAGGCTTTTTCTCTTCCGTCATACGGAAATCGTCACCGAGATCAAAAATATCGTACTCAGGCTCAGGAGTGTCCACTACCTCTTCCTTTTTCTTATTTCTGTTCTTTTTATTCTTTTTTTCTTTCTTGCCCTTTTTCGAGCCGAGCTTCGACATAAGGTCGCTGTCAGCGAAATCGTCTATAAGCTCTTCAAAGCTTCCGTCATCCTCCTCTATTTCAGATGACGGCAAGTCCATATCTTCAATCAAAGAGTAAAATTCTTCCTTCTTTTTAAGAAATTCTTCATCATAAAGATCGGAAGGATTATTATTTTCTGACATTTTTTTCAGTCCTTTCGGTAAACAGATTTAATTCCTGAGCGCTGTCTGGAAACCTCGTACATAAGTATTCCCGCGGCAACAGAAGCATTGAGAGATGTAATCCTGCCCTTCATAGGCAGAGAAACGATAAAGTCGCTCTTTTCTCTGATGAGACGGCTGACACCGTTACCCTCGGAGCCGACCACGAGAGCCACTCCCCCCGCGAAATCCGTCTCGCACCAGGTTTTACCGTCCATATCTGCCGAATAAACCCAGATGCCCTTTTCCTTGAGCTCGTCGAGAGTCGAGGCAAGATTACCCACACGGGCAACAGGAACATACTCCACGGCACCTGCAGAGGTTTTACCCACCACCCATGTAAGGGATGCGTTTCTTCTCTTCGGAATGATGACACCGTGAGCACCTGCCGTTTCTGCAGTACGGATAATAGCGCCGAGATTATGGGGGTCCTCGATACCGTCACAGACGATGATAAAGGGTGCCTCTCCTCTCTCTTCAGCCAGAGCAAGAATATCCTCCACCTCTGCATATTCGTGGGCGGCTGCATAAGCGGCCACGCCCTGATGGTTACCTTGACCGCACATAAAGTCGAGCTTCTTTTTATCTACTTCCTTGATTACGATTTTCTTTTCTCTGCATTCGGCTATAATTCTGCCGATAGAGCCGTTTCTTTCACCCTTTACCACAAGTAAGGTATCGATCGATCTTTCGCTTCGCAAAGCCTCCGACACAGCATTTCTGCCTATAATCAGATCGTCTCTCTGTTTTTCGTTATCTTTTTCCATTATAAAACCTCCGGAATATGAAAGTGAAAACTCAAATATCTATAATCGGTTAATTATAACATAATGCCGAAAAATATTATTTCTTTTTCAGAATAATACCACTGTCATACTCTTTCAATTATATATTTTCTTGTTCTAAAAATAAAAATACTTAAAAAAACTCTTGATTATCAGCAGAAAATTTGGCATAATCAGTACTGCGGCTATGCGAATAACAGGCGAGGGTCAAGACCGTGAAAGGTCATAATGTAAAATTATCTTTACACAGCTGCCTTTATGCGGGATAACCCCTCCGTCATCCTATCTCTCCTTTCAGGCGAGGCAAATACAAAATCAGGTGGAATAAAAATGATTTTCAAAAAAAGCAAAGAATACACAGGCACATTCGAATATATGATAGTAGGTCTCGGAAATCCGGGCAGACAGTACGAGGGCACAAGACATAACGCAGGCTTCATCTGCATAGATGCTCTGGCTGAAAAATACTCCCTTAAAATCAATAAGCTTAAATTCAAATCTCTTATGTGCGAATGCAGAATCGAGGGAAAGCGCTGTCTTATTCTCAAGCCTCAGACCTTTATGAATCTCAGCGGTGAGGCTGTAAGAGATGCGGCAGATTTTTATAAAATTCCCCCAGAGCGTATCATCGTTATTTCCGATGACATAAGCCTTGAGCCCGGTAAAATGCGTATAAGAAGAAAGGGCAGTGACGGAGGTCAGAACGGCCTTAAAAACATAATCTACCATCTTAAAAGCAACGAGTTTCCCCGCATAAGAATAGGTGTCGGTGCCAAGCCTAACCCGGAATACGATCTTGCCGACTGGGTACTGTCACGGTTTTCCAAAAAGGAAGCCGATGAAATAAAAAAATGCGCCGAAAAAACTGTCGACGCAATAGAAATTATGGTTACAGGTGACATCGATAAGGCCATGAGCAGACACAACTCGTAACCTCTCCGTAAATCTGTGATTGCCTCCTCTCATTAAAAAGAGGGGGCTTTTTCTAATGTAAAAGTGACTGCTGATTTACCAAGGATGAAAAAGTGTTGATAAAGCTTAAATTAAACGAAGCTATTCACGATTACTTATTGCTTTCAGAAAACCGAGCCTACAAGAGAAAAGTGAAAAAATAAGAGGTAAAAAGTAAATCCTCGCAACTTTCGTTACGAGGATTTCTGGTGGGCAGGGATGGATTCGAACCATCGAAGTCACTGACGGCAGATTTACAGTCTGCTCCCTTTGGCCACTCGGGAACCTACCCATATTTAACTGGAGCTGGTGGACGGACTCGAACCCCCGACCTGCTGATTACAAATCAGCTGCTCTACCAACTGAGCTACACCAGCGTGTGCCTGTGCGTTCAACGCTCGAATATAATATCACAAGATTTTTGATTAGTCAATAGCTTTTTTGAATTTTTTCGATTTTTTTCAAAAAAAGTTTTTACGGGTGAAGGCGGTATTTCTTCCGTAAATTTTTCGCTTTGACAGTTTTGCATACCTTTTTTTGTTTTTTATAAAAATTTTTAAGCGTAAGGAAGAATTCGATGTGAAATTAAGTTAAAACTATTGATTACTTTGTCAAATATTGTTATTATTCTGTATAGCAACAAAAAAATCGGTTGCTTATCAAAAAACAGAAAAGAGGTTCTGACTATGACACTGTTCGATGTATTATCACTCGTCGGCGGACTTTCCCTCTTCCTTTTCGGTATGAATCTTATGGGTTCTTCATTAGAGAAAAAGGCAGGCGGTCAGCTTAAATCCATCCTCGGTAAAATGACAGATAATCCCGCCAAAGGATTTCTGCTCGGTCTTATCGTAACTTCCGTTATCCAATCCTCATCTGCCACTACGGTTATGGTCGTGGGCTTCGTCAACTCGGGTATTATGACTCTTCATCAGGCAGTGGGCCCCATTATGGGTGCCAATGTCGGTACTACCGTAACAAGCTGGATTCTTTCTCTTGCCGACATCAAGGGCGGAGGCTTTATGGACCTCTTCAAGCCGGATGCCTTCGTTCCCGTTCTCGCCTTTATAGGAATTTATCTCTTTATGTTCTCTAAGAAGAGCAAGAGTAAGGATACAGCTATGATTCTTTTAGGCTTCGCCACTCTTATGACAGGAATGTCAGCTATGTCGGATGCTGTTTCGGGACTCAAGAATGATCCGGAGTTTACTAAAATACTCACCCTTTTCTCTAATCCTGTTTTAGGCGTAATCGTCGGTGCTGTGCTGACGGCTATTATTCAGTCCTCTTCCGCATCTGTCGGTATTTTACAGGCTCTCTCCACTACCGGTGCCATCACCTTCGGCGCGGCTATTCCTATCGTTATGGGTATGGCTATCGGCACCTGTATTACCGCCGTTCTTTCCTCTATCGGTGCCAATAAAAATGCCAAGAGAGCCACCCTCGTTCACCTTTATTTCAATATCTTCGGTACAATCGCCGCTCTGGCTCTTTTCTACGGTGCGAATGCGATTTTTAAATTCGACTTCGTTGACGGTACGGCTACTTCTGTGGGTATCGCAGTCGTAAACACTCTCTACAAGGTATTCTGCGTAGTTATGTGGGCACCGATGATCAAGGTTCTCGAAAAGCTCGCGACCGTCTCAATCAAGGATACAGACGAAAAAGAAAAATACGAGATGCTCGACGAAAGACTTCTCGCCACTCCCGCCGTAGCTGTGGAGCGCTGCCGCAGTGTCACCGTTACCATGGCGGAAATCGCTACGGAATGCTTCCGCCGTGCGGTAAAGCTTCTCGACGGACATAATGACGAGGATTACGAATTCGTTATCAAGGCTGAAAAGAAAACAGATAAATATGAGGACATCCTCGGAAGCTATCTGGTCAAGGTTTCCTCTCTCGAGCTTACGGACGAGGACGGTGCCGAAGCGGCAAAGCTTCTTCACATTATCGGAGACTTCGAAAGAATTTCCGACCACGCCACGAGTATTCTCAAATCTGCCGAGGAGCTCAACGATAAAAAGATGAGCTTCTCAGGTGAGGCAGCCAAAGAGCTTAAGGTTATGATAAATGCCGTTCTCGAAATAACGGATCTCGCCTACAGAAGCTTCACGGAAAACGACAGAGAAGCTATCAAGGGTGTAGAGCCTCTCGAGCAGGTAGTAGACGATCTTAAGGCAAAGCTCAAAAGTCAGCATATCCGCCGTCTTACAAAGGGTGAATGTACTATCGAGCAAGGCTTCGTATTCGGCGATATTATTACCAATCTCGAAAGAATCGCTGACCACTGCTCAAACATAGCAGGCTGTGTAAAGGAAATCGCACATCAGGAAATGGATATGCACTCCTACGCGAAAAAGGTCAGAAAAGAAAACCTCAGCCATTACAACGAAAGATACGAAGAATACAAAGAAAAGTACGCTATATAAAGAGAATCTCCGTGCAGCAATGTACGGAGATTTTTTTATTCTTCATCGTCAAAGATAACCGTCCGCTTGCGGATTTTTACAGGCAGACAGGGCTCGGAATCATAAAGTAAAATATCCTCAAAGTATTTGCTGAAACGATTGAGCTTATAACGCTTTTTCGCATTACTTATGAAAAGAGCGAGAAAGCCTGTGCCCATCAGAGCCAGAACGATATTAAAAGCCTCAAACTCAGTAAACAGGGCACTGCCGACAAAGGCACAGCCTGTAAACAAAGAGAAAAGCTGAAAGGGAAGCTGATTGAGGAGGCTGAAGATTTTGAGCTTTCTTTCGTGCTTTTTGTTATGAAAGCAGTATGATACGGGCATATCTACATCCAAGGTCAGAAGAGGAAATACCACGTCATATTCAAATCTTCTTATATGCTGTCCGATTTCAAGCCTACGGGCTATTATATCCCTGTCGTAAAAGAGCATATCGAACTTTACCATATAACAAAGATAAGGTGCACGGTATTTTCTGAAGGCTCGTCCCTGTACCATAAGGGAAGAAAACATAACCTTATTGAAATAGTAATCCTCGTCGATGTAAACTCTGAACTGCTCCGGCTCGCCCTCACTGAGAGGAATAAGTACTCTCTGCAGACATTCGAGGACATAGCTTTCATCACCGTATGTGATTTTCAGTCTGTAGCCGCTTTTGTTTTCTATTGAAACCTTTTGCATTTATATCTTCCTTTTCGGACGGTTTTTATTATGGCTCTATAATATACCACGGGAAAGAAAAAGTAAATAACAGCAAATGCAAAAACAGGATGTGATTTCTGCAGTATGTGAAAAAATATGCGGTCGCATAAAAACTGCAACCGCAACTGTCCGTTATTCATTTCCACAGCGGCATCGGATAGATACCCTGCTCCGCTTTTTCCTTAAGTGCATCCGTAACGGATTGCTTGTCCTCCTTATAGGTTACACCGTACCACCTTTCGGGCGTGGAGAGAGCCTTTACCTTTGCCTTGCATTCCTTTACGAGTTCATCTACTACGAGAGGAATGTAATATTCGCACTTGAGAAGATTATCCTCATTACTTTTAAGAAAATCCGCGAAACGGCTGTCTATTTCCGTGAGAATTTCGGGAGTGAAGCCCCAAAGATTCATAGAAACGGGGGTACCCTCAGGAATTTCTGTCCAGCTTTCATCGTCCTCGGTGAACATAATTTTACCTTCACGGTACATTATCTTCGTTCTTTCCACGATGTCGGTCATATAACCGTCTTCGATTTTACATACACCGCGTGCCACATGACCGTTTTCCGTGAGAGTATTTTCTATTCTGAAGCCTACCATGGAAAAGTCGTATACATCTGAAGCTTCTTTTTCTCTTACCAGCTCATCGTAAATAACCTTGAAGGTATCTGCTCCGTAATAGTCATCGGCATTTATAACAGCGAAGGGACCGTCGATAAGCTCCTTGCAGGAGTAAATAGCGTGAGCTGTACCCCAGGGCTTTACTCTTCCCTCGGGACAGGCGAAGCCGTCGGGAAGGTCGTTTAAATCCTGAAAGGCATATTCCACCTTGATTTTATCATCGTATCTTCCGTCGGTTATTTTACGGAAATCCTCTTCTATTTCTTTTTTTATGATGAAAATAACTTTATCAAAGCCTGCACGTACTGCATCGTAAACGGAATAATCGAGAATAATCTCTCCGCCGGGACCGAGAGGCTCTATCTGCTTGAGACCACCGAAGCGGCTTCCCATACCTGCAGCCATAATTACCAAAGTCGCGCTCTTACTCATTTTTTATCTTCTCCTGTTGTTTTATTTCATACACTGTGCTTTTTTTATTCTACCACTATCCCGAAGAAATATCAAGTGTAAAAAAAAATCGTACATTTTGTCGGTTTATGTTGACAGAAAAAAACTTTATAGCTTATAATTGAATCAGAAAAAAGGAGGTAGACAGAATGAAAAAAGCTTTTAAGCACATATCATTTTTTATTCTTATCTGTCTCGGTGCTTTTATCCTTTCATGTACGGTCTCAGCCAAAGAAAAAATAGACCTTCAGTTAAAGAAAAAGGCCGACAGCATAGTTCTCCTGTGGGACGCGGACAAAAAAGAAAGCTACACCGTCTATAAAAAAACAGGAACAGGCAAATTTGTCAAAACTGACAAGGTCAAAGGAAATAAATATACCGATAAGAACATAAAAAGCGGAGAGACATATACATACTGTGTAAAGAAAAGTAAAAAGATTAAGAGTGAATATAAGTCTGCCTTATATCTTGCTCCCGTAAAATTCAACAAATCCTCCGTCAGCAATGCGGGTATTACTCTGAAATGGAAGGCAGCAGACGGTGCTGAGGCATATATAGTTTACCGTAAAGAGAATGGCGGTAAAAATAAGCGTCTCATAAAAACAAAGGAAACCTCCTACACTGATACAACCTCAGAAAAGGGCGTGATTTATACCTACACCGTAAAGGCTGCGAAGGATAATACCAAAGGCACCGGTGTAAACGTGAAGGTCGGAAGGCTTGACTCCCCTGCTCTCTCCTCCCTGAAAAAGAGTTCGTACGGACTTACTCTCACGTGGAAGGAAAACGGACAAGCCAAGGAATATCTTATTTACAGAAAGAATTACGGCGGGAACAAATGGAAAAAGGTAGGCAAGGCTGACTCTTCACAGCTCAGCTTCGAGGACAAGACTGCAAAGGACGGTGAAAAATACTCCTATTTCGTTAAGGCGAAGGCAGGAGACAGTGTCAGCGTGTATGAGGGAGAAAGCCTCAGTGCCACCTGTATGAAGTCACCCGAGGCTTTCACTCTGAAAAAAGACGGCAAAAAAATCAAACTTACCTGGAATAAAAAGGACGGTGCCGAAAAATACCAGGTTTACAAAAAGACAGCTGACGGCAAATGGAAGAAGTTCAAGGAAACGGAAAAGCTCACCCTTACAGATAAGATAAAAAGCAGCAAAACCTTCGTTTCATATAAGGTCAGAGCTGTAACCGGCAAAAGCAAAACCGCATTTTCACCCGTAGTATCTAACAGAGATGTGGACGTTACAAAGCCTATGGTAGCGCTGACCTACGATGACGGACCTCACCCTGTAGTGACTCACAGGATACTCGATGTTCTGGAAAGGTACGGAGCAAGAGCGACCTTTTTCGTGGTCGGCTCGAGAATAACCCCCTATAAGGACTGTCTCGAAAGGCAGGCAAAGCTCGGATGTGAGATAGCGAACCACTCCTATTCTCACACCACACTGAGCGTAAGCAAGGATAAAACTGTTCTCGAAGAAATAGAAAAAACCGACAGCCTCATTAAAAAGTATTCAGGTCAGACTTCTGCTCTTTGCCGTGCTCCCGGAGGCTCCGTCGGAAAAGCGCCGCAGATAACAGACCGTCCCTTCATCCAGTGGTCGGTAGACACTCTCGACTGGAAAACTCTTTCGAGCTCCTATGTGGTAAAGCACATAAAGCAAACTGTCCGCGACGGCTCAATAATTCTTATGCACGACCTTTACGGATCTACTGCATCAGCTTCCGAAACGATTATTCCCTGGCTCATTTCCGAGGGCTATCAGCTCGTCACCGTGTCTGAGCTGCTGGAAGCGAGATACGGCGGAGCGAAGGGCGGAAGAGTTTATTACAACGGTTATGCGAAATAATTAAGAAAAATAAATCCCTGTTAAGCCTCTTGACTTTGCAGGGATTTATTAATATAATGCAATTGTAGATGTTAAAAGTTTATTTACAAAATTTACATTTACGAAAAATAAAGAAATAAAGAAAAGAGGTAAGAAAAATGAAAACTAAGAAATTATTATCCGTTCTGATGGCTGTTATGATGCTTTTCGGCTGTCTGAGTGCAAGTGCATCCGCTTTCGAAATCAATCTTCCTGCAGAGCTCGGTGAAGGCGTAGCAAAGTTCAGAGGTCTCGGTGAAATTTCCAGCGTCGAAATCCCCGTCGCAGCAGACTATACCGAAGTAGCTGCAGATGCCAGATTTACAGTTTACTATTCAGCAGAAAAAGAAGAGAACATTTTTGATGCATTGGACCGTAAAGAGGTAGGTACCATCGGTTCCGGAGATGCATATCTTAAGGAAGGCGTTCTTCACCTTAATTTAAAGGGTCTCGGTCTCGCTGACGAAGGCTACTACTATATCACAATCGGCGGCGGTTCACTCGTATACGAAGGTCACTACAATGTAACAACCACTACTACCGGTGTTCTTTATCAGTTTGCCTCTCTCGGAATCGTTGACAAGCTCGGAGTGATCTTCGATTTCATCGCAGGTATAATCACCAACCTTATTTCAAACGGAAATATTTATTGATCTGATTGAGGATTACATATATAACACTCAGAAATAAATAATCAGTAAATGCTCTGCCGTAAAACCTTCCGGTTTTACGGCAGAGTTTTTGTTATCCGCTGAGAGCTGAAAGGAAATTTCCTTATTACGGAATTTTTCCGTAACAGAGGAACGGACAAAAGGGTTCTGCCTCGCCTGAAAGGAGAGGCTTTTCTCCACACACCGGAAGCACTTCGGTGATGAGCAAAATAAAAGTGACCACCTCAGAGATGGTCACCTGTTTTCCGGAGTTATTTACTTCTGTCCGTAATAAGCGTTAGGCCCGTGCTTTCTCATATAATGCTTGTCGAGAAGATACTGCTCGATAGGTCTTCTCTCTCCGCTTATCATTTCAGCATGATAAGCCATATTTGCCACTGTCTCCATAACCACTGCGTTATGTACTGCCTCCTTGGGATTTTTTCCCCAGGCGAAGGGGCCGTGCTTGTAAACCACTACACCGGGAACAGCCATGGGATCGATGCCCTCAAAGGCTTCAATTATTACTGTACCTGTCTCCTTTTCGTAGGCTCTTTCCACCTCTTCAGGGGTGAGCTGACGGGTGCAAGGAATGGAGCCGTAGAAATAGTCAGCGTGGGTGGTGCCGTAGGCGGGGATGCTTCTTCCAGCCTGTGCCCAGGAGGTAGCCCATGCGGAATGGGTGTGGATAACACCGCCGATTTTTGGGAAAGCCTTGTAAAGCTCGATGTGAGTCGGTGTATCGGAGGAGGGGTTGAGTCTGCCCTCTACCACATTACCTTCCAGGTCAACTACTACCATATCCTCGGCAGTCATAACATCATATTCCACACCGCTTGGTTTTATAACGATGAGGCCCTTTTCTCTGTCAATACCGCTGACATTACCCCATGTAAAGGTAACAAGACCGTAGGCAGGAAGGCTTAAGTTAGCTTCAAGAACCTCTTGCTTGAGTTGTTCTAACATAGTGTATCATTCCTTTTCATTTATTCTGCTTTATAAACACAGCATCGGTTCCCGTTGAACTGATGCTGTGTTTCTGCTGTTAAGTTTTATTTTTTACGATGTCTGCCACCGCATTCACAAACAAGATTGGTTTTGAAAACCTGCCAGAAGAACATCTTGAAGTTCCAGAAGAATTTCTTTATGCCTGTAAGCTCCTTGTGGCAGTCACAGTCGCAGTAGGTATGACCGCAGACATTGCAGACACCGTCGTGGGGTATATAGTCTGTGTGCTCTGCCTTGTC
>JAZUOC010000059.1:0-15129 GCA_045604465.1 Acutalibacteraceae bacterium
GTTTTTTCATTTTCATAGTTACCTCAATCAAATTCCCAACAAAAATCCCTCGGCTCAGCCGAGGGATTTTTGTTTCCGCAGAATGAATAAATATTAAATTTTTACACTTATCTCTCCGCTGTCCAGAATTTTTCTTTCACCGCTGTCTGTCTTCACGATAAGGCGGCACATATCATCCACATCCGCGGCGACAGCTTTACAGCTTCCCTCAGATGAAAGAACGGTTATCTCCTTACCAAGAAAGAAAAGTCTGTCTCTGTAGGCAGAAATGAACTCTTTATCCCTGATTCCGGAAAACCTCTCTGTAAAGCAGTTTACTGTCTCTGCGATGAGACGGTCTCTGATTACCGGTGAATCGCAATCCAAAGAGCCTGCAATTTCTCTGATTCCGTCCGGGAAGCCTCCCTCGGGAGCAGCGAGATTTATACCTATGCCTACGATGATATAGTCAGCTCCCTTCGGTGAAAAGGCTCCTTCGGTGAGTATGCCCGCCACCTTTTTTCCGCCGAGATAAATATCGTTCACCCATTTGATGTCTGCCTTTATTCCCGTAACCTTTTCTATAGCTTCGCACACGGCTACGGCACACAGAGGTGTTATAAGGGTGCATAATTCGGGAGATAAATCGGGATAGAAAAGGAGGCTCATATAAATGCCTGTCTTTTCGGGGGAGAAAAAGCTCCTTCCCTTTCTTCCTCTGCCTGCGCTCTGACTTTCAGATGTGAAAAGAACTGTTTTCCTTTCGTCTGAAAGAGCTATTTTTTTCACTTCATCGTTGGTGGAGGTCGTTTCCTTTACGGATATTACGTTGATATGTCGGTTTCCCCGGCTCAGAAAGGCTCTTATTCTTTCTTCGGTATTTGTTTCTCTGTCCACGGTAAGCCTCCTTTTTCATATTCATTCATAATTGTGCATAACTGATTATACCACTTAAGGTGTGCGGAAAGCAAGAACTACACAACATATGGAAAAAATATTATTTATTATTAACATTTTAGCGTAGTACTTGACAAAAGGGGTCAAAATATATTAAAATAGATTTCACAATTGTAATCGGAGAATGAATAAAAGTTATATTTATTCATTTTCTGATTTTTGGTAAAAAGGGGCTGATGCCCCGAAATTTATAAACAGGAGGAACACTATCATGAAAAAAATTCTCGCAGTTCTTCTCGCAGCACTTATGCTCTTTGCTCTCGCAGCATGTGGCGGCACAGGCGATGAAGGCACAACAAAGACAACAGCTATGACTATGGGTACAGGCGGCACACAGGGTACATACTACGCTTACGGCGGTATTCTCGGCGGCCAGCTCAAAACAGCCACAGGCATCACGGTAAATGTTGTTTCCACAGACGGCTCAAAGGCTAACATTCTCGGTATCGACGCAGGTAACTACCAGCTCGGTACTGTTCAGTCAGACGTTATGGCTTATGCATGGGCAGGCTCACGTACCTTCGAAACAGAAGGCGCTCTCGATTCCTTCCGTGTAATCGGCGGTCTCTATGCAGAAGCAGTTCAGCTCATCACTATGGATCCGGCTATCAAAACCGTAGCTGACCTTAAGGGCAAGAAGGTTTCCATCGGTGCAGCAGGCTCAGGCGTTTACTTTAACGCTGTGGACGTTCTCGCAGCAGCAGGTCTCACAGAGGAAGACATTCAGCCTCAGTATCAGTCCTTCGGCGATTCAGCTGATGCTCTTAAGGACGGTAAGATCGATGCAGCATTCATCGTAGCAGGTGCTCCCACACCCGCTATCCAGGAGCTTTGCACATCTGCAAGCGCTTACCTCGTTCCCATCGACGGTGATGTAGCTGAAAAGCTTATGGAATCCTCACCCTACTACACATCTTATAAGATTCCCGCAGGCACATACGACGGTCAGACAGAGGACGTTACTACCGTTACAGTTAAGGCTACTCTTATCGTAAGCGCATCCGCTTCCGAAGAAGATGTTTACAGCATCACAAAGGGTATCTTCGAAAACATCGAAGCTATCACCGCTGCACACGCTAAGGGCGCAGAGCTTTCCATCGAAAACGCTACCAGCGGTATGACAGCTCCCTTCCATGCAGGTGCTGCCAAGTATTTCGCAGAACAGGGCGTTACTGTCGAAACCGAATAATCAAGGTTATCCGATAAAGTATCGGCTGCAGTGAAACATCTGCAGCCGGTTGTTTTCTTGAATTTCAGCAAATCACAGGAGGCTTAACATGGGACTTTTCGAGAAAAAAGATTCCGGGGTGACACCGGAGGCTATGAATCTCGATGACGTTATGAAAAAGTTCGACCGTGAATCAAACACCAGAGTATGGGAGGGCGTGCCGAAGACAGTGGTAAACTGTATCCTGGCGGCATTTTCCGTATTCTGTATTTATGTTACACTGTTTGCCACATGGCTCGACGAATTCAGACTTGCATCCTTCATGGCATTCATAATGCTCATCGGTTATCTGGTTTTCCCCATAAAAAAAGGTGTTCAGAGGGTCAATCACATTCCCTGGTATGACTTCATTTTTATGATAGCCGGTACAGGCTCATTCTTGTACTATGCTGTCAATGCTTCGGAAATCGTTGCCAGATATAAAATCACTTCCATGGAAGTGGTAATCGGTATCATCGGTGTTATCTGTCTTGCAGAGCTTTGCCGCAGAAGCGTGGGTATTCCCATTCTTATCGTGGCAGGTGCGCTTTTAGTGTATGCTCTCGTATGGGGCTCCACTAACCCCGATATGTGGGCAAGAATTACGGAAAACATCCGTGTTCTTTTCTATTCAAAGGAGGGTATACTCTCCACGCCCGTAAATGTATGCTCGAAGTATATCGCTATGTTCATCATTTTCGGTGCATTCCTCGAAAGAACAGGTATCGCAGATTTCTTTATCAATATTTCAAATGCACTTGTAGGCCGTTTTTCGGGCGGTCCCGCTAAGGTAGCAGTTGTTGCTTCAGCTATGGAGGGTATGGTTTCAGGCTCCTCCGTTGCCAATACAGTAGGCTCAGGTGCAGTTACCATTCCTCTTATGAAGCGCACGGGCTACAAGCCTGAATTCGCTGCTGCAGCAGAGGCTTCCGCATCCACAGGCGGTCAGATTATGCCCCCCATCATGGGTGCCGCTGCCTTCCTTATGGCAGAAACAGTAGGTGTTCCCTATTCGAACATCGTAGTAAAGGCTATTCTTCCTGCAGTGCTTTATTTCGCAGGTGTATTTATCGCAGTTCATCTCGAGGCTAAAAAGGAAGGCCTCAAGGGACTTTCTAAGGAAGAGTTACCCAAGCTCAAGCCTCTTCTCAAGCAGAGCTATCTTCTCTTCCCTCTCGTTCTTCTTATCTATCTCGTAGGTACGAGCACACGCTCTATCGCTTACGCAGCTGCACTTGCAGTCGTTGCCGCTATTGTAGTAAGCCTTTTCAATAAAGAGCACCGCATCACACCGAAGAAATTCTTTGAGGCTCTTGCCGCCGGCGGACAGGGTATGATTACCGTCGTGGCAGCTTGTGGTGTGGCAGGTATTATCGCAGGTATCATCGGTGTAACGGGCCTTGCCTACACACTCTTTAACGGAATCGTTACATTGGCAGGAAATCAGGTCATCATAGCTCTCTTCCTTACCATGCTCTGCTGTATCGTTCTCGGTATGGGCGTTCCCACCACCGCTAACTACTGCATTATGGCTGCTACCTGTGCTCCTATTCTCGTTCAGATGGGTGTTCCCGTAATAGCCGCACACTTCTTCGTATTCTACTTCGGTATTGTTGCCGACCTGACGCCACCCGTTGCTCTTGCAGCTTATGCAGGTGCCGCCATAGCTCAGGCGAATCCGATGAAGACCGCATTCACGGCTACGAAGCTTGCCATCGGTGCTTTCATCGTGCCTTACGTATTTGCACTTAATCCCGCCATGCTCTTCATTGATACGAGTGCGTGGGAGGTTATACTTATCTGTATCACCTCTTTCATAGGTATTTTCGCCGTTTCAGCAGCCCTTCAGGGTTATTTCCTCTGCCATATGTCATGGCCTGAGCGAATCATAAGCATAATCGGCGGTTTGCTCCTTATCTATCCCGGTGTAGTTACCGATGCTATCGGTCTTGCTGTTATCGCTGTGGTTCTGGTTATCCAGAAGCTCAGAAGCGGTAAAAATAAGGGCACACCCGCAGCGGCTGAAATCAGCGAGGTAGCTTAAATGAATTATACTGACTGCTGTATGCCTCGGGTATACGGCAGTTTTTATTTTACTGCTGAGAGTGAAGAAAATTATGGCGATGAAAAAAATTATTCACGAAATATTTACTTTAATATTCTTTTCTTTCTCTTGACAAAAACACAGAAAACGAGTAAATTATAGATAATGCTTAATTAATATGGAAAAGTATATTATCTCAGATGAAGGAGAGAATAATAATTATGAAAAAAGAAATTAAAATTGCTATTGCTGTTATACTCAGCATCTGGTTTTTTGTAATGGGCTTTGAGCTCGGTATTTACAAAGAGAGAAAGTCTAATGTTCAGCCGGGAAATGAGGTAGTCAATACCGTTACTCCCTCTACTACTCAGCCCACTGCTCAGCCTACGACTATTCCCACTACAGTACCCACCACTCAGCCTACTACACTTCCTCCCGTCGTTGATCCTAATCAGAACTCGACAGCTCCCACAGAGGCTCCCTCTACCGATGCTCCCGTTAATAATGCGGATCCCTCTTCCCTTTCCAAGGCAGAGGTTATCGAAAAGATGAACGGATATATGAAAGCTCTTAAGTCTGAACAGAATATGCAGGCACATAAATCCGAAAACATCACAGTAGAGGTTACAGATTGCTCTGTTCCCGCTGCTGTAAGCCTTATCAATAATGTAATTTCCGGTATTGCCGGCGCAGAAGAGCTCGATTTCTCTTTCGCAGGCGGAACCACTACAGCCGGTGAAACAGTATTCGGCACCATTCCTCCCACGAATAAGGACTTCCTTCTTACTGATGCAGGCGTTCTTTCAGCTACAGCTGCAGCCTCCGGCGCAGATACAGTCTACACTGCAGTTCTCGTAGAGGAAAGCACCACTATCGCTTCTCCCTCTCCTGCACATAACTCCACAGCTATCGGTTATCTCGACATAGCTTCTCTCGACCTTCCCGGTGTAACTATGGAAGCAGCCGATATGAAATATCCCGGTTCGACCGTCGAAATCACCGTAAACGCTGACGGCAAGGTTACAAAGCTCGTAAACAAATTACCTATGGACGGTAATGTAACTGCAAAGATTTCATTCTTCAACGGTAACGCCAGCTTCAAGGGCGGCCTCGATGAAGTATGGACCTTCACCTATTAATTCAGATTAAAATTAAAGAGCAGCCGAGTAAAAACGGCTGCTCTTTTATGTTTATACCTACGTTATAATAAACGGTTGACTTTTTAAGTGCAGAATGATGGTCATCCCAACAGTTATAATATAAATGTAGCGGACTGCATTTTATTGTTTTTCGAAGCCTGTCTCGCCCGTTATGCACTCTGTGTTCAGACTCAGTCATTATTTGGTACAGATATTTTTTATTTAAAGACCTTGGCAAACAGATCTATACCCGAGGCCTTCATAACGGCACTGCTTGCGTGTGAGCAGACTGTTCCGAGGAGCTTATTACCTACACTCATCATATGGGCATCTGCGCCGAATACCATATCGGCTCTTTTATTTTTCATGCCGCGGAGAATAAGATTACACATTCTGTCACAGTCGGTGCTGATGAAGTCCATAGCCTTCTGAGCCTTGCTTTCCACGGGTGCTCCCTGATTACGGAAGATGTTCGTTTTAGTGAAGCCCGGGCACACCAGACCGATATAGCATTCCTTTCTGTATTCCTCTCTGACAGCATCGGTGAGGCTTTTGAGAGCTGCCTTGCTTGCCGAGTAAACAGAGGTACCTGCGAGAGAGCAGAGTGCGGCAGAGGAAGCGATGTTTATTACTGCGGCACTGTCAGATTTAAGAATTATAGGCATAAGTGCATTCATGGAATAAAGGCAGGAGTAAAAGTTTATGTGCATGGCTTTATCCAGCTCTTCTACGGTATAATTAAGGAAACGGTCAAACTTGGGAAGAATACCCGCATTATTAATAAGAATATCGGGGCGGATATTTTCCTTCTTTAAGGTTTCGGCGAAGGCTTCCCAATTTTCTTTTACGGAAACATCGAAGGTGTAATAGGTGAATCGCTCGCTTCTGACACCGAGCGAGCTTTTCAGCTTCATCAGTCTTTCCTCGTTTCGTGCTATACCTATGACTCTGCATCTGTGTTCTTTTATGAGTCTTTCGGTCAGATCCTTTCCGATGCCGCTCGAAGCACCTGTAAGGATAACAGTTTTATTATCATACCAGCAGCTTTTCATAATATCACCTTTTTTAAACTTTATTAATTTTTATTAATTTTAATTATCATACCACTAAGACAGTGCGGTAATGTTAATAGTATATTAACAAAAAACTGCAGACGGTGCGATTAGCTTATACAATAATAAAAACAATAAATGCTTTCTAAATATTGACAAACGTACTTTTTTAGTCTATAATCAAGGTAAGTAGATGCGTATGTACATCAAAAATAAAACAATTGGAGGAATCCTTATGAAAAAAGCATTATCAGTAATTCTTTCTCTGCTTGTAATCTTCTCTATGTTCGGTATGGTTGCAGCTGCTGAAGGCGAACAGGCAGAACTCGTTTCAGTTACCTTCTATGTAGACGGTGAGCAGTATTATTACATCGAGTGCTTACCCGGCACAAATATCGTAGAGCGTTTACAGACCGGTGAAAACAAGCTTGAGACACCCGTAAAGGATCTCGGTGACGGAAATGTTTACACATTCAAATACTGGTCCACAAACGAGGACGGAAGCGGTGACGTCAGATACACCGGCAACATCCCTCCCGTATATGAGAATACAGTTTACTACGCTCAGTTCCATGTAGAAGAAAAAACCGAGAACCAGACCTTCTGGGCTTTCGTTAAGACTATCTTCGAAAGAATCAACCTTATTTTTGAATACTTCGCTAAGGTATTCGAGGGCGTATTTGATTTCTAAGAGAGTGACACTCCGTTAAAAAATCAGCAGACACAGTGAGTAAACCGCTGTAAAGGTGTAATGCCCTTACAGCGGTTTTTATCTTTGGTAGTTTTTTTCATTGACAAATATCTGCATAAATGGTATATTTAATATCATCGAGTTTTATCCCTTTGAAAGAGAGAGGTATGTTATGATCAGTTACACGAAGGAAGATATAATCCGCATAACAAAAGAAGAAAAGGTCAGCTTTATTAATCTTCAGTTTACAGATATTCTCGGTACGCTTAAAAGTGTTTCCGTAACTACAAGTCAGCTCGAAAAGGCACTTAATAACCGTTGTATGTTTGACGGCTCATCCATCGACGGCTTCGTAAGAATAGAAGAAAGTGATATGTGTCTGCATCCCGATCTTGACTCCTTCGTAATCCTTCCCTGGGATGAAAGCTCGGGAAAAACAGCCAGACTTATCTGCGATGTGTATAATTCCGACGGTACGCCCTTCGAGGGTGATCCCCGTTATGTCCTTCGCAGAGCCATAAAGAGAGCTGCAGACATGGGCTACACCTGTAACATCGGTCCCGAATGTGAGTTTTTCCTTTTCCATAAGGACGAGCATGACAAGCCTACCACCAGAAGCTATGACAAGGGCGGCTACTTTGATTTAGGCCCTGTGGATCGCGGTGAGGGCTGCAGAAGAGATATCTGTCTGTGTCTGGAAAAGATGGGCTTCGAAATAGAGGCCTCCCATCACGAAAATGCTCCTGCCCAGCACGAAATCGACTTTAAGTATGACGAGATTTTAAGAACTGCCGACAATGTTATGACATTCAAGTATGTAGTAAAGAATCTCGCCAATCAGCATAATCTTTACGCTACCTTTATGCCCAAGCCTATCTACGGAATCTGCGGCTCAGGTATGCATATAAATCTTTCACTTTTTAACGGTGAAAAGAATGTTTTCTGTGACGAAAATGACGACAGAGGACTCAGCGAGGTAGCATATAATTTCATCGCAGGTGTTATGCATCACATCAAGGCTATCACCGTTCTTACAAATCCCATCGTAAATTCCTATAAGAGACTCGTTCCCGGTTATGAGGCTCCCGTATATATCGCATGGAGTGCGAAAAACAGAAGTCCTCTCATCCGAATTCCCACAGCCAGAGGAACGGGAACACGTATAGAGCTGCGTAACCCCGACCCGGCTGCTAACCCCTATCTCGTTATGGCGGCTATACTTCAGGCAGGTCTCGACGGTGTGGAAAAGAAGATGACCCCTCCTTCTCCCGAGGATTCGAATATCTTTAAGCTTACTGCAGAGGAAAGAAGAGAAGCAGGCATCCACTCTCTTCCGAAGACTCTCTATGATGCAGTCAGAGAGTTCAGAAAGAGTGACTTTGCCAAAGAGGCAGTAGGTGCTCACGTATGGAAAAAGTATATCGAGGCCAAGGAAGAGGAATGGCGTGAATACAGCACGAGAGTTTCTCAGTGGGAAATCGATAAATATTTAGGTAAGTATTAATGTTTTCAGGGCAACGGCGAAATTCCGATTGCCCTGTTTTATCCCTGAAAGGTGTTTAAATAAATGGAATATAAAATTAATCCGATGGCTTTTACAGGGATTTTCCCTGTGCCGAATTCATTGGTTGATGAAAACATAAGACTCGCCAGCGTGGTGCAGCTGAAGGTGCTTCTGTACATTCTGCGACACAGTAATGACGGTATGGCAGAGACAGAAAGAATAGCAGAGGCACTTTCTCTGGAAACGGACGATGTAAGGGATGCTATGATCTTCTGGGCGGAAAGAGGACTCCTTTTAAAGGACGGACAGGCACCTGTCACTTCACCTGCTGCAGAAAGGCAGACAGAGAAAAAGGCAGAAAAGCCCGTACACGAAAAGGAAGAAAAAAAGGTTTCGGAGGTTTTCGTTTCACGTCCCACCTACGAGGATGTGGCTAAGCGTATAAAGGAAAGCGATGAGGTTGTGGTGCTTTTACAGGAGGCACAGACAGCTTTAGGCAGAACCATAGGCTTTGACGGACAGTCGGTGCTTATTCAGATGCTGGATGATTTCGGACTTCCTCCGGAGGTAATTCTTATGGCTATCGAGTATTCCCTGTCTCTGAAAAAAACAGGCTGGGCAAGCATCGGACGTATAGGCAGACGCTGGAGCGAACTGGAAATCGATACTCTCGAGGGTGCCATGGAGTATATCGAGGAGCATAACATAGTGGACGAAACCTGGGAAAAGCTTCGCGGAATGACGGAAATCAGTAACCGTAACCCGACGGAAAAGCAGAGAAAATATCTGGTCGCCTGGGTGAAGGAATACGGCTATGATGCAGACATCATTTACTGTGCCTATGAGGAAAGCATAGACAATACAAGCAGAATGAGTATGCCTTATATGGATAAGATTATCCGTTCATGGCACGAAAAGGGTGTTAAAACTCTTTCGGACATACAGAGCGAGAGAATAAAGTGGGAAGCCGAAAAGAAAAAACGCTTCCCGAAGGATAAGAAAAAGGATGATAAGCCACAGGAAGAGGCATCATACGATATTGACGAATATATGAAAAAGTCCCTTAATCTGCAGTATGTGAAAAATGATGCAAAAAGCGGGGTGTGATTATGGCTTACAAAAGAAGCGTATATCAGAGAGCGAAAGAAATATTAGACGAAAGAAAAAAGAATGCCGAGGCTGAGGCTGAGTTCCGACGCTCGGAGGTTATGATGAAGTGTCCCGAGCTGCTGGACATCGAAAGAGAGATGGCGCAGTGCGGTGCCGATGTGGTCAAGGCAGTCGGTATGGGCGGAGATGTGGCAGAATATGTCCGTAATCTTGCCGTGAAAAATCTCGCTGCACAGGATAAAAGAAAAGCTCTTCTCAAAAAGGCAGGTTATCCCGAGAATTATCTCGATGTGAAGTATAACTGCATCGTATGTAAGGATACGGGCTCCCACGACGGTTACTACTGTCCCTGCTATAAAAAGCTTATCCGCGATGTGGCAAGAGATGACCTTGACGCAAATTCACCCATAAAGAAATGTACCTTTGATAATTTCTTGCCTAACTACTATCCCGATGTAAAGGACTCTCTTCTGGGCGTAAATCAGCGAGAGCATATGGTAAATACACTTAATTTCTGCAGAGCCTATGCAGAGGATTTCTCTCTGAGCTCAAAGGGAATTATTATGATAGGTAAAACAGGTCTCGGCAAGACACATCTTTCTCTTGCCATAGCTAACCGTGTGCTCGAAAAGGGCTACGATGTTTATTATGACAGTATACAGACCATTATGTATAAGCTGGAAAAGGAGCATTTCGGCAGACTCGCTCCCGAGGAAAGCATAAAGGATGACATTCTTAACTGTGACCTTCTCATCATCGATGATTTAGGTGTAGAATTTACCACACAGTTTACCGTCAGTGAGCTTCATAACATCATAAACACCCGTATGCTTCGCTCACTGCCGACCATCATCAGCACTAATCTCGAGCTTTCCGAGCTCGAAGAGAAGTACACACAGCGAATCGCATCGAGGATAATGGGCTCCTGCTATCCCATAAGATTCTGCGGTAAGGATATAAGACAGATGAAATAAATAAAAAGAAAAATCAGGACACATCAGACAGTGCTCCTGATTTTTCTTTTGAAAGGCCGGAATGTTAATATTACAGCCAAAGAAATGGTATTGTATACATCTTGTCAGGTTCGTATTTATTATAACATATACACAGTCCCGATATTTGGATTTTGGTCAGAGGATAAAAATTTTTCTTTTTTTCTCTAAAAACCCTTGATTAAAGAGAACAGTTTTAGTATAATCTAAAGGCAAAGTCAATAGGCTGGAATAGCTCAGTTGGTAGAGCAGCGCATTCGTAATGCGCAGGTCGCGTGTTCGAGTCACGTTTCCAGCTCCAAACGAAAATCCGTTCTCGTAAGAGAGCGGATTTTCGTTTGTGTCATTCATTATTTATTGATGAAGAACGGATATCCGAATGAACAGTGAATAATTGCAGTCGGGACACCTGCTTGAATTCTGAGAAAAAATTTCCGGCTGGTGGCAAAATAACCAAATATATTCTCTTTTTTTCGGCACTTCAAAGCGTTGTAAACCAAGCTGTGATTATGCTATAATTGCTTTATGTATAAAGAAAGGAGAGTGTGTTTGATTGGGAAAAGTTAAATCATTTTTCACCGAAGTAAAAACTCACTGGAAAACACCTGCTGAAGGTAAATATGTTCCTTACAGAGAGTATAAGGATCTGTTCCTCGGTATAGGCGCGAACTATACAGGCTCGAAAATGCTCGAAAGCATCGGCTTCTGGGCATCCTGCTACCTGTTTATGTATCATTATAAGCTGCCTTACCTTACCTTCTCATTCATTGGCATTATAAATATGCCCCTTAACTATATCTGGACTCTTATAGGCTGGATAATTAATGACAACCTCGGATTTTTACCGAAGAAAACAGAAAGGAAGTTCTACGGACTCTATTTCTCTCTTATCGTTATAGGTCTCGTTATGATTTTCGGTAAATTCCCCTTCCTTGATACCTCGACAAATCCGCTCGTCGTTTATCTCAACAATATGCAGAGCATCGGTATCACCGCCGCTTCCGCACTTAAGATTCTCGGCACCCATATTCTCTGGAACGGCTGGGCAGGCTCGAGAAATATCTTCTACCGTAAAAAGCTTATTCCCAAGTACGGCAGATATAAGTATTCACTTTACTGTGATGTTATCCCCAAGTGCATTATGGTTATTCTCGTAGGCTGGCTTCCTCTTTACGAGATTCCCGATATGGTTACTAGAGTATGGACAGCAAACCTTCTCTTCGCCTGCTTCAATATCTTCGGCTTCGGAAACAACCTCGAAAATCTTTCGAAAACCATCAGTCCCGATATGCAGGAAAGACTTCTCGTGCGTACATATCCCGTAAAGCTCTCTCATTTTATCCACACGATTGTTTCTATCATCATTCCCGTCGTGGCGGATGCTCTTCAGGATGAGTGGGCTGACATAAATCTTTACCGTTGGGTTTATCCCATCGCATTCATCGTTCCTGCTGCGATAACTATGGTTTATGCAGGCAGACTTAAGGAAAGAATTCCTCAGCCTCCCCTCGAAAAGAAGGTTCAGATTAATTTTTGGGACGGTATGTTCGGCGTTCTTCGTAACAAATACCTTCTTATCAATACCATCGTAGGTCTTATTGACTCTCTCGGTAACGGTATGCTCGCCATCACTCAGATCGTATATCTTTATACCTTCCGTCTGTCGGGTCTGCCCTACACCATCATCGTTAATCTTATCTCTTTTGCAGGAACTCCGCCCGATTTGTGTGCACCCTTCTTCCTCAAGAGATTCAATTATAAGCAGATTATGATTTTCTATCAGCTGACACGTGCCTTCGGTAACGCATTTTTAGTAGGTGCCTTCTGGTTCTTCGGCGATAATGTTCACATCTGCGGTATGGCATGTATCATCGTTATGTTCCTTATGGAAATGACGAAGACTATTCCTACCACTGCAGGTCACGATATGGGCACACGTATCGGCGACTATCAGATGTATCTTTCCGGTGAAAGACTCGAAAGCTTCGCAGGTGTTTTCGGCTGGTTTACAGGCCCCATCACATCTTTCGTAAGCCTTATCATTCCTCTTATGCTTCTTAAATACGGCTTTAACAGTAACTGGGACGTTCTCTATATCGATTCGGCACGCTTTAAGATTATCGCAGTACCGCTTATCATCGATATAGTCGGCTTCCTTCTTATGGCTATTCCCTACTTATTCTGGGATTACGACAATGAGAAGCAGACCAAGGTCATTCAGGTTCTTCAGCGCCGTGCTGAGGTAACACAGAAGAAGGCCGAGGAAGAGGGCGAAGCCGTCAGCGGCGGTTACATAGGTTAAAAGGAGGTATACACAATGAAAGATAAAAAAGAAAAAGTCTTTAAGGGTATGACTGCCCCCGTTGATGTACACCTCGATATTCCCGAAGAGGAAATATGGACCTACAAGGTTGACGGACTGGCAGAGCCGCATATAAATAAGCCCTTCACAAACTTTACTCTTAAGAAAATAGTTTTCACCGTTCTTCTTCTTATCGCAGTCGGTCTTTCCATGTATTTCAGTGTAAGAGTGGTAAGCCGTACACCCTTCGAATATGAGGAGATAGGTGACGGAACCTATGAGTTCGTTAAATTCAATAATACAGGCTATATCAAGCGTCTTGATATTGATTATGCCGTAGAAATCGTGACAGACGAGGAAAATCCCGATGCTGCGACAAACTTCACTCTTCAGAAGGATGAAAGCAAGCCTATTTCAATAATTCCTCAGTTCTGCTTTAACTGTGATGAAACAGTCGAGACAATTTACATCGGCAAGGATGTAAAGGAGATTGACGGTAAGGCATTTTTCACCTGCAGAACTCTCAAGCAGATTATCGTTGACGAGGAAAACGAGTATTTCTGTGACATTGACGGTGTTCTTTATAATAAGGATAAGACAGAAATTATCCTTTATCCGATGAATCATCCTCAGTATCTCCGTGAAAAGTACGGCTACAACGATACTATCTGGGCTGACGGAGAAAACAATATGGAATTCCGCGCAAGGTATGAGGCAGATATTCTCACCTACGTGCTTCCTGCTACAGTCGAAACCATCGGAGAGCTCGCCTTTTATGACCTTCCTCTCGCAGTGCTTTATCTGCCTGAAGGACTTAAAAGAATAGAGACTATGGCTATTATGAGAAACTGGTGGATGACGGATATTTACTCCTATGAGTCAAGCACAGCCGAAGAGGACGAAACAGGCTTCTCTGCCGTGTCTAAGCTCAGCGGTGTTTACCGTTCACTTCCCGACGGACTTGAGTACATCGGTTCAGATGCTTTGAGCTACTGCGATGACGGTGAAGTGCTTCGCATCCCTGCAAGCGTTAAGTACATCGGACACCACGCCTTCTTCGATACAGTAGAAAAGAGAGACGGTGCCTTCCTCGGATATGAAAAGGTTTATATGGCTATGAGCGAGGAAGAATTCGAAAATGTCGAAACCGGACCTCAGTGGATTCCCGAATATGACAGCGGCCTTCTCGATAAAAAGGTAGAGCTCGTCTTTAATGCAGAAAAGATTTATGAGGAGCCTGTTACCCTGACGGAAAAGGAAGACGGCACCTATGAGCTTACTGCAGCGACAAACAGAGAAAATGCTACAGAGCTTCGTATAGATACGGCGGACGGTAAGGCTATTACCTCGATAGCACATCATCCCTTTGATTGGGACGAAAAAATCGAAACCGTTTACATCGGCAAGAGTGTGAATTCACTTTACGGTGAGTCATTTGTAAATCTCCGTGCCCTTAAGGAGTTTGTGGTAGACGAGGATAATGAAAGCTTCTGTGCTGTAGACGGTGTGCTTTATACGAAGGATATGAAGACTCTTCTCTGCTGTCCCAAGGCTTATGAGGGCGGAGCTGAGTTCACCGTTCCAGAAACAGTGGAAAATATCGGCCGTTCTGCATTCTCAGACTGTAAATTCGAGAAGATTTATCTTCCCGAGGGTCTCAAGAGAATCGAAAGTATGGCGTTCCTTAAGGCAGAAGCACTCAAGGAAATCGTATCCTACAAGGGAGAAAAGAACTACGCTTCTCTTCCTGAGGGACTCGAATTTATCGGCCTCGACTGCTTTAACTATGCATCGGGTCTCAGCTATCTTTACATTCCCGCTTCCGTTAAGGAAATCGGTGCTTACAGCTTCTGCTACTGTGCTAAGGCAGATGAAAACGGAAACAAGACAGGTATCACAGAGGTGGATGTAGCTCTTTCTGAGGCGGAATTCAAAAAGATTACCGCAGGCGACCATTGGGTGCCCGAATTCAGAAATGCTGAAAATGAAATCGCAGCTGTGAACTACTCTGCAGACAGAAAGTAATATAATTAAGTATCCCGTATTCTGATATAATCCCCTTAAAGTAGACACTTGAAAAAACAAAAAGTTTTCAAGACTACTTTAGGGGGATTTTTATGTCAAAAGCAAAATTAAGCCACGAAGAAAAGCT
>JAZUOC010000060.1:0-16035 GCA_045604465.1 Acutalibacteraceae bacterium
CGGACATAAGCCTGTGCCTGAGACTGTTTTTCATATTTGTCATCTTACGCACCCCACAAAAGGAAGGTCAAGACAAGGAAACAGCGTTCCCGCGCAAAGGCCCTTTTCCGCCGTATAAACCTGATTCCACTGCTGAAAGGGTACATAAGCCATGGCAAGGACAGGGTTACGGGGAAGTGAGCTTCTTTCACAGCACTTTATGTCTGCGCAGGACATATCATTTCTGATGCAGGATTCGTAGCCGCAATCGTTATATTCCATTTTCCTCACTCCTTATTAATATTAACAGCACTTTACTGTCAGTATCATACTATTCTGTATGCGGAGTAAAGGTTACTTTTCGTCAAAAGATAAGGCTCTGTATCCAAATATGGCTGACTTTAACAGATTATAAAGCCACACAGCCGAAAATAAAAAGAGCTGTTGCAACCTTATGCAACAACCCCCGTTTTAAGTTCAGAGAAAAATCAGTCTTCTTTTCCTACAAGCCAATTAAGAGATACTCCGAGCACATCAGCAATAGCCACCAGTTCATAGTCACATACGCCTCTGATCTGTCCTTCAAGCTTAGAAAGTCCTGAAGCTGTTAGCTCAACACCTCTTATCTGAAGCTGTGTGAGAAGGTCTACCTGTTTGATACCAAGCTCCTTTCTCTTAGCCTCGATTCTCGCTCCTACGATGTTCTTTTCGCCAAGAGCCTGTTTTCTGATTCTCATTTTTTTCACACCTTATTACGTAATTATTAAAATCTCTTAAAATTCCGTTAATATAATAACACAGTGAATTTTTTATGTCAAGTTTCATTTGTCTATTATTGATACAAATATAATGTCAAATAGTAATTATCTTCGTTATATTTGATAATTTTTTCCTAAAAAACCTTTTAATATTATTTTTTTGTGGTATAATCATCTATATTCAAAACTTAGGAGTGTCTGAAATGAGTAATACTTTAGAATCAAGAAATCTTACTATGCTTATGGACTTTTATGAATTGACCATGGCAAACGGTTATTTCACAAACGGCATGAAGGATAAGATAGTATACTTTGATATGTTCTTCCGCAAGGTACCGGACAACGGCGGATTTGCTATAATGGCAGGTCTCAGACAGCTTACGGATTATCTTAAAAATCTTAAGTTTACACAAAAAGACCTCGAATTTTTTATTAGAAAGGGCTTCAATGAGGATTTTATAAATTATCTCAAAAACTTTAAATTCACCTGTGATGTATGGGCTATCCCCGAAGGTACACCGATTTTCCCGGGAGAGCCTATCGTTAAAGTCAGAGGTCCCGTTATCGAGGCACAGCTCATCGAGACTATGCTCCTTCTCACCATTAACCATCAGAGTCTTATCGCCACCAAGGCAAACCGTCTCAAAAGAGCTGCCGGTGACAGGACTATTATGGAGTTCGGCTCACGCCGCGCCCAGGGATATGACGGCGCAATCTACGGTGCGAGAGCTGCTTATATCGGCGGTTGCGATGCTACTGCCTGCGCTATAGACGAAAGAGACTACGGTGTTCCTGCAGTAGGTACTATGGCTCACTCCTGGATCCAGCTTTTCGGCGACGAGCTGGAGGCCTTCTGTGCTTACGCCAGACAGTATCCTGATAACTGTACACTTTTAGTAGACACATATAATGTACTCAAATCGGGTATTCCTAATGCTATCGAGGCCTTTAAAAGAGAGGTCCTTCCCCGCGGCTTCAGACCGAAGGGTATCAGAATAGACAGCGGTGACATCACCTATCTTTCCCGTAAGGCCAGACAGATGCTCGACGAAGCAGGCTTCCCCGACTGTAAAATAGTGGCAAGTAACTCCCTCGACGAAATCATCATCCGTGATATGCTCATCCAGGGTGCCCGAATCGATTCCTTCGGTGTAGGTGAAAGACTGATTACCGCTGCATCGAATCCCGTTTTCGGCGGTGTTTACAAAATCGTAGCCGTAGAAGAAAACGGTGTACCCGTTCCGCGTATCAAGCTCAGTGAAAACGTTCAGAAAATCACCACTCCCTGTGCTAAAGAGGTTTACCGCCTTTTCGATAAGTCTACCTCGAAGGCTATAGCCGATGTCATAACCTTACAGGGTGAGACCATAGATGAAAATAAACCCTACGAGCTTTTCGATCCAAACTATACATGGAAAAGAAAGACAGTCGAAAACTTCATCGCCAAACCTCTTCTCGTTAAAATCTTCGACAATGGCGAATGCTGCTACAATAATCCCGATATAACAGATATAAAGAACTACTGTAATGAACAGGTAGACTCCTTATGGGATGAAGTCAAGCGCTTCGAAAACCCCCACACCTACTATGTGGATCTTTCACAGAAGCTCTGGGAGGAAAAGAAAAATCTTCTCGACGAATACGCTAAGAAAGGCAACATCTGAAAGTGAGAACTCTCGAATATATCATACCTGAAAAATTCCACGGAAAGACGGTAGAGGCCTTCCTGCGCGGACACATAAAAATGTCTCTTGCCCTCTTCCGCTCTCAGAAAAGAGTACCTGACGGCATTACACTTAACGGAGTTCACACCCGTTCCGTAGATAAAATCAGTGCGGGAGACATTCTCAGGGTAAATATCCCCGACGATGAAAGAGCCTCTATCCCCAGCGACTATCCCCTCGATATTATCTACGAGGATGATGACATTCTCGTTATCAATAAGCCTGCTGAGCTTCCTATGCACGAAAGCCATAACCATCAGGGAGATACCCTCGCCAATGCCGTAGCAGGTTATCTCGCAAAAAAAGAAAAGCCTGCCATTTTCCGTGCCGTAGGCAGACTCGACAAGGGTACCTCAGGTGCCGTTCTGTGCGCTCTGAATACCTTTGCAGCATCTAAGCTTTCCGGTAAAATCGAAAAGGAATACATAGCCATACCTGCGGGCAGATACACGGAAAAAGGTACCGTCAACAAGCCGATTTACCGTCCCGACCCTATAAAAACCTACCGTACTGCCGACGACAGAGGCGACAGAGCGATTACTCACTATTTTCCTGTGGAATACGGAGAAAATTACTCTCTGCTTCATATCAGACTCGAAACAGGCAGAACTCATCAGATAAGAGTTCATTTCGCCTTTTTGGGTACACCCCTTTACGGTGATACTATGTACGGCACCGCAGACGACGATATCGGCAGACAGGCTCTGCATTGCAGAAGCCTTACCTTTATACATCCGGTAACAAATGAAAAAATGACCTTTGAGGCAGAAATACCCGAGGACATGAAAAGACTTCTCTCAAGGCTGAGAAAAAGCTGAGCAGCTTTTCGGAAAAAGACGAAAACCGCCGATAACGCATATCGGTGGTTTTTAACTTATCATTTCACCTTAAAAGAAATATCGCTTATTTGTCAATGATGTCACATTCTTATTAAAGAGCATCCTTTTAAATTTACAGACAGCAGCCGGTCAGGCGGGGAGCCAAGCGACCGTCCACGGTCAGCAGCGATACCGCAGGCACCGCTGCTCCCTGTCTACAGGGGCTTGGCTCCCCGCCCCCATCTTATCATACCCTTCAGCAAAGATGTTTTTCTTATAAAAAACAGTAAAGGCTATTGAAAATAATACGACTTTTTGTTAAAATCAAAGTGAAAAAATTTGTTTTATCGAGGAAGTGATAATATGAAAGCTATTACAGACGGAAAAATCATTCTAAAGGACAGAATCGCTGAAAGCTGTGCACTGCTTTTCACCGATAAGATCGAAGGAATAGTTCCCGAGACTCTTATCCCCGATGGTGCCGAAATTATCGATGCACAGGGAGGCTATGTAGCCCCCGGACTTATTGACTTACATATCCACGGCTATCTCGGAAAGGATGTCTGTGACGGCGAAGAGGAAAGCATCCGCACCATTTCTAAGGGCCTTTTAGCTAACGGTGTGACAGGTTACCTTCCCACCACCATGACAGAAGATATGTCTGTTATACGAAAGGCTTTGGAGGTATGCCGTAAGCTTAAGGAGGAAAGCAAAAGCTGGGAAGGCAGTGCGATTTTAGGCTGCCACGCCGAAGGTCCCTTCATCAGCGAAAGCAAAAAGGGCGCACAAGACGCTAAATATATCCTTAAGCCCGATGCCGCTTTCGTAAAGGAATATGCTGATATAATTAAAACCATCACTCTTGCTCCGGAAGAAGACACAGCGGATTTCTCAGCTATCCGCGAAATATGCCGTGACACAGATGTGGTTATCTCTATGGGACACACCTCTGCCGACTACGAGACTGCTATGAAGGGTGTTAATGCAGGAGTAAAGCATGTCACTCACCTTTTCAACGCTATGACACCTCTCGCACACCGTGCTCCCGGAGTAGTAGGTGCGGCACTTAACAGCGATGTAAGCGCTGAGGTTATCGTAGATACCTTCCATGTGGATTCCTCTTTCTATAATATGTTATGGAAGCTTAAGGGCAGAAAGCTTTGCTTTATCACCGACTGTCTTCCCGCAGGCGGACTTCCCGAGGGAGAATATACTCTCGGCGGACAGAAGATTATTTATAAAGGTATAGTCTGCCGTCTCGAGGACGGAACCGTAGCAGGAAGCGTATTACATCTTAATAAGGGTGTATGGAATGTTTACACTAATTCCGATATCCCCCTTTATGAATGTGTGAACTGTGCATCTCTTAATCCTGCCGCAGTTATCGGTCTTGACAAGACAAAAGGCTCACTCGAAACAGGCAAGGATGCAGACATCATAATTACTGACGGCGATTTTGAAATAAAGAAAACCATTATTGCCGGAAAGATAAAATATGAAGCTTAAGATAAATCGCTCATTACATTCCCGATTAAAGCTCACGCCGTATCGGGTCTGTCAGTCCCAGCAGTAAGCTACAGAAAATAAAATAATAATGTAATGTAAAAAAACCATTGTAACCACGCTTTGAAGTGATTACAATGGTTTTTCTGATTATTCCTGTTCACTCTCCGGTTCTGTGACCGTGAGAGTATATGTATCCGTAAAGACACCGTCGTTAGTGGTTACGGTAACGGTTATTTCCGCCGTACCTGCCTTTATACCCTGGACGGTACCGTCCGTGGTGCCGTCCTCGGTATAGATAATCTTTGCTGTCTCCTCATCGGAGGAAGTAATAACTATGCTTTCCATATTATCTGCGTTTCCGGGAAGGATATTATACGAAACCAAAATATAGCCGTTCTTTTCCACAATCGCGCTGTCTCGCTCGAACTTAACGCCCGTCACAGGCTCTTTGACTGTAACGGTGAAGCTGTGACTTATGCCTGAAATACTACCCTTTACGGTAATATTAGCCGTACCGGGCTTCTTCGCTGTTACAAGTCCGTCCTCATTTACTGTGGCTATTTCCTCATTATCACAGGAGAAGATAACAGTTTCATCGTGATCGTAGGGCTCTGCGGCTACTCGGCAGACAGCCTCTGTTCCTCTGCTTATTACCAGTGGTAACGACGAGAAGCCTTCTATTTCCTTGTAAACCTTAACCTTGCAGACGGAGGTATATCCACCCTCGAGCGAGGTTACGGTGATGTTTGTCTCACCTGCACTGTGAGCGGTAACGATACCCTTTTCATCTACAGAAGCGATTTCACTGTCGTCACTTCTGAAGATAACATCTTTTACAGTAGCATCCGCAGGACGGTAAGCCACTACAAGCTCTTTCGTTTCATTCTTTCTTAAAGCTACTGAGCTTTCCTGAAGGAAAATCGTTTCCAGAGGAGTTTTCACCGTTACAGTACATTCTGCATAAGCATCAGGATTATCGGCAGCCGTAGCTCTTATGACCGTAGTACCCGATTTCTGCGTAGCTGTTACCTTGCCGTTTCCATCCACATCAGCTACAGAAGGATCGGAGGATGTCCAGATTATCTTTTTCTCGTCAGCGTTTACGGGAAGAACGGAGAAGCGCAGAGTTTCTGTGGCTCCTCTGTCGAGAAGAAGACTTTCCTTGTCAAGAATAACAGAGTCGATACCTGTTCTTATCTCTACGAAGCAGACAGCTCTGAAGCCGCCGTCCTCTGTCTCTGCAGTAACGAGAACGAAGCCCTTTTCATGGGCGGTAAGAACACCCTCAGAGCTGACGGAAGCAGTTCTCGTATCACTTACCTTCCAGATAATATTTTTATTATCTGCATCTGCGGGAGTTATGTCAGCTGTCAGCTGAAGTGCTCTGCCGACATAAACCAGCGCATCCTCTTTCATGGTGATGCCTTCCACATGCTTTCTTACGATAACCTCACATACAGATGTGATGCCTGTATCTTCAGCTGTTACCGTAACGGCAGCCACTCCTTTATCTATGGCCTTGACCTTACCGTCCTCGCTGACAGTAATTATTTCATCGTCGGAGGAGGCGAAGGTAACCTTCTTATTTGTCGTATCAGCGGGAAGCACCGTAGCACCGAGAGTAAACTCTTCGCCTATATAAAGCTCATATTTTTCTTCGGTAAGCTCGATACTTTCACTGAGGACATATACATTTACATTACATTCAGCAAAGACATCCTCTACCTCACTCTGTGCTCTGATAACCGCAGTACCTGCCTTGTGAGCGGTAACGAGACCGTTTTCGTCCACTGTGGCCGTTTCTTCATCAGATGAAGTATAGATAATCTTTGTTTCGGTTACATTTTCAGGCGAAAGAACAGGTGTAAGCTGATAGCTTTTCGTCTTTTCTACGGAAATCTCCTTTTCCATCTCTATTTCTGACGGAAGGACAATGACAGTTATGCTGCACGTTCTTTCGACCTTACCGCAGGCAGAAGTGAGAGTTACGGTAGCCGTTCCCGTACCTACGGTAACCACTGTGCCGTTTTCGACAGTAAGCACATTCTCATCGGATGAGGTATAAGTTACTGTCTTGTCAAAAGCATTTTCGGGAAGAACGACAGGCTCGAAGGTATGTGTCTCACCGAGCTTAAGAACTATTTCTTCCTCGGGGATATCTACAGAGGTTATCTGCTGTCTTACAGTAAAGGTGTATTCACTTTCCGCACTTGTGCATGCAGACACAGCCTTGACGGTAACTTCGGCAGTTCCCGTTTCGCCTGCGGAAACAGCGGTAACTCTGCCCTCTCTGTCTATTGTAGCAATACTTTCATCGGAGGAAGTGAAGGTAACTGTCTTATCCGTAGTATCCTCCGGGAGAACCTCTGCTTCGAGAAGAACACTGTCTCCTACCCAGAGTGTATCAGCTTCAGCCGTAAGCTCTATACTTTCGGCGTGCTTGACTACAGTAACCTTAACGGTAGCCTTAACCGTTCCCGTATCTGTAGCAGTGACAGTAATCATTGCTTCACCTGCTCTGATACCTGTTACCACTCCGTCTGTGACTGTAGCCACGGAAGAATCCGAAGATTCCCAATCAAGGTTTTTATCATTAGTATTCTCGGGAAGAACAGCAGCTTCCACATTAATATTTTTACCTGCACCTACCACATATTCGCTCTCAGCGAAGACAATCTCCTCAGCGAGCTGTTTTACAGTGAAGATACATTCAGCCGTGCATCCCTCATCCTCGGTGGTTACGGTAATTTTTGCCGTACCTCTGCCGATGGCAGTAACGGTACCGTCGTCACTTACGGTTACCACACTTTCGTCATCGGAGGAGAAGGTATAATTTTTGTTATGTGCATCGCTAGGAAGAACCGTAGCCCAAAGAGTAGCTGTCTCACCCTTATTGAGTGTTACCTCACTCTTATCAAGAGTTACGCCTTCGACTCTCTTAACTATGCGGATTTCGATTTCCTTGATAACCTCGGGATTATCGACGCTTGTGATTCTTACGAGTCCGCTGCCCTTCGAAAGACCTGTGATAAGTCCGTCTTCACAGGAGAAGCAGCTTTCGCCTGAAACGATAGTCCATTCGAGCTCGGGGAAGGAAGCGTTTTCAGGAAGAACAGTCGGTTCTATTCTGTACTGATCGCCTACCTTTACGATGTAAGATTCCTGTTCTGTGGTAATAAGATCCACAGGCATAAAGCAGATAACCTTACACTCTGCTTCAAAGCCCCCATCTGCGGTGGTGGCAGTAATGATGACCTCACCGGGGCCCACAGCAGTAACCGTACCGTCCTCAACTCTTGCTATGCTTTCATCGGAGGAGGACCAGATAACCTCTCTGTTGATATTTTCATCTGCCACATAATCCGAAGTGGGATATACGGTAGGTGTAAGAATCACCTGATTGTCTCTGTAGAGAGAATTAACCTCTGTTATGTCGAGACTGATACCCGTTACAGGCTCATTGACCTTTATCAGACAGCTCGCTCTGAACTCTCCGTCGACGGTAGTGGCATAAACCGTCGTCTTTCCTACAGAAACACCTGTGAGCCATCCGTACTCATCGACAGTGGCTATCTGTTCGTTTTCGTATGACCAGATAATATTTTTATTAAAGGCATCTGCAGGCTCTACAGTAGCATTAAGTCTTATTCTCTGACCTCTGTTTACCGTAACAGACGATGAATCTATAGTGATTCCCGAAACATGACGTAAAACAGTCACACTACACTCGGCTGTCTTTTTGCCGTCATCGGTAGTAGCGGTAATCTGAGCCACACCTGAGCCGACAGCCGTAACCACACCGGTCGATGAAACTTTAGCTATGCTTTCATCGGAGGAGGACCATCTGACAGTCTTGTTAGTTGCATTTGAGGGTAATACGGTTGCACTGAGCATCAGTGTATCACCTACGCCGTACTTATCGACATAAAGAGTTTCAGCCATAGTGCTGATTTCTACACCCGTAACCTTCTGAATGACTGTCACCTTACATACAGCAGTCTTATTGTTCTCTTTGGAACGCACCGTCACGGTGGCGGTACCGGGAGCCTTGGCAGTAATTACACCCGAAGAGGATACCTCAGCTATTTTAGTATCCGAGCTGGAGAATGTATATCCCTTTTCCGTAGCGTTGGACGGAGCTACTGTAGCCTTCAGAGAAGCTGTTTTTCCCGCCTCGAGAGAAACTGCCGCTTTATCAAGAGTAATTCCTGTTACATGCTGTCTTACGGTTACGGTACAGGAAGCAGTTTTTCCATTTGCACTTTTTACGGTAATCACGGCTGTTCCCACCTTTTTCGGTGTGACTGTACCGCCGTTTACGACAGCTACGGAGCTGTTCGAGCTTATCCATGTAAATGACTGATTATTAGCATTCTTGGGAAGAACATTTGCAGTAAGATTAAGACTTTCACCCATATACACATAAGCTGTGCTTCTGCTGATATACATAGAGTTTACAGGCTGCTTTACCGTAACCTTGCATTTCACGGTTATGCCTCTTTCACTCTTCGCAGTAATGGTGGCCGTACCTCTGCCCACAGCAGTGATTACACCCTTTGAGCTTACGGTAGCTACGCTCTTGTTGCTTGAGGTATACTTTATACCCTCAGTAGCATCTGAAGGCTTTCTCTTTTCCTTGAGAGCGAAGGTCGCACCTGTGTTAAGAGTCACCTTTGTTTTATTGAGACTAAAGCTTTTGAGCTTAGTTTTTACGGTAACCTTACAGGTAGCCTTGAAGCCGCCGTCATCTGTAGTAACGGTGATATTAGCAGACCCCTTTTTCTTCGGAGTAATAACACCTGTCTTTGAAACAGTAGCTACACTTTTTTTGCTCGACTTCCATTCGACATCGGAATTACTGGGCTTTTTGGGAGTGAGGACTGCATCGAGCTCACCCTTTTCATCGAGATAAACCGTAAGAGTCTTCGGAAGACTCACAGCCTTGACTCTCTTTACGACGGTAACCTTACAGGTAGCCTTGAAGCCGCCGTCGAGAGTAGTAACGGTTACAGTCGCAGTACCTGTGGAAACAGGCTTGAGCACACCCTTTGATGTAACCTTAACGACCTTCTTATTGCTTGAAGTCCACTTAAGAGCCTTATTACTTGCGTTGGACGGCTTTATGGTAGCCTTGAGAGTAATTTTCTCGTCTATGTCCATAATAGCCTTCGTCTTATTGAGCTTGACGCTCTTTACGGGCTGATTTACGAATACTGTACACTCTGCTGTCTTTCCGCCGTCCTCTGTGGTACAGGTAATAACGGCATAGCCCGGTGCCTTGGCAGTGATTTTACCGTTTTTGACAGTTGCCACGTCATTGTCGCTGGATTTCCAGCTTACTTCCTTATTTGATGCACTCTTAGGACTTACAGTAGCAGTGATGAGTGTTGTTTTACCTACAGCGATGGTAATTGAGGTCTTATTCAGCTTAACGCTCTTTACGGGCTTTTCGACATTTACGGTTATAACCGCACTGTACAGACTGTTAGCTGTGGTAGCCGTGATTTTGGCAGTGCCCTTTTTAACACCTGTAACCGTACCGTCAGCGGCAACCTTGGCTATTTTCTCATCGGAAGAAGAGAAGATGACATTTTTATTCGATGCGTTTTCGGGTAAAACCGTGGGATTCAGCTTTACGGGTGTGCCGATTTTAACAGTAGTCTTCTTTTTGCTGAATTTTATTCCCGTGGGAGGCTGTGTGACGGTTACCTTAACAGTCTGCTTGGAAAATCCGTCAGCAGAAGAGCAGGTAATGGTAGCAGTACCTGCAGAAACAGCAGTAACCACACCCTTTGAATCGACAGTAGCTATATTTTTATTGCTTGAGGACCACTTAACATCCTTGTTAGTGGCACTTATGGGTCTTAACTGCGGCTCGAGAGTCTTTTTCTTGCCCGCATCGAGAGTAATGCTGGAATATGAGAATTCTATGCTCGTTACAGGCTGAATAACCTCGACATTGACAGTATCGGTGTATTTTCCGTCATTTGTGGTTACGGTAAGAGTGGTGGAGCCTACTCTCTTTCCCTCTATCTGTCCCGTAGAATTTACGGTAATGATAGGTAATGTCTGTGAAGGTGTAGACCAGGTAACGCTCTGGTCAGTAGCATTGGATGGATAAACGGTCACGGTAACACTTCTTTTTTCACCCTTGGGAACGGTTATGGTATCGGCATTAATTTTTATGCCTGTTACGGGAATAACCACATTTACCCTACAGGAAGCACTGTAAAGACCGCCGGGAGTAGTAGCCGTTACGGTAACGGTACCTGCTTTTTTACCCGTAACTATACCGTTTGCGTCTACAGTAGCCACGGAGGAGTTCGAGGTGTTCCATGTAATTTTCGTGTTATCGGGATTTTCAGACACAAGCTTAAGCGTCTCGGAACGGCCTACGCCTACCTTGACAGTCGATTGTTCGAACTGAATGGGTCCGAGAACATTAACGGTGCAGTAGTCGGTTTTACCGCCGTCATTTGTAGTTACGGTAATACGTGCAGTACCGGGTGCTACAGCCGTTACCGTACCTGCATTGGTGAAGACCTCAGCTACATCGCTCGCACTTGATTTCCAGGTTACGGTCTTATCACTCGCATCAGAAGGACTTACGGTTTCATAAAGATAAACCTTGGAGCCTACCTTAGCGTAGACTACCTGCTTACTCATATTGAGAGTAACGCTTTCGACCGGGATTTTAGGCTTTACGAAAATTATGCACTGAGCAGTGATTATTCCGCCCTCCTCGGTGGTATAAGTAGCAGTGATTTTAGAGCTACCCTCTGCTCTTGCAGTAAGCTTACCGTTCTGGTCTACCTCGAGAACACCTTCATTAGAGGAGCTCCAGACGATTTTTCTGTTTGTTACTGTCTGGGAATTGAATGCGATACGGAGAAAATAATTCTTGGTAACGAACAGCTCTGTGGGAGCATTTACGATGGTAATGCTTGTGGCATCTTCATTGACAGTAACATTACATATCGCTTTTTTACCGCCGCTTTCTGTGGTACAGGTGATAATCGCCGTACCGCCTGCTACTGCAGTTACTTTACCGTTTTCATCGACGGTAGCTACCTTTTCGTCTGATGATGACCAGATTACGTTTTTATTGGTTGCACTGGCAGGCTCAACGGTAGCTCTGAGTTCATAATTATCGAAGTCGCTGTTTCCTACCTTGAGCACGACAGAGGAATCGGAAAGCCTTACACTCGTGGGAGGAACCTCTACGCTGACCTCACAGTAAGCTGTAAGTCCTCCGTCGACGGTGGTCACGGAAATAACTGTCTTGCCTTCCTTTTTAGCCGTTACGAGACCTGTGTCGGTAACTGTGGCTACCTCAGGCTCGGAGGATGACCATGTAACTCTTTTGTCAGAAGCGTTTGAGGGAATGAATATAGGAGAAAGAAGAAGGGTATCATTTATCCAGCATACCTCTTTTTCGGGAAGAGCCACACCGTTTACGGGCTGTGTCACGCTTACGGTACATTCAGCCTTCACGGTGCTTCCGTCGGCTGCCGAAGCAGTGATTTTCGCAGTTCCGGGACCTACTGCTTTAACCATACCGAGAGCATCTACCGTGGCTACGGAAGTGTTTGATGAGATCCAGTTTACCGCATCCTTATATTCGATTCCGCAGTTAAGAACAGCAGTGGCCGTAAGGTCGATATCCTTATCTCCCACCTTCATAGTAAGAGAGGTTCTGTCTAAAGTGATGCTCTTAGTTCCGTCAGAAACGACCACATAGGTTTTGGCTGTAATGTTACTGCCGTCGGTGGTTCTTGCCGTAACGAAGCATGTACCGGGCAGCTTATTCGTACCGGGAGTAATTACACCGAGAGCATCGACAGAGCATACAGAGGTGTTATCGCTTGACCAGAAGAGAGTCTGATTTCCCGCATTCGTGGGAAGAACTTTATAGTTCACTACATAGCTCGAAGAGGATGTGGTAAGTACGACAAAGGGAGGAAGAGAGAGAGACTTTATGAGAGGCTTTACGGTTACGGTGAATGAGCCTGACTTATTTGTACCGTCCGTAGTGGTATAGGTCACGGTAGCAGTACCTTCGCTGACAGCCTTGACATTGGCATAGGATCTGCTGTTTTCCTCGTCTACACCCGACGAAACAATATCAAGAACAGCTTTATCCGAGGTTTTCCACTCCAGCTCCTTTACTGTGGCTGTAGTGGGAAGCACTCTTACACGTAAGGTCTTTTCTTCGTTTTCGATCATTCTGATATTTGCACTCATATCAGTTTCAAGAGAATCGACCTCTCTGAAGCGTACGATCTCTACGGAACGGGTGTAGGTAACCTCCATACCGAGATAAGAAGCGATAACAGTAATGTCAGCCTCACCGGGAGCGATACCCTTTACGATACCGTTCTCATCGACGGTAGCGACAGAAGTGTCCGAAGATGACCATCTGTAGGTAACACCGCTTTCGATAACATTTCCGTTATAGGTAGCCACAGGTACAAGCTTCCCTTCACTTTTTTCAAAGACCGTAATTTTAGGCACGGTTACCTTGAAGCCCTCCTGTACCGCAGAAGCAGCAATAGCAAAGTCAAAAAGCTCCGCCACAGGAGAAACAGGCGCTGATGAAAAAATCATCACCGCACACATCAGAAATGCCAATACTCTCTTTGTCATAGTCTGTTACCTCAATTCTTCAATGTAATCACTTTATCCGAAATCTGATAATATTTATATTATATATATAATACTATAATGGCGAAAGAACCCACTATAAGTAATGACATTATAGATTAAAGCTTCTGCCTTGTCAACACAGAAGGAGAATTGTATTGAAAAAGTTTACAATTTATGCTAAAATACTTAACGAATCAATCGAAAGGAATCAAGATCATGAAGAAATTTATATCCTGGAATGTAAACGGCATTCGTGCCTGTGTAACCAAAGGCTTTACCGAAGCCTTCAGAGAGTTGGATGCAGATATTTTCTGCCTGCAGGAAACGAAATTACAGCAGGGACAGATTGACCTGAACCTCGAAGGCTATCATCAGTACTGGAATTACGCCGAAAAGAAAGGCTATTCGGGTACTGCCGTATTCACTAAGGAAGAACCGATTTCCGTTTTCTACGGCATGGACAAGGCTGAACACGATACTGAGGGAAGACTTATCACTCTCGAATTTCCGGAATTCTATTTCGTGTGCTGCTATACCCCAAATGCACAGGACGGACTGAAAAGACTCGATTACCGTATGAAATGGGAAGACGATTTAAGAGAATATCTTATCTCCCTAAAAAAAGACAAGACTGTAATTTACACAGGCGACCTAAATGTGGCTCATAATGAAATCGATCTTAAAAACCCGAAGACAAACCGCGGAAACGCAGGCTTCTCAGACGAAGAAAGAGAAAAATTTTCACTTCTTTTAGACAGCGGATTCACTGATTCCTTCCGTTATCTTTATCCGGAGCTTGAGGGTGCGTATTCCTGGTGGAGCTACCGTTTCCAGGCGAGACAGAAGAATGCCGGCTGGAGAATAGACTACTTCATCGTCTCCGAGGAAGCTAAGGATAAAATCAAGGAAGCAAAAATCCACAGTGAAATTTTCGGCTCCGACCACTGCCCTGTCGAGCTGATAATCGACCTGTAAGCCCCATAAAATAAAGGATTCTCGTTTTCTGAGAGTCCTTTCTCTGTTTATCGGGTGTACAAACATCCTTACCCGTGATAAACTGAAGCTGTAAAAAAGAAAAGCAGCAAAACCAAAAGGAGTGGTTTTTATGAAGGTTACCCTCGGCGCTTTCATCGCCGCATTAAGAAAAGAAAAAGGGCTTACCCAAAGAGAGCTTTCGGAAATGCTTTCCGTTTCCGATAAGACAGTAAGCCATTGGGAGCGTGACGAAACTTCACCTGATATTTCTCTGCTTCCCGTTATCGCCGAAATTTTCGGAATAACCGTCGACGAGCTTCTCAGGGGTGAAAAAGAGAAAACCGAAAGGGTCGAAAATTCATCATCACAGGAAAATGCAGAAACCAAAAACACGGGTATTCTCTACGCCCTCGACATCGCCTTTAACAGATTTAAAACGAAAAATTATATCAGCGTCGCCCTGTCCGTAATCGCAGTGCTGTGCGGCTTTATAGGAGATTATTTTAAAGGCTCCGATGCAGGCTATCTCTTTTTTTTAGCCGTACTCGTCGTACCGATTCTTCTGACGGCTCTTTTCAGAGGAGGCTTTAATTCCACTCTTGTTTCGCCATACGCCGACAAGGAAGACCTGAAAAATTACGGCAGAAAAGCCAACCGCATAACCCTTTTTAATCTTTATTTATCCCTGGCCTGCTTCACCCTTTATTCAGCCAGGATGATACTGTTTTATGTGACAGATTTTATGCTCGTCCTTCTTGTCTTTCTTGCCTCGGGAGCAGTGATTTTCCTGTGCGAAAGGACGGCAAGAAAAAAGGAGCTCATAAGCGGTACCGACAAGCTCTTTACAATAAAAAAGACCTCCCTGCTGAAAGGCTTTTCCTGTCTTCTCTGTGCAGTAATGCTTTTCACGGTTTATGTCAGCTTTTCTGCCAAAGACAGACTGGATTTTATGTACGAAAAGGCTGAATACACCCTCGTTCCCGTCACAGATTTCGTGGCTCTGATGGAAAAGGAAGCAGATGCCCCCGAGGAAATCTACGGAAATATAGATGCTCACTTCGAGGATGTAGACCTCCGCCCCTCAGACAAGGGTACGGAATACACCTTCTACCCCGATTTCGGCACGGACAGCAGTGAAATTGCGATTCTCGACCCCGACGGAGACGGAGAGATAACCTTTACCTATAATAATTTAGAAATTGCCCGCTACAGCTACCGTTACGAGAAGGGCTTCGCCGTCTACACCCACGCGCAGCTTATCGAAGCGAGTAAAGATGCGGCTGAGGCCTACGCTGACTACACTCTTCTTCATCTGGCTTTATGTGCAGCGGCAGTGCTTATTTCTGTAGGAATATATTTTCTTCTTAGGAAAATTCTCCTTAAAAAAGGCAAAAGTGAAAAAATAACTCTGAAATTTTAAAAATTTTTCTGAAAAACTATTGACAAACCCCGTGCCCTTGTGTATAATAGCATACGTTGATTGAACGAATGCGTAAGCAAAAGCGCACGTTAGTCGGTGTTTTTAGCGATGAGGGTCCACCCGTTCCCATCCCGAACACGGTAGTTAAGCTCATCAGTGCTGACAATACTTGGCTGGAAGCGGCCCGGGAAGATAAGGCGATGCCGACA
>JAZUOC010000061.1:0-12412 GCA_045604465.1 Acutalibacteraceae bacterium
CCTCCTTGTTCGAATCCCTTACTTCTGATTTCATCGAAAAAATAAAAGGTAGCACCTGTCGGCACTACCTTCTATTTTTTGGCGGAGAGCAAGGGATTCGAACCCTCGAAGCCGTTTTAGCGACTTACACGATTTCCAATCGTGCTCCTTCGACCAGCTCGGACAACTCTCCATATAGCTTGGTTATTATAACCTAATCAAAGAAAAAAATCAAGTGATTTTCAAAAATATTTTATATTTGCCGCCGATTTTTTTGTTCGGCGGCAAATTTTGTACTATTAAAGAGCTTTGTATTTCTCTGCCCAGGCATTTACAGCCTCTTCACTGTAAATTTCAGGCATTTTTCTGCATACTGAGTCCATAAAGGGAAGGGTGCGGAAATTTTTTACGAGTGGCGGAATCAGCTTAAGAAGGGGAGGGCAGACGGCGATGATATGCTTTATCTGCTTAGGTGAAAGAGTGAGAGGCGCACCGTCGGCTACCGCGATAAGCTCGGGGGTGAGGATTTCCTTTTCCAAGAGGTAGTCCACATGTTCTCCTTTTACATAATTGAAGAAATCCTTGAGCTTGTCGATGATGATAAGGTCCTTGGCGTAGTGGTGGAAATATTCGTACTGATAGGGCCAAAGAGCCTTTTTGTCGTAGGTGCCGGCAGCTTTCATTACAGTTTCAGCTAAAATCTTGCCTGCGTTCATGCTCAGAACGATACCGCTTCCGTTAAGAGGGACGGTCATACCCGCGCTGTCACCGATGGCAGCATAGCCATCGCATACGAGAAGGGGGAGCATACGCTTGATGGGAAGATCCATAAATGTGCCGCCACGGAGTATCTCCTGACCGATGAAGGGGAACTCCTTTCTGAATGCGTCAAGAGAGGAATTGACCTCGTCAGCAGTGAGAGGACCTGCGGAGCCGAATTTACCGATGAGGATGTCTACATATTTTTCGTCAGTAACCGACCAGCCGATACCGGGGATATTACGGTTAAAAAGATTAATGAGATAAGGCGGATCAGTTTTTTCACCCGTAAGGTTTTTGAAATAGGCTCTGTAAACATGGAAAACGCCTGTTCCCTCAAGCTCCTTTTCGATTCCGCAGACTGAGGGGAGGTTTCTTCGTACAGGTGAGTACATACCCGCTGCATCTATGATAAGATCGCCGTAAAGAGCGTATATTCTTTCGCTGTCACGGAGATTGAGACCCTTTACTTTCGCACCTTCTGTTACGGCAGAGAGGATTTCCGTGTTAAAGATAAATTTTACACCTGCTTTTTCGGCAAGATTAATGAGATAGGCGATGAGTAGCTTTCTGTCCATACAGATAGAGTTTTCTCCTACGGGAACACGAAGCATTACCGTAGCCTTAGGATTGCGGAAGCCCTGTGGTATACCGGGGAAAAAGGTGCTTTCGTCAGGGCGGTCAATGCCCGAACGGTCGAAAGCATCGAAGCTGAGCCAGTCGTGCCAGTCGTGACCTATGGTGTCGGGATTCTCTTTTTCGATTACGGTAATGTCATAACCGTTTTTTGCCAGATGGATAGCGGCTACGAGACCGCCGTGGCCCGCACCGGCTACTAAAATCTTACTCATATTATTAACTCCTTTCGGTGGGGAAAATAAGCCTCTTCTGAAAAGGGCTGTGTCAAACGTAAGGTTGACAGAGAGGTTCGATCAGTCCCACTCGCAGCCTGTTACGGTATCCATATCGATGCCCTTGGTTTCGTTAGTCTTACGGATAAGGCAGACAAGAGCTGCGATAAAGCCGGGAACGAGAAGAGCGAAGGAAACGATACCCGTAACACTGTTTCCGAGAACAGTGATGAGGGGAAGACTGATTATGTATGAGATTGCCACACCTACTGCAGTTACGATGAACTGAGCGGACATAGTCGATGAACGGAGATTGGTCGGTGAGGATTCACCTATCATCATAATAATTACATCATTGGTTGAATAATAGCTTCCGATGAAAGCACCGCAGCAGAAGCCTACTACGTAGGGGTTGAAGGCTATGGATGCGCCGACGGAGAAGAGCACGAAGAAGAGAAGTCCGTTGAATGCAGTGGTAACCGCTGCGGCTTTTCTTCCCTTAGAGTCACAGATAAAGCCCATGATTACCTGAGATACTGCACAGCCTACGGGAAACATAAACAGAGCAGTAGTTACATCTCCTATGCTGACCGATTCGAGTGCTGCATCGAGAGTTTCGAAAAGCCCTTTTCCGAAGTAGTTGCCTGCATAGCCGTAGGACATAATTACCTGATAGTTTATGGTGCCTATAAAGCCTAAGTTTGCGATGGCCGATGTGATGTAAAGCCATTTGAGCTGACGGTGTTTCATAGCAAACTTAAGAGCCGGGATAAGACCGCCCTGGGCATCCTCTGCTTTTTTCTGTGCCTTCTGAGCCTGTCTTTCTTCTTCACTCATTTTAAGGTAGCGCAGACGTGAATCGATGAAGGTGTCAGGCTCTCTTGCGAACATAAGAGCGATTAGACTAGTGACGATACCTACGATAGCGGGGATAAGATATACGTTTCTCCACTGGGAGGAATCTGTCATAAGCATACGTCTGAGAACGGGAACGAGCATAACCGCCATATTGGCGAAGAACTTTATGGAAGAGTATATTCTTGCTCTGTGCTTTGCAGGGGAGGATTCCATAATGTAAACCACGTGCATATCGTGGGGTATGAAGAACTGTACCATACAGGCACCGATAAAATACATTACCAGGTTACCTGAAAGGAAAATTACAAACATAGCAAAGCTCATACCGAAGGTATTGATGATGAGAAATCTCTTTCTGCCCCATTTATCTGCCAGAGGGCGGTAGAGAAGACCGAGAGCCTGGAAGGGCACGACGAGAATGGAAAGGATGTCCAGAATACCTACAGAGCTTTCGCCGAATTTAGAGAAAAGGTCATTGGCGATTTCCGTTTTCATCAGTGTACCTATCTGGGAAGCGATTTCGTCTGTAGCATAGATTATGCTTATGATCAGCACCAGATATGCAAAGTAGTAATTTTTTTTAGGTCTTGCTTTTTCTTTTTCCCATTTAGCGATTTCTTTTTCCCTTCTTTTCTGAAGCTTCAGAAGCTTTTCAGAGGAAAATTCTTTTGCTTTCATTTTAATCTCTCCTTTTACTTGTTACAGAAATTATAATTCACTGTAGCTTATATGTCAAGGCAAACAATGGAAAGATGTCTTTTTTCGAGCATAAGAAATTCTTTTCGCATGGACAGAAGATATCTGTCGATATATCTGCAGAGAAAGAGCATTTTTCCTTTTCTGAAAAGCAAGATCAGCAGACGGTTACAGAATTTAATTTTTACTCCGAGCAAAGCAAGTAAAAATGCGTTTGACATAATAATTAATTTTTCTCTCATAATCTTCCTCTTTTCTTAAAATATGTAAAGAAGTGTTTTCTTTCACCCTTATTCTACATCTTCTGCATCGAAAACCTTGTCGAAAAAAGCAGACAGTATGTCTTTTTTTGGAAAGAAAAGAAAAATATGTTTGTTTTTCGGCGTATAAAAGTCAAAAAGCGACACTTTGTAAGATTTTTGTTTTCTTTCAAAGTGTCACTTTATTTTAATTACATTCCGAGTTTTTTACGTGTGTCTTTGATTTCGCGAAGAACACATTCGGGAGAGGGACTGCCCTTTACAGTTCTCTTTTTAACGCATTCATCCAGGTCGATTGCTTTGTAAACATCCTCTTCGAAAAGATCGCATACAGCCTTGTATTCCTCGAGAGGCAAGGTTTCGAGAGTCAGCTCCTTATCGATACACAGAGCCACTAATTGACCTGTAGCCTTATATGCATCTCTGAAGGGGAGACCTTTGTAGACGAGATAGTCGGCAGCATCGGTGGCGTTTATGAAGCCTTTGGCTGCGGCCTTTCTCATATTCTCAGGTAAGACTGTAGCGGTAGCAAGCATCGGGGTAAAGGTTTCGATGCACATAAGAGTGGTGTCGAGAGCATCGAAAACAGCCTCCTTGTCCTCCTGCATATCCTTATTATAGGCCAAGGGAAGCCCTTTCATAACAGTTAAAAGTGTCTGAAGGTCGCCGAAAACTCTGCCGGATTTACCTCGCACAAGCTCTGCGATGTCGGGATTTTTCTTCTGGGGCATAATGCTGCTTCCTGTGGAGAAGGCATCGTCAAGCTCGATGAATTTGAATTCCCAGGAGCACCACATAATAACTTCCTCGGAGAAACGGGAAAGATGAACCATTATAATGGAAAGGATGCTTAAAAGCTCGAGAGCATAATCTCTGTCGGAAACACCGTCGAGAGAGTTGTCGGTAACATTACCGTCAAGACCGAGCAGGGAGGCGGCATATTCCCTGTCGAGAGGATATGTGGTACCTGCTAAAGCACCTGAGCCGAGAGGAGAAACCTTCGTTCTTTCGAGCCAGTCCGAAAGACGGTCGAGGTCACGGCTGAACATACTTACATAAGCCATAAGATGATGACCGAAGGTGATGGGCTGTGCGCGCTGAAGGTGAGTGTAGCCGGGCATAACTGCATCATAGTTTTCCTCTGCTTTTAAGAGAATGGCATCCACAAGCTCCCTCAATGAACCGTTGATTCTTTCGTATTGGTCGATAAGGTAAAGCTTGAAGTCTAAAGCTACCTGGTCATTACGGCTTCTGGCTGTGTGAAGTCTTTTTCCGCTGTCGCCGATTCTTTTGGTGAGTTCACCCTCGATGAAGGTGTGGATGTCTTCGGCCGTCATATCGAAGTCGAGTCTGCCTTCATCTATATCGTTAAGTATTTCCTTAAGGTTTTTTACGATTTTTTCGCTTTCCTCCTTAGCTATTATGCCCTGTTTTCCGAGCATGGTTGCATGAGCGACGGAGCCTTTTATGTCCTGAGCGTACATACGGCTGTCGAAAGAAATTGATGAATTGAAATCATTGGTTTTACTGTCGAGTGTTTTTTTGAATCTTCCTGTCCAAAGGGGCATAGTGTTTTCCTCCTGTTTGTGTTTTTATCGATAAATGTTCACCGCAATATCAAAAAGGTTCGTTTCGGTGGGGCACGGCTTGCCGTGTCCCTACGTAATGATCCTTGTAATACGGTAATTATCCTAAAAAATTTTTGTTTTGTCAATAGGTCACTGTGAAAAAAGGGGCTATCATTTGACAGCCCCTTAATATGTGATAATTATTTAATATCCCAATCCTTGGAAAGCATAGCCTTGACCTTGAGGGGAAGACCGAAGAGATTAATGAAGCCCTGAGAGTCCATCTGGTCGTAGCAGTCATCTTCGTCGAAGGTAGCCATTTCTTCACTGTAAAGTGAGTAGGGTGACTTCATACCTGCACCGATGATGTTGCCCTTGTAAAGCTTGAGCTTGACTTCACCTGTTACAGTTTCCTGTGTTTTGTCTACGAAAGCTGAAAGAGCTTCACGGCAGGTAGTAAACCACTGACCGTTATAAACAAGCTCGGAGAATTTAACTGAGAGCTGACTCTTGAGGTGCTGTGTTTCTTTGTCGAGACAGAGCTGTTCGAGCATTTCGTGTGCCTTATAAAGGATGGTTCCGCCCGGTGTTTCGTAAACTCCACGGCTCTTCATACCTACGAGACGGTTTTCTACCATATCTGCGATACCGATGCCGTTTTCGCCGCCAACCTTATTGAGTGCCTTGACCATAGCGGGACCGTCGAGCTTTTCACCGTTAAGAGTGGTGGGAACGCCCTTTTCGAAGCCGATGGTGATGTAGGTGGCTTTATCAGGAGCACTTTCGGGTGTTACGCCCATTTCGAGAATTTCTTCATACTTGGGCTCGTTTGCGGGATCCTCCAGGTCGAGACCCTCGTGAGAAAGGTGCCAAAGATTCTTATCCTTTGAGTAGTTTGTCTCTCTTGTGATTTTGAGAGGAATATTCTTTTTGATAGCGTATTCGATTTCGTCCTCACGGCTCTTGAATTCCCAGACTCTCCAGGGAGCGATGATTTCCATTTCCGGAGCGAATGCCTTGATGGCGAGCTCGAAGCGGACCTGGTCATTACCCTTACCTGTACAGCCGTGGCAGATAGCATCTGCACCTTCAGCCTTGGCGATTTCTACGATTCTTTTGGCGATGAGGGGACGGGCAAAGGAGGTACCTAAAAGATACATACCCTCGTATACTGCACCTGCCTTAAGAGTGGGGTAGATGTAATCTTCTACAAATTCTTTATTAAGGTCTTCGATGTAAAGCTTTGATGCGCCTGTTTTGATAGCCTTCTCCTCGAGTCCGTCAAGCTCTGATGCCTGACCTACGTCACCTGAAACTGCGATAACCTCACAGCCTTCGTAGTTTTCCTTAAGCCAAGGAATGATGATGGATGTATCAAGACCGCCTGAATAAGCAAGTACAATTTTTTTAATCTGTTTCATAGTTATATCTCCTCTGTTTTTGAAAGTATGCATACGATTATACACTCATTTATGCAAAAGTCAAGTCTTTTTTTAATAAAAATACATTTTTATTCATATTTTTTGAATATGAACAAGAAAATATACAAAAACACACAAGGGTTTAAGTGTTTGGATGTATTTTTACTGTATATTTTGTGGGCAGATGAATATTAAAATCTTTTAAAAGAAAAAAATCTATTGTCTTTTGGGGATAATTTATGATATTATGTAATCATAAAATTAAAGGAGATATAAAAAATGCAGGTTTTTATTAATAATATTGTATATAAAATGATCAGTCTTGTTATTTCTGTGGCGATGCTTTTCGGTTATTCCGGGGAATGTATAAAGGCTGACAGCAGTAATTGGAACACGAACTACAAATATGTTTTCGTTCACGGCCTTTCCGGTTGGGGAAGCTATGATGACGCTTACAAGGTTATGCCCTACTGGGGTATGTTCGGCGGCGACCTTATGAAATATCTTAACGATAAGGGCTTCGACTGCTATGCCGCTTCCGTGGCACCCACCTTCAGTGCATGGGACAGAGCCTGTGAGCTTTACGCACAGCTTACGGGTAATGTAGTAGACTACGGTAAAGTCCACAGTGAGGAGTGCGGTCACGACAGATACGGTACGGACTACACAGGCAGAGCACTCATCGACTCCTTCAGCAGCGAGGATAAGATCAATCTTTTAGGACATTCCTTCGGCGGTGCTACGGTGAGACTTTTCGCAAGTATAATGGAAAAGGGTGCTGAAGCTGAAATCAAGGCTACACCTGAGGAGGAGCTTTCCGATTTCTTTAAGGGCGGAAAGGGAGACTGGATTTACAGTATAACTGCATTGGCGGCACCTCATAACGGTACCACAGCCTATATGGTGGATAAAGAGGATATGCCTGAGGCGGAGAATGCACTCGGCGGTCTTACCAATGAGATTCAATATAAGCTTTCTTCTCTGATAAGGACAGCTACAGGTGTTACTGCGGATAACAGAAGCGAAAAGGACTATGCATCCTATGATATGTATATCGATAATGCTGTCGAGCTGAACAAGACTATCCTTACACTCGAAGATGCCTATTATTTTTCCTTCCCCTGCAGTGCTACAGAGCAGAAGGAGGACGGTACCTATGCTCCTGTGGAAAAGAAAATGGAATCTCTTTTCGTCGCCTCTTCTAAGGCTATGGGCGCATACACAGGTGTTACAAAGGGTGGCTATGTTATCGATGAATCCTGGCAGCAGAATGACGGTCTCGTAAACACTCTGTCTGCCACTGCTCCCTTCGGCGCTCCTGCTAAAGCTTTCGATGCTGGTAATATAGAAAAGGGAATGTGGAACATTATGCCCACCTACGATGGCGACCACATGTCTCTTCAGGGCGGTATGACTGTTCCTAATGAGGTTAAGGACTTTTATGCGGAGCACCTTTCTATGATTAACAGCCTCTGATATACAATTAATAATAAAGGGCAGGTTGTCCGTGAAAGTCACGGCTGACCTGCCCTTATGATATTTATTCTCTCACTCCTTATTCTTAAGTGTGCTTTCTTCTTCCTCCTGTACACTCACATCATTAATCACCGAGGAAAGGAAGGAATCGTCTGTCCAGCCGTAAGCATCCTTGTCCGGAACATAGACATACACCCATTTTCCGTCCACACTTGCACCGCCGACGATGTGTACATCGGTGCCCACAGGAAGAACATCAATCTGACCGTAGGAGCTGTCAGGACCTTTGCGAAGAGCCTGTCCCTTGTCACCGGTGATGTAAGCGACGGTAGTACGGTAGTTTACCTGAGGTGCCACTATTCCCGCGTCAGGCTTATAGTCTGTGGCGGTGGTGGTAGGCGAGGTAGTCTCTTCGGGTGTGGCGGAGGAGAAAATAGATGCGATGGCGGTGGAAATAACGGGCAGCTCTGTTCCCGCCACGGCGAACACTCCTACTAATACGGCACACAGCACGATAACAAGATAAAGCCCTGTTCTGGATTTTTTCTCCTGAGGCTGTTCACGGCGGTGCTTCGGCGGCATTTCATCGGTGAAAATATTCGAGGAAACCTCTCTGTCTGATGAAAAGATTACCGAAGGTGTCTGAGCCTCTTTATAAACTTCTTTTTCTTTAATGCAGGGACTTCCGCAGTCGGGGCAGTAGCTTTCACTTCCTTTTAAAATGTGATTGCATTTCTGACAAATCATAAAAAACACTCCTTTTCTTTATTGTGTAAAAAAGAGTGTACCACTGACAGATGGAGAAGTTTGTCACAAATTGGTTACAGGGGCGGATATTATCCGCCTGTTATTTGTCTTAATGACGGATGAGTAATACAATAAAGAAGCCAAGCGGTCAGCCTGGCTTCTTTACGTATATTTTGAAAGGAGAGGGGAGTGCGGTGGGAAGGAGGGAGACAAGTGAAAAATCGGAAAAAAACACTTGTCAGTTCCCATCGCACAATCACATTATAGATGTGTTACTTTAAATCAAATTAAAGTGAAAAATAAAAAAGTATTAAGAGTTATTCTATTTCTCTTATGACTTCTTTATTATACTGAAAGTCGTAGTATTCGAAGGTGGCCTTTCCGAGCTTTCCGTCGGTAAACCACAGCTGAATAAATATATCTCTGTCCTTGTTGTAGTCATTTAGATTATGCTCCGAGGGGGATCCGTAGCTGTGAATACGGCAGTAATCCTTCTGCACTCCGTTTTCAGTCTCTGAAAAGTGCGAATATAAATGTCCGTTTTCTTTTGCAAATTTTTTCAGCACCTCGTTCTTGCTGTCACCCTTTTCGGTGCTTATGAAGTCTTCTTCACATTTGCCTGTATCAAAGACTTCTCCGCAGTAGTGATGCTTTGAGCCGTATTTGTCTTTAAAGGGACAGGCGACACCGATGCCTTTGCCGTTTATCAGATCGTTTTCATCTGTTTTTATGAATATAAAGCCGTTGTCATCAGAACTGTAGGATTTTCTCTCTTTTTCAAAGAAAGCTATATATTCTCCGTCAAATGAGAAATCCATTTCGCTGATATTATAGCGGAACATTTTCTTCTCATTACGACTGAGAGTTTTTATATAGTCTTCAGTATTTATATATCCGAGATGTTCGAGATAAGCCGTAGCGTCTTTATATGTACAACCGAGGGGAAGCGAATCGAAAACACTGAGTGTTTTTTCTGTCACCGTATCGTTTCTCGGGTTGAACCAGGTGCGATATTTTCTGTAATAGTTATCGGCATTGGAATAAATTACAGAGCTGAAAAATGAAAGGGTGACTACAACGGTTGACAGAACAGAAAAGACCTTCAAGGTTTTATGTTCTACCTTTGATTTTCTTTTTACTGTTCCGGCAAGAACAAATGAAACAGATGCTATACTTATTATAAAAACACAAGCGCCTGAGAAGGAGAGTAAATCCGGAAGACTGTCGGCGACACCTTTCATTATCAGCGGTGTAAACTTTTCAAGGAGATAGGACGCGTTAAGAGCGAGAGCAAAGAAAGCTGACTGGGGATAAGTGATAAGTATAAGGGAACACAGTATCAGCAGATTTGAAATTCCCGTAGCAATAAGACTTTTTCGCAAGCCCTTCATAAAGCAAAAGGCGATTTGTAAAATCACGAAGCCGACGGAAAGAGAGCTTATAAATACTGCACTATCTGACGGATCGCCAAGCTTGTCGGCGGAGTGAATAAACGCTCCCGTAAATCCGATTATCGTATTAAAAATCAGAGGTATAAGTCCTGCAATAAGTGCAAAGTACCATCTTTCGCGGTAAAGTTCCTCGAAATCCTTTTTTATGTTTTCCTTCATTTCGTTCTCTTCACCGAAGCATTCCATGCTTTTCGCAAGTGCCGTTTCCTTGTCGTAGCCTATTTCTATGTAAAAATCTGCCCTGTCGAGGATGTGACATTCTATTTCGTCGTACAACTGCTGTCTTTTCTTTTTAGAAATATTGTCAGGTAAAAAGGAATTTATAAATTCATTCACGGTCATATTAACACCTCCCTTAAGGTAACATTGATTTTGCATTTCCTCGGAATTGTCATTTTGAACGTATATGAAAGATCTTTCGCTATGCTCAAGATGACAAGGTGAAGAACAACCTTAAGTCAGCACCGCCTTTGCGGTGATAACCTTCTTTACAGCCACAGAGTAGGCTTCCCACTCTTCTTTGTTTTCCTTAAGAGCCTCGAGACCTTTTCGGGTGATGTGGTAGTATTTTCTCTTTCTGCCCTGTTCGCTTTCTGTCCAATATGCCTTCACATAGCCGTCTTTTTCGAAGGCGTGGAGAATAGGATAAAGAGTGCCTTCCTTAAGAGTGAAGACAGAATCGGAGCGCATTTCGATTTCCCGTACTATCTGATAGCCGTACATATCCTCCTTTTCGAGGACAGATAGAACTAAAAGTGAGCTGCTTCCTTTGGTAAGCTCTTTTTTGATATTCATAATCAAACCTCCTTGCATAGAATTTCGATATACCTATGTGTTCTATGTATAGTGTAGCACGGAAAGAATGGTTTGTCAAGATTGATTTTTTCTATTTCAGATGATAAAAATAAAACAGATGAAATATTTATGTTATCGGCGGACACGGCACGCCGTGTCCCTATAAAACCAAAAAGCCATTGTAAAAGCTGACTTCAACTTTTACAATGGCTTTCATTATCCTGTTTACTTGGCGGAATATCGCTTTATCCTTAAAAACTTATCTACCGTTCTGCGTTCTGCACTTTGCATTCTGCATTAGAATAACCCTGTTATTCTTCCTTCTGCATCCACATCTATCTTCTCAGCGGCGGGAACCTTAGGCAGACCGGGCATAGTCATAATGTCGCCTGTGAGAACTACGATGAAGCCTGCGCCTGCGGAAACCTTTACGTTTCTTACGGTTACGGTGAAATCCTCGGGTGCGCCGAGCTTGGTCGGGTCATCGGAGAAGCTGTACTGTGTCTTGGCTACACAGACGGGAAGCTTATCGAGTCCCATATCGCAGAGCTTTTTAATTTGCTTCTGAGCAGAGGGGAGAATGGCTACATCCTTACCTCCGTAAACCTTGGTAACGATGTCTTTAATCTTGCCTTCGATGGTGTCGTTTACATCGTAGGAGAAGGTGAAGGCTGAATTATCCTCTTCCTCACAGAGACGGACTACTTCCTTAGCGAGCTCTTCGCCGCCCTTGCCGCCGTCAGCCCATACGGTGGAAAGACATACATTTACGCCCAGCTCCTTGCATTTGGCGATAACGAAATCGATTTCTTTATCTGTGTCTGTGGGGAAGCGGTTAACGGCAACCACACAGGGAAGCTTGTATACATTCTTTATATTCGAAACGTGGCGGAGAAGATTGGGGATACCCTTTTCGAGAGCCTCGATGTTTTCTTCGCCGAGAGCAGTCTTAGGAAGACCGCCATGCATTTTAAGAGCACGGATGGTAGCGACCATAACCACAGCCGAGGGGGCAAGACCTGCCATACGGCATTTGATGTCGAGGAACTTCTCGGCACCCAGGTCTGCACCGAAGCCTGCCTCTGTGATAGCATAATCGCCCATCTTAAGAGCAGTCTTGGTAGCGATAACTGAGTTACAGCCGTGAGCGATGTTAGCGAAAGGTCCTCCGTGAACGAAAGCGGGAGTGCCTTCGAGAGTCTGGACAAGATTAGGCTTAAGAGCATCCTTTAAAAGGGCAGTCATAGCACCTGCAGCGTTAAGCTGACCGCAGGTAACAGGCTCGTCCTTATAGTTATAGCCGACGATGATTCGGGAAAGTCTTTCCTTAAGGTCTGTTACCGATGAGGCAAGACATAAAACAGCCATAACCTCACTTGCCACGGTAATGTCAAATCCGTCCTCACGGGGAGTACCGTTTATTCTGCCGCCGAGACCGTCGGTGATGAAACGGAGCTGTCTGTCATTCATATCCACACAGCGCTTCCAGGTAATTCTTCTCACATCGATACCGAGGGCGTAAGTCGGATCGTAGCCATGTCGTTCTGTGAG
>JAZUOC010000062.1:0-7938 GCA_045604465.1 Acutalibacteraceae bacterium
TGTCTTCCTAAGACCGCTTGGCCTCCGACTTAGCTCGATGGCACCCTTATCCTCAAGAGCGGGAGTACGCATATCGATGGGAAGCTTGGCGAGAACGGGGATGCCGAAGCGCTCGGAAACCTCGTCTGCAGAGCCTTTACCGAAGATGTGATGCTTCTCACTGCAGTTAGGACAGGTGAAGTAGCTCATATTTTCGATAAGGCCTACTACGGGAACATTCATCATCGAAGCCATATTGATTGCCTTGGAAACGATAAGTCCGACGAGATCCTGAGGTGTAGTGACGACGATGATACCGTCTACCTTAAGACTCTGGAAAACCGTAAGCGGAACATCACCCGTTCCGGGAGGCATATCCACGAACATATAATCCACATCGCCCCAGGCGACTTCTGTAAAGAACTGCTGAATGGCACCGCTGATTACGGGACCTCTCCATACTACAGGAGCATCCTGCTGGGGAAGAAGAAGGTTAATAGACATAATACGGATGCCTGTTTTTGTTTCTTTGGGGATAATACCACTGGCATCAGCCTCGGCCTGACCGCTTATACCGAAAACCTTAGGGATAGAGGGACCTGTGATGTCTGCGTCGAGAATAGCTGTCTGCATACCTCTGTTCTGCATAGCACAGGCGAGAAGTGAGGTTACGGAGGATTTACCTACGCCACCCTTACCGCTGACAACGGCATAAATCTTTTTGATATTACTGTATTCGTTTTGTTTGAGGTGTAAATCTCTGTCCTTACAGTCGGAGGAAGAACAGGATGAACAGTTACCTGAACAGGAGCTCATATATAAACACTGCCTTTCTTAAATGAAATAACATATATTATATAATAATACAAATATATTAATATGTCAAATGTTTTGTTTTATAAAATCTGTAATAGAAATATTTTTTCATATAAGTGAGGATATACACCTGACTTTATTTGACGAAAAAGACTATTTATGGTATATATATTAAAAAAACAGTTTTGGAGGTTGTATTATGCTTCATCCCGTTTTAGCTATGGCAATAGGCATCGTGGTTATGATGCTGCTTATTATCTTTACGAAAATGCATGCATTTCCATCTCTTATTATTTCAGCTATTCTTATCGCTGTTCTCGCTATGCCCTTCGGTCCTGAGGGTGCAGTGGTGGAAACTCTCACAGGCTGTGTAAGCACTGTTACAAAAGGCTTCGGTAACACTATGGCAAGTATAGGTGTAGTTATCGGCTTTGGCTGTATAATGGGTATCTTCCTGGAAAAAAGCGGTGCAGCAAAGCGTATGGCTCTTACTATTCTTAAACTGGTGGGAGTTAAAAACTGTGACGTAGTTTTAGGTCTCACAGGCTTTGTGGTTTCTATTCCTGTTTTCTGTGATTCCGGCTTCGTTATTCTTTCCTCTTTAGCTAAAGAATTTTCACGACTCACTAAAAAGTCGATGGTCGGTCTTGGCGGTATTTTAGGTATGGGGCTTTACATAACTCACTTCCTCGTTCCTCCGACACCCGGTCCGTTGGCTGTTGTTTCTACTTTTAATGAAAACGGAAGCGCTATCGATCTCGGTTTGTTTATTCTTGCAGGTATAGGACTGTCTGTTCCTCTTTTCGTTTTTTCGGTATTCCTTTTCAGATATTTCGGCAGAAAATATCCCGATCTTATCGTTCCCTATGAAATCGACAGAAGTAAATACACACCTGAACAGCTGACAGTTCTCGATCGTATTCAGGAAAAGCAGAAAAAAGGCGAAGAACTTGTTACTTCAGATTTCGCTGAGCTTCTTGCTTCGGAAAAGCTTCCCTCGGCAGGTCTTTCCTTTGCCACTCTGTTAGTTCCCATCGCACTTATTTTCGCTAATACTCTCGTAGGACAGATTTCTTCTCTCGCAGGCACTACTCTTGCTTCTGTGGTAACCTTCCTCGGTCAGCCTGTTATCGCTCTTTTCGTTTCTCTGTGTATGGGTGCTTTCCTTCTCTGCCGTACCTTCGACAGAAAGACCTGTATTGACCTTATGCAGGAAGCTTGCCGTGATGCAGGGCCCATCGTGTTTATCACAGCCGCCGGCGGTGCTCTCGGTGCAGTTATCAATGCAACAGGCGCCGCAGGTATTATGGCAGATTGGATAGTTGCTATGGGCGTACCGGGCATCCTCGTTCCTATTATAATAGGCGTTATTATGAGATTCCCTCAGGGCTCGGGTACCACGGCTATGATTACAGGCTCAGCGATTATCGCTCCCATGATGGCTACACTCGGAGTAAATCCTTACCTCGCCGCCCTGGCTCTCTGTCTCACTACTATGTGTCCCAGCTATCTTAATGACTCTTATTTCCATGTGGTTACGAACTTCTCGGGTATGGACATCAAGACAAGCCTTAAGACCTGGTCTGTAGCTTCTGTGCTTATACCTGTATTCGGCTCGGTTATTTTAACGGTGCTGTCACTGTTTATCCATTGATGCTCAGTACAAGATAAATAATAAGCTCTCCGCCAATGCAGACGGAGAGCATTTTTTATTCGCTGATTTTAACGATTTCCACAGCCTTTTCCAGAAGCATATTGATTACCTCATTCCGCGAGCGGTTGCTTTCTTCGGCTATTATCTCTAATTTCTCGATGGTTTCGTCCTTCATTCTTACGGATACTATTTTATATCCGTCGTCTCCCTTTTTGTGAGTCTTTTTTTTGATTTCTATAAATTCATTCGTCATATCGCTTTCTTCCTTAAATTTATTTTACCGAAAAATACAGCTTATATTACTATTTTATCTTGACAAATGAACATTTCATATATTATAATCATAACTATAAATTTATAATATAAAAATATAGTGTAAACTTACGAAATCAGACAGGAGGAATTTTTATGACAAACAAGCTCACACGGATTTTCGCTTTTATGATGGTAAGCCTGGCGCTTCTGACGGCACCGGTTATCAGCGGAGATTACGACACACCCTTTACCGTAACGGCACAGGCGGCAAAAAAGAAAGCTCCCGCCATTTCGGCCAAAAAGAAAACGGTATACTACAAATCAACCGCTACTCTTAAGCTTAAAAACTATAAGGGCAAGGTAAAGTGGACTACAAGCAATAAAAAGATAGCAAAGGTAAGCTCAAAGGGCGTGGTTACAGGTGTCGCTCCCGGTAAATGCACCATTACAGCTACGGCAGGAAAAAAGAAATACAAATGCACCGTAACCGTAAAGGACAGAAATGTAACCGCATCCGCAAGCTTCAAGGTAACGGGCGGCGGCTACTTCGTAAAGGGAGAAAGCACAGCTACTGTAACAGTAAATCCGAAGAAGTACAATGCATACAAGGCTACCGTTACGGTAGAAAATGCCGCAGGCGATACCGTATATAAAAAGACTCTCAAAAAGCTTACAAAGAACAAAAAATACACCTTCACCTGGAACGGTAAAAACACCAAAGGCAAATATGTTTCCACGGGAAGCTACAGAGTAAAGGTAAAAATCGGCTCAAAGGTTTCTTATTCCGATTATCTCACCTTTAATGCAAAGAACGATTTCGCAGACGGTAACGGCTCAAAGACTAATCCCTTTACCGTTCAGAGCATCGCACATCTCAAAAAGACAGTAAAATATCCCTCTGCTTATTACAAGCAGGTAAATGACATCGACTTTAATTACACCTCCATTCCCTCGCTGTTCTCCGCTGACCAGCCCTTCACCGGTACTTATGACGGTGCGGGAAAAGCCATAAAGAACATTTCGGGTACAGCGGCTCTTTTTGACACCGTAGGCGAAAAGGGTACCATTAAGAATGTGAATATGGTTGGTTGCAGTGTGGTGGGAAATAATACGGCTTTACTTGTTAAGGATAATTATGGTAAGGTGCAGGGTTGCGATGTTAACGGTATTACAACAATAGCAACAGGAGATATAGTGAGTGTAGGAATGATAGCTCTTGGTAATTATGGAACGATAACTAATTGTATGTCGTCAGGTGAAGTTAGTGCTACCGTAAGTGTTTCTTCCTATCACGATGCATATGCCGGCGGTATAGCAAAATATAATTCTGCAAAAGGAAAGATTATTTCCTGTGTTTCTAAAGCGAATGTATCTTCCAATGCTAAAACAGGTGAAAAAGCATATGCAGGCGGAATAGTTGCTGTAAACGACGGTATAATTACTGCTTGTGAAGCGTCAGGAACAGTTTTTGCTGTTGGTTGGAATAATTATAGTTATCCCGGTGGTGTTGTAAGCATCAATAACGGACAAATAATGTCAAGTTATTACACGGGTACATCATCTGTAAGCATAGCCGGTCAAAACAGCGGTGTAATCGCATAATTGAATATAACAGGGGACAGGTCACGGTTGGCCTGTCCTTTAGCGTTGAAACCTCTCCGCCAGAGACCGCCGAAAATTTTGTGTAAAAGTGAATAAAGCAACTCCTTTCAAGCAATAAAGAAAGTAAAGAACTTTAATCACAAGGGGTCGGGTTCATCTGTGCGTTCAGCACAGTGAGCCTGTACTCCTTGTGATTTTACTCATTTCCGAATTAATTTACACCTTTCCTCGTGTTCGCTGCACTTTAAAAGGTTAAAACAGTAAACGAAAAAAGCACATATTTGGTGCTGTAAACCCTTATAAACACTACATTTAGACCCGATTTATGAACAAATTAAAAATCTGCATTTTTCACAAAGAATTTTTCAAAAATTGGTTGACAATGACGAAATATTATGATAGTATATACGAGCGTGTGAAATGGGTTTGGGTATAACTCTGTCTTCACACAACCTCAAGATATGCGATGATGCGGGAGGTGGCTGACCCTGAGGCAGGAAATTTCCGCGGAGTATGTCCGATTTAAAACCGGGCGATCTATATTTCATCTTTAACGCTGTTATCTTGCGTTAAGTGTCGGCAGGGGTGCTATGCCCCGGTTCGGACTTAAACAGCGTATAGGGGTGAACTGTGCTTTTTTCGAAGCGGCGACCGGAAATATTGCGTTTCCGGTTTTTTAAAGAAGGGCGTGCAAACACCCGGAAAAGCATACGAAAAAGGCAACGCCCTACTAATTCTTATTAGGAGGCAAACAAAATGGCAGTAAAGGAAAAGATCCGTATCAGACTCAAGGGTTACGACCACAACCTTGTTGACAAGGCAGCAGAGATGATCGTTGAAGCAGCTAAGAGAACAAACGCTACTGTTTCAGGTCCCATCCCTCTTCCCACAGAAAAGGAAGTAGTTACAATCCTTCGTGCTGTTCATAAGTATAAGGACAGCCGTGAGCAGTTTGAGCAGAGAACTCACAAGAGACTCATCGACATCATCAGACCTACTCCCAAAACAGTAGAGGCTCTGACAAATCTTGAAATTCCCGCAAGTGTTGAAATCGAAATCAAAAGATAAATAACTGATTTCTATACCCGACAGTAAACATCTTACGGAAACAGGTCAAGTTGCCAAAGGCAACCAATAACCAAAGGAGGATATCAAAATGAAAAAAGGTCTTATCGGCAGAAAGATCGGCATGACACAGGTTTTCGACGAAAAGGGTAACGTAATTCCCGTAACAGTAGTTGAGCTTGGTCCTTGCGCAGTTGTTCAGAAGAAGACGATCGAAAACGACGGCTATAACGCTGTTCAGCTTGGCTTCGAGGACAAAAAGGTAACAAGAACAAACAAGCCTATGAAAGGTCATTTCGACAAGGCAAACGTTGCTCCCAAGAAGGTTCTTAAGGAATTCAGACTTGAGGACGACAGCGCTCTTAACGTAGGCGACATCATCAAGGCAGACATCTTTGCTGCAGGCGAAAAGGTAGACGTAGTCGGCACAAGCAAGGGTAAGGGTACTGCCGGTGTTATCAAAAGATGGAACTTCTCCAGACTTAAGGAAACACACGGTACAGGTCCTGTCGCAAGACACGCAGGTTCACTCGGCGTTATCGACCCCGCCAGAATCTTCAAAGGCAAGAAGATGGCAGGTCACCTCGGTTCAGAGAGAGTTACAGTTCAGAACCTTGATGTAGTTAAGGTTGATGCAGAAAACAATCTCATCGCTATCAAGGGTGCTATCCCCGGTCCCAAAAAGGGCATCGTAATGGTAGTGAACAGCGTAAAGAAATCATAAGAAAGGAGCCCTTAAGAAATGCCTAATGTATCAGTATTCGACGTAAACGGCAAGAAGGTTTCAGACCTCGAGCTTGCAGAAGGTATCTTCGGTATCGAACCCAATACCTCAGCTATGCATCTTGTAGTTGTCAACTATCTTGCAAATCAGCGTCAGGGCACACAGTCAACCCTGACACGTGCAGAAGTAAGCGGCGGCGGCAAAAAGCCCTGGAGACAGAAGGGAACAGGCCGCGCAAGACAGGGCTCAACAAGAGCTCCCCAGTGGTACCACGGTGGTATCGCACACGGTCCTAAGCCCCGTGCTTACGGATTCGACATCAATAAGAAGGTAAGAAGACTCGCTATGAAGTCTGCTCTTTCTTCAAAGGTTGCAGCTGATGAAATGATCGTTCTCGATTCACTTTCACTCGAAGCAATCAAAACAAAGGAAATCGTTAAGGTTCTTTCAAACCTTGAAACAGGTAAGAAGGTTCTCATCGTTCTTCCTGAAAAGAATGACGTCATCTACAGAAGTGCAAGAAACATCGCAGGTTGCAAGGTTTCTCTCGTAAACACACTTAATGTATATGATATTCTTAACTGCAACAGCATCGTTGTTCTCAAGGACGCAGTTGCTAAGATCGAGGAGGTATATGCATAATGAAATCAGCACATGACATCATCCTCAAGCCCGTTATCACAGAAGAAAGCATGATGGGCACAGCATTCAAAAAGTACACCTTCAAGGTTGCTAAGGATGCAAACAAGGCTGAAATCGCTGCAGCAGTTGAAGAAGCCTTCGGCGTAAAGGTTCAGAAGGTAAACACAATGAACTGCAAAGGTCACCTCAGAAGATACGGCCGCTACGAAGGCTACACACCTTCCTGGAAAAAGGCTATCGTAACTCTTACCGAGGATTCAAAGACAATCGATTTCTTTGACGGTCTTCTTTAATAGATAACCGTATACAATAATAACCATTCAAATCCAATGGCAATGTATGGAGGTTATGACAATCCTCCGCTAAACCAATTAGGAGTGTGAACAAAATGTCAATTCGTGTATTAAAGCCTGTAACAAACGGCACACGTAATATGTCAGTTACAGACTATTCAGCACTTTCAAAGTGCGGCCCCGAGAGAAGCCTTCTCGCTCCTCTCAGCAAAAAGAGCGGCCGTAACAGCTACGGTCGTATCACCGTTCGTCATCGCGGCGGCGGAAACAGAAGAAAGTATCGTATCATTGACTTCAAGAGAGATAAGTTCGATGTAAAGGCAACTGTTGCTACTCTTGAATACGATCCCAACAGATCAGCTCATATCGCTCTTCTCCAGTACGAAGACGGCGAAAAGAGATACATCATTGCTCCTCAGGGACTTAAGGTTGGCGATGTTGTTGAAGCAGGTCCTTCAGCAGACATCAAGCCCGGTAACGCTCTTCCTCTCGTGAACATCCCCACAGGTACTGTTATTCATAACGTAGAGCTTTATCCCGGCAGAGGCGGTCAGTTAGCAAGAGCAGCAGGTAACTCTGCACAGCTTATGGCTAAGGAAGGCGGCTACGCACTTCTCAGACTTCCCTCAGGCGAACTTCGTAAAGTTCCCGAAGCATGTATGGCTACAGTAGGCGTTGTAGGTAACGAAGACCACGAAAACGTTAAGGTCGGTAAAGCAGGTCGTACACGTCACATGGGTATCAGACCTACAGTCCGCGGTTCAGTAATGAACCCCTGCGACCATCCTCACGGTGGTGGTGAAGGTAAATCACCCATCGGTCGTCCCGGCCCTGTTACACCTTGGGGCAAGCCTGCTCTTGGCTACAAGACTCGTGCTAAGAAGAATCGTTCAGACAAGCTTATTGTT
>JAZUOC010000063.1:0-3815 GCA_045604465.1 Acutalibacteraceae bacterium
ATGGATGTATTCCGTTGACGAATATCTCACTATGCCTTATCCCGATAATCTTCGCAATCTTATGTATAACGAGGATTTCCGTGATATCGTTGGCAGAGATATTTTCAAGCGTATGGAGCTTATACGCAAAAACGGAAATGACTCTGCCCATACGGCTAAAAAGGCAAGTGAGTCATTGGCAAGGCTTTGCCTTGAAAACCTCTTTGTTTTTCTTGATTTCGTTGCTTACTGTTATGATGTCAGCGGTACATACGAGGACAGAGAGTTTGATCCCTCACTTCTCGGCAAGGCTGATAACGATATTCAGGAAGTAATATCCGAAGTTGACCTGCAGAAGCTTATCGAAGAGAATAAATCTCTTAAGGCTCAGCTTACCCTGACCCGTGAAGAAAAGCAGCAGACCTATGTCCCGAAGCCTCTTGACCTTACGGAGTACGAAACAAGAAAGCTTTATATTGACACAATGCTCACCGATGCGGGCTGGACAGAGGGTAAGGACTGGGTTAATGAGGTCGAATTGCCCGGTATGCCTAATAAGAGCGAGGTAGGCTTTGCCGATTACGTGCTTTATGATGATACCCATAAGCCTCTTGCTGTTGTTGAAGCAAAGCGTACCTGCAAGGATGTTGCTGTGGGCAGACAGCAGGCAAAGCTTTATGCTGATATTTTAGAAGCAAAATACGGCAGAAGACCTGTGATTTTCCTCACCAATGGCTTTGATACAAGAATTATCGACGGACAGTATCCCGAAAGAAGAGTTGCAGCGATTTATTCAAAGCGTGACCTTGAAAAAATGTTCAATCTCCGCCGTATGAGGACAAGCCTTAAAAATGTGATGATAAGAAGAGATATTGCCGGCAGATATTATCAGGAGGGTGCTATCAGAGCTGTCTGTAACGCCCTTGACGAAAAGAACCGTCGCAAGGCTCTGCTTGTTATGGCAACAGGTTCGGGTAAAACAAGAACTGTAATTGCCCTTACTGATGTGCTTTTACAGCACGGCTGGGCGAAGAATATACTCTTCCTTGCGGACAGAAATTCCCTTGTAACTCAGGCGAAGAGAAGCTTTTACAATATGCTTCCCGACCTTTCCGTTGCAAATCTCTGCGAGGACAAGGGTAACTATAACGCTCACTGTATCTTTTCAACCTATCAGACAATGATGAACTGCATTGATACAGCAAAGGACGACGAGGGTAAGCTTTTTACCTGCGGACATTTTGATCTTATCATCTGCGACGAAGCACACAGGTCTATCTACAACAAATACAAAGATATATTTAACTATTTTGATGCTCCGCTTGTGGGACTTACCGCAACACCGAAAGACGAAATTGACAAGAATACATACGAAATCTTCGAGCTTGAAAACGGCGTACCGACCTACGGCTACGAGCTTGCTCAGGCTGTTAAGGACGGATATCTTGTAGACTATATGTCCGTAGAAACGAAACTGAAATTCATCGAAGAGGGTATAGTTTATGATGAGCTATCCGATGAAGATAAGCTACAGTATGAAGATACTTTTAAAGACGAAAACGGTGAGCTTCCCGAGAGTATAAATTCATCGGCACTTAACGAATGGATATTCAATAAAGATACCATTATCGAGGTTCTGAACGTGCTTATGACACACGGTATCAGAATAGATTACGGGCAGAAAATCGGTAAGACGATTATTTTTGCAAAGAACCACCGTCACGCTGAAAAAATCCGTGATGTGTTCTACGAGCAGTACCCACACCTTGTGGATTATGCCAAGGTAATTGACAATCACATCAATTATGCTCAGAGTGCAATTGACGAATTTTCTGACCCGAAAAAGCTTCCGCAGATTGCTATATCTGTTGATATGCTTGATACGGGTATAGACGTGCCTGAAGTAGTTAACCTTGTATTTTTCAAAAAGGTTATGAGTAAGGCGAAGTTCTGGCAGATGATAGGCAGAGGTACAAGACTTTGCCCGGGACTACTTGACGGTGAAGATAAAGAGAAATTCTATATCTTTGATTTCTGCGGCAACTTTGATTTCTTCAGAACGGGCGGCAAACCAAGCGAAACACCTGTTCAGATGCCTGTTCAGAGTGCAATATTCAACCTTAAATTCCAGATGGCTTTCAAGCTTCAGGATATTGACTATCAGACACCTGAGCTTATTGAGTTCAGAAAGAGTCTTGTTGAAGATATGGCCAATAAAGTCAGAGAGCTCAACAAGGATAACTTTGCTGTCCGTCAGCATTTAAGATATGTTGAGCTTTACGCAAATACCGATAATTATAAGCAGCTTACCTTTGAAAATACTCTTCAGGTTGCAGAAGAGCTTGCACCTTTGATTATTGCCGACGGTGACGATGCGAAAGCAGTACGCTTTGATGCTCTTATGTATGGCATTGAGCTTGCTTATCTCATTGGTAAAAAGTACACAAGGGCAAGAAGCGACCTTATTAAGCGTGTCCGTGGTGTTTCAAAGGTAGGAGGTAATATTCCCGAAATTATGGCAAAGTCAGAACTTATCAATAAAATTCTTAATACTGACTATGTCGATACTGCGGGTATCAATGAGTTTGAGCATATCCGTGAAAATCTCCGTGACCTTATGAAGTATGTGCAGGTTGATGTTCATCGCTACGATACCAACTTTGACGATCAAATACTTTCGATTGATTGGAATGAGTCAGAGCTTGAAACAGACGATCTTGAAAATTACAGAGCAAAAGCCGAATATTATATCAGACAGCATGTTGGTGATAATGAAGTAATATCAAAGCTGAAAAGCAACATACCTCTTACCGCTGAAGATATCAAATCACTCGAAGGAATTCTTTGGAACGAACTCGGAACTAAAGAAGACTATGAAGAAGCCTTTGAGAATAAACCTTTAGGCGAGCTTGTACGTGAAATAGTCGGTCTTGATATGAATGCGGCAAAGGAAGCTTTTGCAGTGTATCTCAACGACACAAACCTCGATGAAAGACAGATTTATTTTATTAACCAGATTGTTGAATATATAGTGCAGAACGGTATGATGAAGGATTTATCTGTATTGCAATCAGCTCCGTTTACAGATAACGGTAACGTTGTTGAGTTGTTTGCTGACACCACGATTTTACAGGGAATCATTGGAATTATACAAAAAGTTAATGCTAATGCTGCGGCGTAACTGTTGATCTGAGTTCTCATATTTTGTATACATAAGAGAAAATGTTTGGTAAAGAAGCAAGCCGTCACTTTTAACAGGTGACGGCTTAAATATACTTTTAAGATATTATTGTGTTTGCTCATTCTAACCCCTTAAACAATTCACCCTCAATATCAAATATCCTCTCGATGGCAATTATCGTCCCATCCGTAAGAATAATCTCTCTTTTAATGTCATCAATCCTTTTAACCGTGCCGGTGGTGTTCAGATAAGCACCGCCGTCTTTTTTTATGTCTGGCTCAAAATGAGTAATGGTGACGGTGGGCTTTGTTGATAAATAATCGGAAATCATCTGTATCTTTTCATTGATGATTGATTTCGTACCTTCATCAAGCTCAATTTGTCTGTCGGTGAGTCTTGCCGTTTCGATGATGGCGGCATTGTGTCCTGTGAGAGCTGCAAAAGGACTGAACTGTGCCGCACGGTCAATCATAGCCATTCTTTGCCTTGTCTTTGACTGATGATGTGGCAGGTTGATTATATCTTTATATTTGTCACTGCAATCGTTATTCATACGGCACACTCCTTTCTTAGGGTAACAGACGTCACTTTATGCTTTATGTCCACCAATTTGTTCGTTTCTGTCTTTGGCTGTTGCACCTTCCTGAAGGTTAAG
>JAZUOC010000064.1:0-3118 GCA_045604465.1 Acutalibacteraceae bacterium
TCACGTTATGAAAAGGCAGTTGATTTTGACAGCTCAGGCTCTGTCACGGTGCTTGCGGTTACCACAATGCCGGGTGATGACGTAACTCACCCTGTTCCTGATAATACGGGCTATATTACCGAAGGTCAGTATTATCTGAAAGGCGGAAGAATTGAACCCTTCGGTTCACTTTCACGATTGAAACAAAATGTCAACAGCAAAACACGTAAGGATCACCGTATTCTTATGGACTCTATGATTAGATTGTATTCATCCTATAAAGAAACATTAGAAAAGAAGAATATGGGATTTTCTATGAACCGTTGGGATGAGAAATTATTGAAATATGGTCAGCTTTTTGAAAATAAACTTATGGATTTGTCGGTTAATTTAACACTTGAGGAATCACTTGATCTCGGTTGGCAGATTCTTGCAGATTGTTTCCAAAAAGATGAAACAGGAATTAAGTCAGACCTTACAGATGAATTCTGGCCTGTAAAGTAAGGAGGACTGAAATTTGGCAAAAATCAAATTAACTAAAAATGAGTTAAAGATACAGAAAGATGCTCTTAAAATGTATCAAAGATATTTGCCTACGCTAACACTTAAAAAGCAACAGCTTCAATCGGAAATAAGAATAATTGAAGCAAAGGCTGCTTCGGTAAGAAAAGAACGTGCAAACTTAGAAAAAGGTTTTTCTTCATGGATTGCTGTTTTCAGCGAAGAAAGTGCTTTCCCCGACGGAATTATTACTGTTAGCAACATCCGCAAAGGAACAGGAAACATTGCAGGTGTTACTATTCCCACTTTTGAGGGTGCAGACTTTTCCAGAGGCGATTATGATTTATATGAAACACCACTGTGGGTGGATATTGCAGCAAATCATATGGAAAAAGCGATGTCACTTGATTTAGAGGCTGAAGTGTTGGATGAACAGGTAAGGCTTTTAGAAAAAGAATTGCTTTCTACTTCACAAAGAGTCAACTTGTTTGAAAAAGTTAAAATCCCAGAAACACAGGCAAATATCAAAAAAATATCAATATATATGGCAGACCAGCAGGTCAGCGCTGTTGTGCGGTCAAAAATTTCAAAACGCAAAATAGCAGCTCGAGATGAAGCATCTTCGGAAACGGAGGTGTACGCTGTATGATTGTGCCGATGAAAAAAGTCTCTCTTGTAGTTATGGGAGATAAAAAAAGAGAAGCTCTTAAAAAGCTTCGCAAAGCAGGAATTGTTCACATAGAAATAACAGAAGCCTCGGGCAAAAAAATCGATGAATTAAAAGAAAAGATTGCTCTGCTTGAAAGTGCAATTTTCCTGTTAAGCGAAAAGAAAAACAAGAATATTGAGCCAAAAGACATAACTGCTTGCGAAGCTGTTTCGGCAGCAAAAGAAATAACTTCTTTAGCAGAAACAAAGAAAGCTTATTTGAACGAACAGCATGCTTTGATTTCCGAGCTTGAGCGGCTTAAAGGCTGGGGCGAAGTCAGCCCTGACGACATAAATGATTTGTTAAACAATGGTGTCGACATTTCTTTTTATGAAATGCCGAGAGCAGAGTATGACGGTATTTCTGAAGAAGTAAAAACTATTAGTTTAGAAAAAACTAAGAATTCAGTGAAGTTCGCTCTGATTATATCCGGCGATGATGGTGAAGAAACTGCAGAAAAACTCAAAAGCTATCGCTTGGTGTTACCGCAGTTTTCCACTACCCAGATAAAACAAAGGCTTGAAGAAATCAGCAATGCGATTGTGTCAATTGATGAGAAAATAATTGGCTACGCAGGATATATATATGGTATTAAAAACACTGTTAAATCCTGCGAAAAAGAAATTGAATTTGAGGTTTATGCCACCGGTATGGCAAGTGAAAGCTTGTCGGAGAACGATAATAATGATGTTTCTGTTGCATATTTTACGGGATATGTTGAAGAGGAAAATCTGCCTTACCTTAAAGAAATTGCTAAAGATAATTTCTGGGGACTTCTTATTGAGGAACCCACCGAAGATGATAACGTTCCTACAAAGCTTAAAAATAATAAGGTCGTAAGCCTTATTTATCCGCTAACTGACTTTTTAGGCACTGTTCCGGGTTATTTTGAGTATGACATTTCAGGTTGGTTTTTAGGCTTTATCCTCATTTTCTTTGGAATTATTTTTGGTGACGGTGTTTACGGACTTCTTATCACAGCAGCCGCTGCCGCACTGATTATAAGAGCGAAAAAATCAAAAAAAGAAATTTCCCCTGCGTTTCTGTTAGTTGGTCTTTTTGGTATTTCGACAATACTCTGGGGAACGGTAACCTGCACATGGGGCGGTCTCCCTGCTGAGAAGCTGCCCGAATGGCTTCAAAAGTTATCAATTCCGTTTATATCGAATGTATATCCCGATAAAATATGGTATCCTTTCTGGACGAATGGTGCTGCCGGGCTTACAACTGCACAGAATTTGCAGATTTTCTGTTTCACATTGGCTCTCGTTCAGCTTGTGGTAGCACACCTCAAGGTTGCAAAAAGAAACAGGAAGTCAATTAAGATACTCGGTGATATCGGGTCGATATTGCAACTTGTAGGTATCTATTATGTCGTGCTGAGTTTTGTTGTAAACTCCGCTGTTTTCAGTTTCGGACTCGTAATCTGCGGTGTTCCCGTGGGAACAGTCGCACTTATACTTGTCATTGTCGGCTTTGTTATGAGCTTTGTGTTTGCCAATTATGAGGGTAGTATAGGTAAATCTATACTCGAAAGTCTGAAAAACATTGTCTCTGTTTTGCTTGGTGTAGTCAATGTTTTCTCAGATATAGTTTCTTATATAAGGCTTTGGGCAGTCGGTCTTGCAGGTGCAGCAATATCTGCAACTGTAAACGAACTTGCAAGTCCGCTGCTTGGCAATTTTCTTTTTATGATAATTGCCATAGTCCTTCTTGTATTCGGCCACGGACTTAATATGATACTGAATGTTCTGTCTGTTATAGTTCACGGAATCAGACTGAACACTTTGGAATTCTCATCACATCTTGATATGTCCTGGAGCGGACACAAATTCAAACCATTTAAAGAACAAATTGATTAAAAAAGGAGAATTACTATGAATTTAGGTTTATTAGGTACAGCATTAGCAATGGGTATTGCCGCTATCG
>JAZUOC010000065.1:0-6940 GCA_045604465.1 Acutalibacteraceae bacterium
GACGCTATCGGCGGTCAGGCTCTGTGTCCCATAACCTATGACAACGGATATATCTATACAGGCTTCTGGACCGATGAAACAGAATATGCCAACTATGTCTGCCTGAGTGTAAAAGACGAGAACACAAAAAAAGAAACCGAAAGTAAAAACGCAAAGTGGACTTACAAAGCTCTCGGTGGTTTTTATTGGGCAGGCTGCTGTGTAACGGATAAATATGTTATTTTCGGCAAGGATGACGGCAAAAAAAACAGCGAGAACAGTTCTCAAATCATATCTCTCGATAAAAGCACGGGTAAAGCTGTTTCAACCCTTACCGTCAAAGGCGATATCCGTTCATCGGTTACATATTCCGCTGAAACTGACTCATATTACACCTCAAGTAAAGCAGGATACATCTATAAATTCTCTATGGATTCATCAGGTAAATTAGGTTCACTTAAAACTTACACTGCTCCGGGAGCAGTCACCGCTACCCCTGTTGTATATAATGGCAGACTTTATGTAGGCTGTCAGAACGGCTCCACAGGTAAATTTATTGTACTTGATGCAAAAACAATGAAAGAGATTTACACCTGCGATATGCAAGGTTATCCGCAAGCTTCAATGCTCGTTTCAACAGGCTACGAATATACAAGCGAAAAGGTTTATATCTATTCAACCTACAACGCAAAACCCGGCGGAATTACCACTTTCGAGGACAGCAAAGGACAGACATCCGCTACTAAAACTGAGCTTTTTACACCAGCAGATGATATGCAGCAATATTGTATCAGTACAATATCTGCAAGTGAAGACGGTACACTCTATTATAAAAACGATTCGGGTAACATATTTGCATTAACAGAAGAGAACACAGAGATTCAATCTATTATTCAAAAGATTATAGCAATGATAAAAAATATCATCGCAAAAATTATGGCATTACTCAGCAAAAAATAAAAGGAAGTGAAACAAAATGCAGACAGGCTTTAAATCAGTACATCCTATATCCGCCTTTGCATTTTATGTCTTTGCTTTTGTTTTAAGTATGACAGCTTCGCATCCTTTTCTTCTCGCAGTCAGCTTTATTGCAGGACTGGTATATGATATTAAGCTTTCAGGCGAAAAATCATTCTTGTTTCTGCTTAAAGTTATTCTTCCTATGATTTGCCTTATAACACTTTTTAACGGCATTTTCAGCCATTACGGTGTAACTGTTCTTTTTAAAATGCACAACGGAAACAACTTCACTCTTGAAGCATTAATTTTCGGTTTGGTATTTTCAATCAGAACAGCCTCGGCTCTTCTTTGGCTTAACAGCTTCAACGAGATTATCACAAGTAATAAATTTATCTTTCTTTTCGGCAGAATATCGCCTAAAACGGCACTCGTCATTTCAATGGTGCTTCGTTTTATCCCCCTTGTAAGAAGTCAGTCGGAAGAAATCAGAAAAGCAGAAAAAGGTGTGGGTAATCTGCCAACTGAAAAGGATTTTATCGGTAAAATCCGTCACGGTGCAAGAAGGCTTTCAATTCTTATCTCATGGACTCTTGAAAAAGGCATTGACTCTGCTGATTCAATGAAAGCCAGGGGCTACGGACTGACCGGAAGAACATCGTTTAACAGTTATCCTTTCACTTTGAAAGACACTTTATTTCTTATGCTTTCACTTATCGCATCGGTAATGTTCTTATCTGTCGGTGCAGAATACAAAGCCGGATATAATCCAGTTATAGATGTTCCGATGCCTGATAATTTATCTTTAATCTTTATTATATTTATAGCTTTGGTACTTTTATTGCCTACATTTTACGATTTGCGGGAGGACAGAAGATGGTCAATTTCAAAATAAATAATCTGTCTTTTTCTTATCCTGACAGTAAAAAGCAGGCACTGAAAAATATTAGTCTTACCGTGAACCAAGGAGAGTTTATCGTTATCTGCGGAAAATCCGGCAGCGGAAAATCAACTCTTCTTCGTATGCTGAAGCCTGAGCTTACACCCCACGGCACAAAAGCAGGAGAAATCAACTTTTTTGAAGTTGAAAATTTTTCGTTGAGAGACTCTGCGAAAAAGATAGGCTTTCTTTTGCAGAATACCGAATATCAGGCAGTCACCCATTCTGTGAGAAGTGAGCTTGCTTTCGGGCTTGAAAATCTCGGCCTTGACAGCAAAACCATAAGGCTTCGCATTGCTGAAATATCAACTTACTTTTCTTTGGAAAATATAATTGACAAAAAAATCTCTGAGCTTTCGGGCGGACAGAAGCAGACAGTATGTCTTGCTTCAATACTTGTGATGCACCCCGATGTGATTATCTTTGATGAGCCTACCTCACAGCTTGACCCTATGTCTGCAGAAACACTTCTTAATACCGTGCATAAGCTTTGCAAAGAAAACGGAATCACCGTTATTATCACCGAGCACCGTCTTGAAAGCCTTATCCCCATAGCTGACAGAGTAATCGTAATTGACGAGGGTGAAATCATATCTGACACATCTCCCCGTGAAATTTCGTCAGAGCTAATCAAGAGTAATGACTTTCTTTCTTCTGCAGTACCAACCTCTATGAGATTGCACACAGATTTAAATCTCTCTTCCCCCTCCCCTCTCAATGTTGCAGAAGGCAGACAGATGCTTTCTTCTCTCTTTGCTGAAAAGCCGAAGCAAACAGAGCTTGACGAAACGAATACTGAAAGAAAAACCGAATATGCCGTTGAAGCGAAAGATGTTTTCTTTGCCTATGATAAGAGCAGATATATTTTAAAGGGTCTTCAACTGAAAATAAAAAAGGGTTCATTTTTTGCAATGCTAGGAGCAAACGGAGCAGGCAAATCAACGGCACTTTCACTTATGAGTGGACTTTTACCATGCAAGCAGGGCAAAATTAAGCTTTTCGGCAAGAATATCAATAAATATAAATCTGATGAGCTTTACGGCAAAACTATCGGTGTACTTCCGCAGAAATGTGAAAGCCTTTTCGGTGGTTACACTGTAAGAGAAGACCTTGATAAAGCACTGACTAAAAGCGTACCCGACAAAAAAGAGAGAAACGAAAAGATTACGGAAGTCGCTTCTTTCTGTGAAATAACCGACCTTTTGGAAAGACACCCTTATGATATAAGCGGCGGTGAACTGCAACGAGCAGCCCTATGTATGGTTCTGTTAAAAGAGCCGCAGATACTATTCCTCGACGAGCCGACAAAGGGAATGGACAACCTTTTTAAAAAGCAGTTTGCAAGAAAAATCAGAGAACTGAATGAGAACGGAATAACAGTGGTTATGGTGTCCCACGACACAGAATTCTGTGCTGAATACTGCGACGAATGTGCAATGATTTTTGACGGAATTTGTGCTTTACAGGCAGAAAGAAACAAGTTCTTTTCACAGAATTTCTTTTATACAACTGCCGCAAACAAAATTGCAAGAGATTTCTTTCCTCTTGCCGTTACGGAAAGGCAGGTGCTTGAGCTTTGCAGAAGAAATCTCATAAGCTTACCCTGATATCCGTAATCCTGCTTTTAATTCTGGCACCGATAACTATGTTTCTCTCTTTGAAATTATTTCAGGAAGGGAACTATTATATTGCCGCTGTCTCTATAATCATTCTTTCAATCATTCCTTTCTACATATTCTTTGAGCAAAGGAAAATCAAAACAAGTGAGATTGTGACCGTTTCCGTTATGATTGCTCTTTGCGTTGCATCAAGAGCAGTTATGGCGTATATACCTCAAGTAAAACCGACCTGTGCCCTTGTAATTGTAACAGCAATAGCTTTTGGACCCAATGTGGGATTTTTTACGGGAAGTCTTTCAATGTTCGTTTCAAATTTCTTCTTCGGTCAGGGAATGTTCACCCCGTTTCAGATGCTCGGAATGGGACTTGTCGGTTTTATCTGCGGACTCATTTTTCACAAAAAGTCTTATTCAAACAACAAGCTTGCGGTAAGCATCATCGGCGGATTTGCTTGCTTTATAGTCTACGGAATAATAGTTGACAGCTGTTCTTTTCTTATGATGAGTACGGATTTTACCTTTAAATCCGCTGTGAAGATTTACCTTTCGGGAATGAGCTTCAATTTCATTCACGGCATAACAACAGGTATTCTGCTTTTCTTTATCAATAAGCCTATGACAGACAAATTCAATCGACTGAGAATAAAATACGGTATATTTTCTTTGGAGTAAAAAATGAAAAAGTTTAATGTTTTAATTTGTATTCTTCTGATAATCTTTACATTAACTGCCTGCGGAGACACAGAAAAAACAACTGAAGTTCTGACATCAACCGCACCGACAACAGCTACAACCACTTTGCCGACAAGCACAGCCGTGCCTGAAAGCAGTTCAGTTGCAGCTGAAACCGAAGCAACAACCGAAACGGTAACCGTAACAGAAACCGCCACGGTAGTTACAGCATCTGTCACCACAACTGAATCAACTACGGCATATTCCACTACTGAGACTACAACCACAAAACCTGCCACAACCAAACAGCAAACCACAACAAAAGCCACAACCACAAAGCCGACTACAACAAAAAAGCAAACAACTTCAAAAGTAACAACAACCAAACCTACTACAACAAAACCTATTACGACAACAAAACCAACAACCATCACTACAAAACCTGCTACTACCAAGCCTTCAACAACCGCACCGATAACGCAGGCAACTACAGAGATGAAAAAATATTGCACTGTCAGAATCGAGTGCAATACGATATACGATAATATTTCAAAGCTAAAGAGTGGCAAAAAAGATTTTCTGCCTTCAAACGGTGTAATACTTGATAATGTTGAGGTTGAACTCAGTGGCGGCGAAAGTGCTTTTGATGTAATAAAAAAGGCTTGCGAAGAAAATGTATGTACAGATAATTGCAAATACTGCAAAGCAAACGGAGTACAGATAGAATACACTTACACGCCTGCGTTTAACAACTACTATATAGAAGGCATACATCAGATCTATGAAAAGGACTGCGGTACACAGTCCGGCTGGATGTACAGTGTAAACGGTAATTTTCCTGATGAAGGTTCAAGCTCTTACACGGTTTCGTCCGGTGACGTAATTGTATTTTCCTTTACCTGCAATATGGGAGAGGATATTGGAAACTATTATTAAGGTAACGACTTATCTTTATAGTGCACGATAAGGATAAGCTTACATAAAAATCTTAATTGAAAGGAATGAACAAAAATGAAAATGTTCAAAAAATCAATGAGCATACTGCTTGTTGCAATGATGCTTCTCGCTTCGTTTACTCTCTGCTCATTTGCAGCAGACGATGTAAAGGTTTCCCTTCGTATTGAAGGCATCGACAAATGTCTTTTCTATGGCGATGTTACTGTACCTGCAGATGCAACAGCTTATGATGCTCTTCTTAAGGCTGACGAAAAAGATGACAGTCTCACTGTTGTTTCTTCAGCAAGCATTTACGGTGCTTACATCACCTCAATCAACGGTATTACAGCAGGCACATACACCACTATGAAGTGGGACGGCTGGTCATATATGGTTGACGGTGTATCTCCCGAAGTTGGCGTAAGTGCTTACAAGGTAGAGGATGGCGATGTGATCGTTATCTTCTACGGTGATCCCTGGAACACGGGTATGCAGTATCCGATTGCACACACAGAAAATGTTGCTGACGGCACTATCTCTTTCACAAGCATGGACACAGTTTACGATGAAAGCTGGAACGCTGTAACCAAGGAAGTACCCGTAACAGGCTACACTCTTACTTGGGGCTACAACGGCAAAACCGTTGAAATCACTCCCGACGAAAACGGCGTTTGCAAAATCCCTTACAAGTATCTCACCATCGGTAAACACACAGTTCAGATTGAGAAGTACGATGAAAAAACAGGACTTCCCACTGTGCTCAGATTTGCCCCCGACTTTACAGTTTCAATCAGCTTCTTTGATGGAATTATTGCTTTCTTCAAAATGATTTTCGAAGCTATTACATCAATTTTTGCATAATACAGATTAAGTGCAACAAGCTTCTCTGCTCCTGTTGCACTTTGTTATTTATACAAATATCAGTTTTGCTTAATAATATGAAAACTTCCCAAAGAACCATATATTATTTGATGTACATCTCCCTAAAAACTGTTACACATAGTTGAATAGATTGATTTATCTCACTACTTAAAAAGCATTCTCTGACAAGTATAAATTTTTATACCATGTAAGCTAATAATAACCACCATCAGACACAACATATTGTATGATTTTTTAAAATTTTGCTCTGTATTAGATAGAATTTTCTGAAATGACCTAATGTATTATCCAAGAAAATTAACGATTAAATGGCATTTTTAACGCTAAAAGCCAAGCACGACCTACATTGTAGTATGTCGTGCTTTTCTCAATAAATTTAGTTTTAACTGTATATCAGTTCACTGCATACGATCTCCCTTGCCCGTTGCTGAATATTACCCATCCTCTGTATCCATTCAAATTGGTCTTGCTCTTTAAGCTCTTCTGTAACACCTTCTGCCTCTTTCAGTGCTCAATCAGAAGGTCGTACATTTCATTTGCCTGACGGTCAATATCTGCAAGATAAGGCCAAAGTGTGCATTTTGTTACCATTAGCATAAACAGACCTCGTTTGTTGTGTTCAAGGTATTTCTTATGCATCATACCCCACTTGCCGATTGTAATATTGGATTGCTCGGGTGGCAGAATAATGTTAGGAATTTTGAAGTCGCCAACCTGTCGATAAGTTATCTTTGTTTTGTTTGCCATAGTTCTGTCCTCCTTATTTTTCATATGTATCAATGAGTTTTAAAAGCAGCTTCTCAACATCCTCGGTGGGTAAATCCTCCGCCAAAAGCATATTGCGAAACTCATTCATCCCATTGATAAGTAAATTGCATTCAAAGCTGTTGAGTTTAAGTTTGATTTTCTTGCGGAACATAAAATTTTACCTCCTTATATTTTGTAATTACATTGTA
>JAZUOC010000066.1:0-10420 GCA_045604465.1 Acutalibacteraceae bacterium
GTTCTAACGGTCAGATTGACCCTATGACGAACGCCTTCATTCAGATGTCAGGTGTATTTGCGGAACTTGAACTTCGTATTATCAGAGAACGAGTGCGTTCAGGTATGGCAAATGCCAAGAGCAAAGGCGTAAAACTCGGTCGCCCTCAGACAACGGCAGAACAGATACCGCAGATATTTTACAGGCATTATCCGTCTTTCAAATCAGGCAGTCTGAATCTTTCAGAATTTGCGAGGGTCTGCGGTCTTAGTAGAACAACGGTCTATAAATATGTGAGCCTTTTGGAAAATTGATATAAAAATCAAGTCAGACATTTAACAGGTATAATCATAGGATTATTTATGTGTTAAATGTCTGACTTTAAAATTATGTATTATAAGTTTATTTAATTACATTAAGAATTAGAAATTTTCAAGAATATATGCCTGTATTGTTTCTGTATCAAGGCTTATACTTTTAGGATTGTTTTTTGCTTTGTCGCCATTCTTTTCACTATAATATAAAAAATCGGCAATTGAATTTGTTTTATAGTCTTCTTCCCAAAAGTTTATTTTATCAATACAACCTATTTGTTTTGTTACGGTGCCTCCAAGTTGATTTTCTGCGGAAAGATTAACTGTAAAAATAACATTACTATATTCCATATCCACAACGCAATCAACTGAATGTAACTTTATAGAATAAGGATTTTTTAATTTTCTCATATAATTCATTAAATAATTACAGGCAATTTCTGTCGCAACTACTTTACCCCATTCATTAAAATCTTTTATATTTAAAGAACTTAAAATTTCGTGATTTGCTGTTAATTCTGTCATGTCAAGACCTTTAAGTGTATCAAAGACTGAATTATATCTTTCTCTGTCGGTTTCGTAGATTACCTTTTCAACTAATTCTTTCTCTGAGAATATGAAATAGACTCTATGATACCTTGTCGCACCTGTATCGTTACGATAAAACAAATCTGCTGAAATCAAAGTATTTCCTTCAAATGGATAACTTTTAATGTTTAAGCAAGATTCAATATTGAAACCTTGTTCTGAATAGAAAGCAACTCCTTCCTGAAGGGTTGTTTTTACCATATCGTCAACGGTTAAAGTTTTATTCGAACAAGCACAAATGGAAAAACATAATACAAATGTTAATAATAACGCAATTAATTTCTTCATTTTAAAAATCCTTTCTTGTTTTCTTTTCGTGTGAATAGTATTTTCTCCTTAACCCCCTTAAAAACAAAAAGTGTGTGCAATCCGAAGAATGCACACACGAAAAACACAAACTTCGTTTTGCTACCACACAAAAATTTCATCCTAACAAAAGGAATATGAAACTAAGAAGTCTGTGTTTTTACCGAAATAAAAACACTTACTCCTTCTGTTAGAACAATATAAAATTTTTGTGTGGTGACTTTATTATAACAAATCAAATAATACTATTCAAGTATTTTTGATAAATCCGCCCTCATACTTTCCACTTTTGGTTTTATATGATATAATCATTCCAATAGACGCAGGAAGGTGATATTATGCCTAAGAGTGAAAACCATAAACTCAAATCTTTACTTGTGGCTCAGGTTCTTCTCAAACGCACCGATGATGACCACGCAATAAAAACATCTGAGATTATTTCACACCTTGAAAATTACGGAATAAACGCCGAGGCTCATTCAGTTCAGAGAGACATCAGAACCCTCAATAAATTATTTGAAAAAGATAATGACCCTGACCTTGAAGTTGAAGAAAGAGAACGCCTGAATTATTACATAGAATATGACAAGAGCCAACACGGATATAAAGTATCAAGCAGACCTTATGATTTTACAGAGTTGAAACTCTTGGCAGAGTGTATTCATTCGGCAAAGTTCATATCAGAGAAGCAGTCAAAAGATTTACTTGAAACGGTTTATAGTCTTTGTAGTGAGCCGCAGTTAGAAGAAATCAAAAAGAAGGTTTATCTTGTAGGAAGAACAAAAGGAAAGACACGGAATGATAAAATACTCAGGTCTATCCAAAGGATAAACGAAGCAATAAAGGCTGACTGTCAGATAGAATTTCAGTATATGAAATACACCGTTCAGGATAGATTGAATCAGGTATCTAAGAGAAACGGAGCAACATACAGATACAGTCCTTATGCCTTGGTTATCAATGAGGGCAATTACTATATGATTGCCGCAGACCAACGAGGCAAGAAACTCTATCACTTCCGTGTGGATAGAATGAAGGGCGTTAAAAAGTTAGAGTATGAGGAACGAACAGGCAAAGACCTTTATAAGAACTTCGATATTGAGAACTACACACACCGAGCATTTTCAATGTTTAGTGGTGAGGAAATGGATATAAAATTGCGATTTGATAATAAGTTGATTGATACCGTAATTGAGCAGTTCGGCAACGGTTCAGATGTCTTTTACGGTTATGATGATGAAAAACATTTTATCATCAGCACAAAAATTGAAGTCAGCAGTCAGTTCTACTCTTGGTTGTGTAAGTTCGGTACGCAGGTAAAAATAATAAGCCCTCAGAAAGCAGTTGAGGGCTATACAGAATATCTCAAAGAGATTGCGGACAGTTATAAAGTTGAAGAAAGTTGTTAAAAGTTGATACCTTGAACTGATTTGTTCCTGTTGGAAACGGTTTGATTTAAAGTGATTCGGTTTGCCCTCATTTGTAGAGATGAGTCCTTATTTGAGGACTTCAAAACTTGACCTTTTTACTCTCTTGGTGGTATAATGAGGGCAGTTAAAAATCAAGGTTTTTGTTGTGAGAAAACAAAGAGGCTCAGCCGGTCTTTGGATTGAACCCGCAGGGTTCAATCGGGGCAATTGCTTTTAATCAAGGTGTCCGGAGTTCGAATCTCCGGTGGATCACCAAAAAATCCCTTTTGCTTTTTAGCAAGAGGGATTTTACTTTTTACATCTTCACTCTTCACTAACCTTTGGGTTGATTTTTGACGAAGTAATAGGTAAGAAGGAATAGTGAAGAAGTGTGGGCGGGTCACCCGCACCCGATTGTAGTGTCAGATAAGATGTGATATAATAATTCTGCCAGAATTTTCTCTGTAAAATCAACACATTTATTTTCTTGTGTTGTTCAGTTAGTCTCCTTAAAATGATATAATGTAATCACAAAAAAACAAAGGAGGTTCTGAAAATGAACACAGATAAGATTTATGCAGAATCAATCGCCAAAGAGTATGCGCCAAAGGATAATTCAAAAATCATAGCACTAAAAAAGCTTGACAACCGTGCAAAGCTTCCTGCGACGGTTTTCGCTTATTCCTGCGGTATTATATCCGCACTTGTTTTCGGCACCGGATTATGCCTGGCAATGCAGGTAATCGGCAACGGAATGACTGGAATGATCTCGGGAATAATTATAGGTATTGCAGGTATTACAGGCTGCGGTGTAAATTATCCTATATATAAAAAAATATTAGAAAAAGGCAAACAGAAATATGCCTTTGAAATCGTTGAACTCGCTAAACAAATAAGTAAAGAAGAATAAAAAACGGAAGGTGTTGTCAAATGAATAAAAATGAAAGTAAATATTTCAACACCGCAGTAAAAATGGACAAGGCACTTATTGAGCTGCTTGAAAAGAAGGATTTTGAATATATTACCGTCAAAGAGATCTGCGAAGCAGCAGGAGTAAATCGCTCTACCTTTTATTTGCATTATGAAACTATAGGTGATCTGCTTAACGAAACGGCAAAATATCTGACAGATGATTTTTTATCATATTTTTCAGAGGATACACAGTCAGTTTCACTCAATCTTAAGAGCTGCGACCTCAAGGACCTGTTTTTCGTTTGCGACAAGTACTTGACCCCCTATCTGACATATATCAAGGACCATAAACAGGTTTTTACAACAGCGTTATTACAGAATAAAACCTTAGGCTTTGAAAATGTGTACAGCCGATTGTTCGAAAATATATTCAATCCTATTCTCGACAGATTCAATTATCCGTCAGGCGACAGACAATATGTAATGATGTACTATCTGAACGGTATCAATGCAATTATCCTCGAATGGTTAAAAAATGATTGCGACAAATCAATCAAGGATATTTCCGAAATAATAACTGTTTGCATTTACGGTCTGAATAAAGAGCAGTAATTTTCATTTTGCCTCATCTTTCTTAAACTAAAAGCGGTCACGGAACCCCTCCGTCTTTGTAAAACAAAGACACCTCCCCTGAAATCAGGGGAGGCAAAGCCGTGACCGCACTTTTATTCTATTCTTTAATTACCAACCAAATCCGAAATATTCATTGAAGAAATCCTCGAAATCACTTGCGCCGCCGTAGTAATAACCGCCGCCGCTGTAGGGTGCTGTGGTGGTTTCCTCCTCCTGTGAGGCACCCTTGTCTTCGACGAGAGTGATGGTTACATCGAAGGTAGAGGTTTTATAGGTTCTGCTTTCGATACGGCAGAGTGTGAGGGTAAGTGTGTCACCTACTGCTCCTGTTTCGATGAGGTCGAGAAGAACGCTCGAATCGTCCATATCCTTACCGTTTACACCGATGATAAGGTCGCCTACCTCAGCCTGGGTGTTTGCCAGTGAGCTGTCACCGGAAATGCCTGCGATAACGAGTGAGCCCTTGGGAAGTCCCTTTATGGAAACTACCATACTGTAAAGCTGATAAGAGCTTACTGAAGCGTATTCGATGCCGAGCTTAGGTCTGTTTGGTACGTATTTATACTGAACGAGAGCCTGTGCCACGGGAAGAGCGATAGACATCGGTACTGCGAAGCCCATACCCTCATATTCTGTGCTTGCGATTTTAGAAGAGTTGATACCGACTACCTGACCTGAGGTATTTACCAGAGCACCGCCCGAGTTACCGGGATTGATGGCAGCACTGTGCTGAATTACGGTCATAGTGTAGGTAGAAGAGATGGAACGGTCGATGGAAGAAATAATACCGTCTGTTACGGAGCCGAAGAATGCACTTCCGCCGGGGTTGCCGATGGCGTAGATAGGCTCACCGATTTTAAGTGTGGAAGAGTTTCCTATTTCGGCTAAAGGAAGACCTGTGGCCTCTATCTTGAGAACACCGATGTCTGTTCTGGTGTCAGCAGCTACCATTTCCGCTTCATAGGTTTTACCGTCCTCGAGCATAACTCCGTAGGTTACACCCTTGGAATTGATGACGTGAGCGCAGGTGATGACGTAGGTAAAGCCGGCTTCTTCCTTCCATAAAACACCCGAGCCTTCGCCGTCGAGCTGTCCCTGAGTATAAGTCATAACACCGACTACTCCGGGTCTTGCCTTTTCAGCGACCACTACGGAATTATAAAGGTCTACCGTACCTGCCTGAGTGGTGGCATAGACTGAATCTGCCGTGGTGGGAGCTTCTCCCTGAACGGTGGTGTCATTCTGTGAAGGCTGTACGGAGCTTCCTGTGTCTGATAAGCTCAGAGCCATAGCAACTGCACCGACGATGAGGCAGAGAATGATGATAACGGCTGCTACAGTTTTACCCTTGCCCTTCTTTTTCGGCTCTTCGGGAACAGGCTGATAGGAAGGCTGTGCGCCGAAATTATAGCTCTGCCGGGGGGGCTGATAGGTCGTGCGCGGTGGCTGCTGCGAATATACAGGCTCCTGCTTATGAGGCATATCTGCCGAAGAAAAGCGGTAAGTGCTGTCTGCAGGAGGTGCATAGGGATTAAAGACGGGTTCTTCCTTTACAGGCTCCGCCACCTCAGTCTCCTGCGGTGCAGAGAAAACATCCTCTGCGTTTTCATCATTTACGGGATATACGGGTGGCTTCGGAAAATCGAAGGAAAAGGAAGGGGTGAAGCCTTCGTCTGCAGAGGAAAGCTTTTCTGCCTTTTCTTCATCCTCGAAGCCGTTAAGTCTGTTTTCATTATCGTTCATAAGTATTTGCTCCTTTTTTGTTGCCTTGTTTAGTTTATGAATAGAGAATAAACGCTTACATTTAAAGCAAGTTAAAAAATTTTAAATCAGTCATCAATATAAGGAATTTCAAAGCTGAATTCGGTATACTCACCCTGCTTACTGGAAGCTGAAATTTCCCCGTCGTGCATATTTATAATGGTTTTTACGATGTAAAGTCCGAGACCTACACCCTTGGTATCGTAGGAACGGGATTTATCTACCTTATAGAAGCGCTCGAAGATACGTGAAATTTCCTCCTCAGATATACCCTGTCCCGAATTTCTGATGGCTACCCTCGTAACCTCACCGTCATTTTCTGCGAAGATTCTGATGGTACCCCTTTCGGGAGTAAACTTGACCGCATTATCGACAAGATTATAAATGACCTGCTGTACAAGGTCTTTATCGGCACGCATTAAAACCGAGCCTATTTCCTCGAAGCCATCGATTTCTATATGCTTTTCATTTATGGTCCTTTCAAAGGAGAGAAGAGTTTCGAAAACCTGTGCGCTTACATCATAGATAATGGGAGACAGTTGGATTTCCCCTGCCTCTATTTTAGAAAGATTCAGCATGGAAACCACCATACGTGAAAGTCTTTTTACCTCGTTTGAAACGATACCGAGATATTTCTTTTCCTCGCTGGGCGGAATGGTGCCGTCCATTATACCGTCAATAAACCCGCCTATGGAGGTCATGGGAGTTTTCAGTTCGTGAGAAACGTTCGCCACGAAGCTCTTTCGTGAATCCTCATTTATTTTCAGCTCATATCCCATTTTATTTAAAGCCTTGGCGAAGTCATTAAGCTCACGGTTTTTATAATTCTCTCTTGCCTTATGGTCAAAATCGCCCTTAGCATAGTGGTCTGTGATTTTCTGCATGTCGGAAAGAGGCACAGCAATGTCTCTGGTTATGACAAAAAGAGCGACGAACACAGCTATCAGAGCGATAATCAGAGAGTAAAAAAATGACTCAATAATCCTCACGATGTAGGGTACAAGACCTGTAATGGCATCCTCAACGGCAAATGCAACAGCTACGGGCGTACCGTCCCTTAAAATGGGATTGACTGCAACGAAGGAACCTATTTCAAAGTCCTCATCGCTTATATAATCGGAAAACTTCCCTTTCAAAGCTCTGTCTATATGTTCCTGTGACACATTATAGTTACGGTGATTTTCACAGCCGTGATTCTTTCCTGCTTCACAGTCGCTACAGTAAATCACATTTCCTTCGGTATCCGTTATAAAATATTCAGAAAGAGTAGCCTTACCCATAGTGCTTAAAACATTGTGAAGAGTCATTTCCGCAGAGGCTGCTTCAGCTTTGCTTTTTTCTGTATTCTTATCGATGGAAAGAGAAATATATGCCTCGCTTATATTTTTTATGTTTCTGTTCAGAGAAACATACTTTTCATCCCACCATTGGCTTCCTATGAATAACATCATAATAAAGCAAAGCGTTATAAATCCCACGGTGACTGTAAGGGCGGAACGTAAAAAGTATTTACGCAGAATACCTGCTCTTTTCTTTCGTCCGGATCTTTTTCTTTTCACCATTTTTTCTTCCCTCTTTTCAAGAAAACGCCTGATTTTTCAGGCGTTTAAGGTCAATATTACTGCAGGAAATTATTCCTTTGTCTCGAATTTGTAGCCTACGCCCCATACTGTACGCAGCTCCCACTTATCGGAAGCACCCTCTAATTTTTCACGAAGACGCTTTACATGAACGTCAACGGTACGGGAATCGCCGTAATAATCGTAGCCCCACACCTCATCGAGGAGCTGATCACGGGTAAATACTCTGTTGGGGTTTTTAGCGAGGTGGAAAATAAGCTCCATTTCTTTCGGAGGAGTGTCGATCTGAACACCGCCTACCTTAAGCTCGTAGTTTGTAAGATTAATGGAAAGTTTGTCATAATGTACTTCCTTGATTTCTTCTGTAGCGGAAGAAGCACTGCGGCGCAGAACTGCCTTTATTCTTGCCACGATTTCCTTAGTATCGAAAGGCTTTACCACGTAATCGTCAGCACCGAGCTCGAGGCCTAAAACACGGTCGAAAACCTCACCCTTGGCAGTGAGCATAATGATGGGAGTTTCGGAAAACTTTCTGATTTCTCTGCATACCTGCCAGCCATCAAGCTTGGGAAGCATAATGTCGAGAAGTACAAGAGAAGGACTTTCCTCCTGGAAGGTGGTAACGGCACTCTGACCGTCATTGGCTATTACTACATTATAGCCTTCTTTGGTAAGATAAAGTCTGAGGAGCTCGCAGATGTTAAGATCGTCGTCAACGACAAGAATTTTTTCGGGATTCATAATTTTTCTCTCTTTCTTTGTGATTTATTTTATTATGGTTTGCTCGATTAAAAAACTTTACATTTTTAGTATTTTATCAGAATGGGTTAAAAATACATTACATTCTTTCCGGAGAGTCAACCTTGAGCATCTTAAGAATACTCTTCATAGTGTCTCTTACGCAAATGCAGAGGAACAGTCTTGCCTGCATAAGGCTTTCATCCTCTACGCCTACACGGCAGGCACTGTAGAATTTGTGGAACAGTGTAGCAAGATCAACGGCATAGTGAGTAACCTTTGCGGGATCGTAATTTTTCGCTGCACCGATAATGGTATCTCCGAGAGATGAAAGGAAGCGGATAAGCTCTCTTTCCTCGGGACAGCAGAGCTTCTGAAGCTCCTCGCTCGTACATTCTCTTGATTTTTTGCCTTCACCTTCGAGCTTGGAAAGAATACTGCAGATTCGTGCGTGTGCGTACTGGCAGTAGTAAACGGGATTCTGTGAGCTCTGCTCTACGGCAAGGTCAAGATCGAAGTCCATCAGCGAGCCCGGCTCTCTGATATTGAAGAGGAAGCGTACTGCATCGATGGGCACTTCATTCAGAAGGTCAACGAGAGTGATGGCCTTGCCTGTTCTCTTTGACATTCTCACTACCTCACCGTCACGGACGAGACGGACAAACTGCATAAGAAGGATGTCCAGTCTGTCGGAGTCGATGCCCACAGCCTCCATAGCTCCCTTCATACGGGCTACATGACCGTGATGGTCAGCACCCCATACATCGATAGCCTTGTCAAAGCCTCTTTTTTCGAGCTTATTTCTGTGGTAGGCAATATCCGCCGCAAAGTAAGTAGGATTTCCGTTGGCGCGGATGAGAACATCATCCTTTAATTCTAATTTATCGATATATTCCTGACTTTTCCCCTCACGGAGGAGCATTTTAGTCTGAACATCTTTATTCTTATACCAGAGAGCGCCATCCTTTTCGTAGGTGTAACCGCCCTTAGTGAGTATGTCGATGGTTTCCTGAAGCTCACCGCCATTATGAAGTGTCAGCTCACTGAACCACAGGTCATAATCAATACGGTACTTTTCCATCGCCTTTTTCATATTTTCGAGGTTTTTCGGAAGTGCGAACTCTACGAGAGCCTTTCTTCTTTCCTCCTCACTCTTTTCCATAAAGGAATCGCCGTAAGCTTCTCTGAATTCACCTGCTCTTTCGGTGATGTCTTCGCCGTGGTAGCTGTCCTCGGGAAGCTCGATTTTCTCACCGCAGAGCTGACGGTATCTGATATCCAGCGAAAGGCCGAACTTTTCGATCTGATTGCCTGCGTCATTTACGTAAAATTCTCTGGCTACCTCATAGCCCGCATAATCGAGAACACCTGCCAGACAGTCACCTAAAGCGCCGCCTCGTGCATTACCCATATGCATAGGACCTGTGGGATTCGCGGAAACGAATTCCACATTTATTCTTTTACCCTGTCCGTAGTTACTTCTGCCGTAGCTGTCACCTGCCTCCTTTATTTCGAAGAGAATGTCGGCATAATAGACATCTGAAAGATAAAAGTTAATGAAGCCGGGGCCTGCTATTTTAATCTCCGTGAAGTATGTACCTTCAAGCTCTGCATTCTCTACGATCGCCTGTGCGATTTTCACGGGAGGCAGACGGAAGGCTCTGGCATTTACCATAGCGGCATTAGTGGAAAAATCACCGTTATTTCTGTCTGCAGGTACTTCTACGGAAAAGGCATTTGCCTCGCCTTCGGGTAAAAGGCCTTTACTCTGTGCCCTCGCTATAGCATCGGTCACAGTCTGTTTGATCTGATTCTGTGCTTTATCTGATGTAATGGACATTAAAGCTCCTCCTGTTCGGATGTGTAATTATTTTTCTTTCTGACTGTTATATCAAATTCTATAATACCCAGCGGGCTTCTTTCTATATCCGTAGCATAGCTGAAACGGAGCCTTCCGCCCTCAGCAGTCATATCGGACTCGATTTCTTCTCCGCACACGCCCATGGAAAAGCTTCCGTAGGGTGTGACGTGATGGGACAGGTTTCGCACTTCCTTTTCGATAACCATATAAGTGGCAATACTGCCCTCCCGGTTTACGGTTATGCTTCCTTTTCCTTTCTGAAGCTTCGTAGTGCTCTCAGTACCGTCCTCCTCCTGCTCGGTATATATAAGAGTGTAACTTTCACCCTCACCCTCTAAA
>JAZUOC010000067.1:0-12930 GCA_045604465.1 Acutalibacteraceae bacterium
ATTCTTTGCTGTACACCCTCATATGCTGCATATATTGGTGAAACACTCAAAGAGCAGGGCTATAAGCCTGAGGATATTCCTCTTAAAGCAGGTATCTTCGGTGCAGAACCCTGGACAGAAGAAATGCGCAGAAGTATTGAAGCTACACTCGGCATAAAGGCTTACGACATTTACGGTCTCACCGAAACTACAGGCCCGGGCGTAGCCTTCGAATGCAGTGAGCAGACAGGTATGCACATCAACGAAGACCACTTCTATGCAGAAATCATCGATCCCGATACAGGTGAGGTTCTTCCCGAGGGAAGCAAGGGTGAGCTCGTATTTACTTCTCTTGACAAAGAGGCATTCCCCCTTCTCCGTTACCGTACCCGTGACATCTGTGTGCTTTCACGTAAAAAGTGCTCCTGCGGCCGTACTCTTGTCAAAATGGCAAAGCCTATGGGCAGAACAGACGATATGCTCATTATCCGCGGCGTAAATGTATTCCCAAGCCAGATCGAGACCGTTCTTCTCAAGGAAGGCTATGAGCCTAACTACCAGATCGTCGTTGACCGTGTGAACAACAATGACACCTTTGAGGTGAATGTGGAAATGACTAACGAAAAGTTCACCGATAAGGTCGCAGATATTATTGCTATGGAAAAATCTCTTGCCAATGCGCTTAAGGTTATGCTCGGTATTAATCCTGCCGTTCATCTTGTCGCTCCCAAGAGCATCACGAGAAGTGAAGGTAAGGCTGTACGTGTTATTGACAAGAGAAAGCTTATATAAATTAAGGAGGATTTGTTATGGCTATTAAACAGTTGACAGTATTTGTAGAAAACAAGCAGGGCTCACTGGTTTCCATTACCAAGGCTCTTTCCGAAAACAACATCAATATGAGAGCTCTTTCCATCGCAGAAACACAGGATTTCGGTATGCTTCGCCTTATCGTTAATGATACGGAAACAGCTGAAAAGGTTCTCGCAGAAGAGGGCTATCTTATCAAGGTAAATGATGTAGTCGGCGTAAAAATAGGTGATGCTCCCGGCAAGCTATCCGGTGCACTCAGCGTTCTCGACGAAAAGAAAATCAATATGGATTATCTTTACGCTTTTATGTCCCGTACCGAAAAACACGCTTATGTCGTAATAAGAGTAGAGGATAATACAGCCGCTGAAACAGCTCTCGAGGAAGCAGGCTACCACATTATCACCGATGCGGATGTAAATAAGCTTTAAGACAGAAACAGTAAAAAGGCAAGGACGAAAAAATCCTTGCCTTTTATTATTTTTTTAATTTATTGCAGTCTGCTTTGCTTTTTATGTATTCATCGATAGCATTTGCGGCAGTTTTACCTGCACCCATGGCTGAAATTACGGTAGCGGCACCGGTTACGGCATCACCGCCCGCATATACTCCTCTTCGTGATGTAAGACCGTTTTCATCGGCGATTATGCCGCCCTTTGAATCGACCTCAAGACCGTCGGTAGTAGTCTTTATCAGAGGGTTGGGAGATGTACCGATGGACATTATAACCGTGTCAACGTCAATCTCATACTCACTGCCCTTTATTTCTACGGGACGGCGGCGTCCTCTCGCATCGGGCTCTCCGAGCTCCATTTTAATGAGCCTTATACCCTTTACGAAGCCGTTTTTCGGATCGCGGGGATTTTCGGGATTATTATAGCCGAGTATTTCCGTGGGAGAGCGGAGCAGAGAAAATTCGATTCCCTCCTCCTGCGCGTGCTCTACCTCTTCATGCCTTGCGGGAAGCTCCTCCATTGAACGACGGTAAATTATGTATACCTTTTCAGCACCGAGGCGAAGAGCAGTTCTCGCCGCATCCATAGCGACGTTACCGCCGCCGACGACAGCTATTCTGCCGCCCTTCATAATGGGTGTGGTGGCATCATCACGGTAGGCCTTCATAAGATTACTGCGTGTGAGAAACTCATTGGCGGAGTAAACACCCTTCAGACCTTCACCGGGAATACCCATAAATTTAGGCAGGCCTGCGCCTGAGCCGATAAACACGGCCTCATAACCCATACCGAAAATCTCATCGACGGTCAGGGTTTTGCCTATAACTACATTGGTTTCGATTCTGACACCGAGCTTTCTGAGGGTATCAACCTCTTTCGCTACTATAGCCTTCGGGAGTCTGAATTCGGGGATACCGTAAACAAGCACACCGCCTGCGACATGAAGTGCCTCGAAAACCGTAACCTCATAGCCTTTTTTAGCCAGGTCTCCTGCACAGGTGAGTCCTGAGGGGCCTGAGCCTATGACGGCGACCTTATGTCCGTTTCCTTCGGGCTTTACGGGTGCTTTCGTGCTTAAGCTGTTATGTCGGTCAGCAACGAATCTTTCGAGTCTTCCTATTCCGACAGACTCACCCTTGATGTCGCGGACACATTTCGACTCGCACTGTCTTTCCTGGGGACATACTCTGCCGCATACTGCGGGGAGAGAGGAGGACTCCGAAATTATCTGATAAGCTTCTTCAAAGTTACCTTTTTTGATTTCACCTATAAAACCGGGAATATTTATTCTGACGGGACAGCCTTCCGTACAGGGCATATTCTTACAGGCAAGACAGCGCATGGCTTCGTCTATAGCCGTCTGCTCACTGTAGCCTAAAGCGACCTCATCGAAATTCCGGGCACGTACCTCCGGCTCCTGAGAAGGCATAGGGTTGCGCTGAAGAGACATATTTGCCTTTGCCATTTCAGTTTACCTCCTTTTTGTAAAGGTTACAGGTCTTTTCGTAGGCGTGACGCTCGAAATCAGAGTACATTCTGCTTCGCGACATCGCTTCATCGAAATCTACCTCATAGCCGTTGAAATCCGGACCGTCGACACAGGCGAATTTCGTCACTCTTTCGCCACCGACATTAAGGGTAAGTCTGCAGCCGCCGCACATTCCAGTGCCGTCGATCATAACGGGATTCATAGACACGGTAACGGGTACACCGTAGGGCTTTGCGGCCTCTGTAACAAATTTCATCATAATAAGAGGTCCTATGGTGATAATCATATCAAAGCGTTCACCGCTTCCGAGAAGCTTCTTAAGAGGTGCGGTAACGTTCCCTTTTTCACCGTAGGAGCCGTCGTCGGTCATAATGAAGAGCCTGTGGGAAAATCTTCTGAATTCATCCTCGAGGATAAGGAGCTCCTTACTTCTGAAGCCGATGATTCCCGTAACCTCGGCACCCATACCGTAAAGAGCCTCGGCGACAGGCATAGCGATGGCACAGCCTACACCGCCTCCTATAATGCAGACCTTCTTAAGGCCCTCGAGGTCGGTCGGTGTACCGAGAGGACCGACGAAATCCCGGAGACAGTCATCCTTCTCTTTTTTACTGAGCTTTACCGTCGTGGCTCCTACTACCTGGAAAATTATTTTTACCGTACCCTTTTCTGTATCGGTGCCTGCGACAGTAAGAGGTATTCTTTCGCTGTCCTCATCGACACGAAGAATAATGAACTGGCCCGGCTTGGCTTTTTTTGCCACAAGAGGTGCCTCAATGCTCATCTGTATTACTGAAGGGTTTAAAACTTTCTTTTCGGTTATTCTGTACATTTTTTATTATCTCCGTTCAGAAATGGCTTACGGAGCCATTAAGAAATTACACTTTATCCGTGTATAAAAAATCTTAACTTATATTTTATCACATCTTTCAGCGGTTGTCTATAATAAATTGAACATAAAAGAGTGTTTTATCTGTTGAAATAATAATAATCAGTATGTTATAATCAAAACGGAAAAAACGAAAAAGGAGAAAGCATTATGTCAGAAAAGCTCGAAAAAAGGATTTATACCTGTGCCACGGCACATCTTGACACCATCTGGAACTGGGATTTAGAGCATACGGTCACGAACTGTCTTTTCAATACACTCGTGGGAAACTTTAAGCTTTTCGAAAAGTACAGGGACTATAAGTTCAACTTTGAGGGCTCATACAGATATGAGCTTTTTGAAGAATACTATCCCGAATATTTCGCCAAGCTGAAAAAATACATAGAGGAAGGCAGATGGAATGTTACCGGCAGTGCCTATGAGAACGGTGATGTAAATGTTCCCTCACCCGAAGCATTATTCAGAAACATTCTTTACGGTAACGGCTATTTCAGAAAGAAGTTCGGTAAGGTAAGCAAGGAAATTTATCTTCCCGACTGCTTCGGCTTCGGCTATGCTCTGCCCTCGATCATCAGACACGGAAACCTTCTCGGCTTCACTACTCAGAAGCTTACCTGGGGCTCGGCCTACGGTACACCCTTTGATATCGGCAAGTGGTACGGTGTGGACGGGAAATACTGCTTCGCCTGTGTGAAGCCTGCAACCTATAACACAATCTATACCAGAATCCGTGATAAGAAGGATAATAAAGAAAAGTTAGCAGATAACGAGGCAAGGTACGGTCTGCCCTGGACCTTCTCCTTCCACGGTGTAGGCGATCAGGGCGGCTGTCCCCGTAAGCCCTCCGTGGCAGTTATGCAGAGAGAAATCAATAAAAACGGTGAAAACGACGTAAGGGTTATCAGTGCGAGAAGTGACGAGATTTATGATGATCTGAACTCCCTGTCTGAGGAGCAGAAGGATAAGCTTCCGTCATGGAATAACGAGCTTGTTATGACGGCTCACGCAGTCGGCGGTTATACCTCGAGAGCCATCGGAAAGCGCTGGAACAGAAAATGTGAGGAGCTGGCTGACGTTACCGAAAGAGCTGCCGTTCTCGGTACACTTTTAGGTAATATGGAATATCCGGCCACCACTCTCGAAAAGGCGTGGAAGAGAGCCATCGGACATCAGTTCCACGATGACATTCCCGGTACCTCGGTTCAGAGAGGCTATCAGAGATCCTGGAACGATTATGTGCTTTCGATGAATCAGCTGGAAAATGAGTTCACACACAGCGTGGGAGCTGTGGCTAAGGCTATGGATACCTCCTGGATAAAGGGTACTGCCGTCGTGGTAAATAACTCTCTCGAGCAGGACAGATGTGACACGGTGAACATCGCACTTGACATTAAATCCGATTATGTAAAGGTTCTCGACAGTAAGGGTAAGCTTATTCCCTGTCAGATTATCAGCCGTGAAGGTGACAGGGCAGTTATCGCGGTTTACTGTGAAATCAAGGCTCTCGGCTATAAGGTTCTCGACCTTCAGGAAACAGACAAGGCTGAAGATTATGACACAGATCTCATCGTTACGGAAAACAGCATCGAAAACGGCAGATATGCCGTAACTATCGATTCGAACGGTGACATCTGCAGTATCATCGATAAAAAACACGGCAAGGATCTCATCAAAAAGAGCATCAGACATCAGCTTATAAAATACACAGGCTCACTTATGTGGCCTGCATGGGAGCTTAATTATAAAGATATAGCAGCGGATATTACGGAGTTTCCCGCCTTTGAGAGTAAGAAAATCTTATATTCAGGTCCTGTAACTGCAGCCATCGAGGTCACTCAGGTACACGGCGGCTCGGTTTTCAGATCGGTTATCGTTCTCGACAGGGGCAGTGAATATGTGAAGGTTTACAATGAGATCGAATGGTGGGAAAGAGAGATGCTTCTGAAGGACAGATTCACCTTCAGTGTATCGAATGAAAAGGCTACCTACGACCTCGGCCTCGGAGCCATCAGCCGCGGAAACAACACAGAAAAATTATATGAGGTGCCCGCACAGAAATGGGCAGACATCACAGAAAAGGACTTCGGCGTATCTGTAATCAGCGACTGTAAGTACGGCTGGGATAAGCCTGCGAATAACACCCTTCGAATGACAGTTTTACATACTCCTAAGGGCAATTTCAAAAGTGACAGTATGCAGAGTCTTATGGAAATCGGTCTTAACCGCTACGGCTATGCCATTCACTCCCATGCAAATGACATCAGCACAACCCAGAAATATGCCCGAGAGTTCAATCAGCCTCTCAGTGCTGTTATTACGAGTGTTCATAAGGGCAGTCTCGGTGCAGAATATTCCTTCGGCTCACTCAATAAGAATAATGTTATTCTCCGTGCAGTAAAGAAGGCTGAAGACAGCGATGAGATTATCGTGCGCTTCAATGAGGGTGCAAATGCCGATACGGAAAATATTATCTTTACCATAGGTGCAGGTATCGAAAGTGCGAGAGAGGTACACGCAAGTGAAGAAACTGTCGGCGAAGCAAAGGTCGAAAAGGGAAAGCTTATCTTTGATCTCGGTGCATACGGCGTGAAGTCATTCGCTCTTAAGCTTAAGAAGATTAAAAATAAAGCTGCCGCAGCAGAGCAGACACAGCTCACACTTCCGTTTAACTGTGAAATCTTCAGAGCCAATAAGACTCCGATTCATCAGGTTATCAGAGATTATAAGGAAGCATATATTCCCGGGGAAATCAACCCCGGAAATATCACCTTCAAGGGTGTCGGCTTCACTCTCGATGAAAGCAGTGCAGTAAAATGTAAGAGTCAGAGAATTACTCTCGATAAAAAATATGACAAGACATACATTCTCGCATTTTCTGTGAACCGTGACCGTGAAGTGAAATTTTATCTTGACGGTGAAGAGGCTAAAAAGATGATTCACAGCACCTTCGACAGAATAGGCAGATGGGATTTAATCGACCTTAAGGAGGCGGCAGACATCAAGGAATGCTCTCTTGCCTGGGAATTCACCCACGCCCATAACGAAAACGGTGCAGACATCGTGGCAAAGCAGATGTGTGTGTTCGCTTATGAGCTCGACACGAAGGGCGTAAAGGAGCTTACCTTACCCGATGATGAAAACGTCATTATCCTGGCTGCGACGGGCGTAAACGGTGACTCTGCTTCCGTCCTCGCATATCCTATGTATGACCGTGTGAGCGACAGAAAGCTCGTTAATCGCTTCTCAGAAAAGCAGCTCAGAGATGTGGAGAGAAACAGAAAAGCAACTGCAAAGCCTGCACATAAAAATAAGCGCTTTGATAAAAAGGTTATTATCTGACCTGACACCTATTATAAAATTGTTATTACGGAGGTAGTTACGATGAAGAAACGGATTGCGCTCGGAATTTTCCTGGTGATAATCATTATGATAGCTGGCATTTTATCCCTTTCGATCAGACCTGAGTACAGCGGAGTGAATTACAGTCCCGCTGACAGTCAGAATGAAACGGATAAAACCGTAAGGTTCGGCTCGGACGGAAAGCTGAAAATTTTACATATTACCGACACACACCTTAAGCTTAACCATAACTTCGATCCTACCGTATGGATGGTGGAGAGAGCCTGCGACGAAGAAAAGCCTGACATAGTTATGCTGACGGGTGACATCGTTTTAAACTGCGATAATGCTGAGGATACGAAGAAGCTGATTAACGGACTTATGAATATTTTCGATTCGAGAAATATTCCTGTGGCGGTAACCTTCGGTAATCACGATTCGGAGCAGGGGGCTATGTCGAGAGAAGAGCTGATGGCGTACTACAATACATTTTCCTGCTCGGTTTCTGTGGATGACGGCGAGGCTCTTTCGGGCTGCGGCACATATAATATTCCCGTGCTGGCATCTGACGGTGAGGATGTGAAATTCAATCTGTGGGTATTCGACTCGGGTGATTACGACAAAGAGGGAAGATACAGCTGTGTAAAGCCCGATCAGATAGAATGGTACAGGGAAACCTCCGATAAGCTTAAGGCGGAGAATAAGGGCGAAGCAGTGAATTCTCTCGTTTTTCAGCATATAATCGTAGGTGAAATCTACGATGCACTTCAGAAGTCGGATTCGTGGAAGTCTTATGCATATAAGCATTTATATAACGAGGATGAATATTATCTCTTTGATCCCGAGCGTGTGAATTACGGCACTATAAGAGAATATCCCTGCCCCGGTTATGAAAACTACGGCCAGTTTGAGGCCATGACGGAAAAGGGTGACGTGCTCGCGATGTTTACGGGACACGATCACACAAATGCCTTCGGTGTAAGGTATAAAGAAATCGATATAGTGAATTCTCTGAGTACACGCTATATAGGACTTTTCCATTCCACACAGTGCGGTTACCGTGTAATCGAGGTAGACGAAAAGGATACCTCCTCCTATGAAACGAGAGTAGTACGTATGTTTGACATATATGACTTCGATGTAGTGAAGGAGGAAAAAGAAAACGGAGATGCTTTCACTTATAAAATGGCACGTGAATTTGCAGTTAAGGGAAGCGTTCAGAAATTCGCTACCGTAGCTTACGGAAAGCTTATAGAAGCTGTGACGGGCAGACAGGTAACATATCCCGATTAAGATAACGCCTTCGGGCGGCAGGGGGAGTGTTTAATTTTCATAAAATTCGATATTATAACAGACAGGTCATTGATTGTTTACATATATTTAATCGACACCTTCTATGGTTTTTGTATAATAATACCATAGATATCTGAGCTTTTCAGAATTATTATACGGAAGGATGTTGAATATGAAAATCACCTGGTACGGAACAGCTACCATCGGTATCGATGACGGAAAAACCAAGCTCCTGTTTGATCCCTTTGTGCGGATGAACAAGCACATAGAGACTACACCTTTAGAAGGCTTTACCGGCTTTGATGCGATTTTTGTCACCCACGGACATTTCGACCATATATACAGTATTCCCGAGCTTACCGAAAAGGATAAGAATGTTCCCGTTTACTGCACCGGAACACCGAAGAAAACTCTTATGGAAGAGGGTGTACCCGAGGAGCGGTTTAAGGCTGTCATACCGGATGAGGTGATCAGGATAGGTGATTATACCATCCGTCCCCGCCGTTTCAGACACATTGTTTTCGATCCTGTTTACATTCTTACTGTCGTACCTCAGAGCATCATGATGTTTCCCCGTCTTTTATGGCAGGCGTATATGAATCATAAAATGCCTGAGGGCGGAGAGATAGTAGCTTATGAAATCGAGGCACAGGGTAAAAAGATTTTTCTGACCGGCTCCTTCCGTGAGTATCCGGGTGAGGTGTACCCCGACGATATCGATCTTCTGGTTCTCGCTAACGGCGGAAGCATCTTCGTGCCGGAAAAAACGAAGAGCTTTATAGACAGATATAAGCCGAAGAAAATCTTAGTAGACCATTTCGATAATGCTTTTCCGCCCGTTACGAGAAATGTCAGCGTGGAAAGACTGAAAAAAATGACCGAAAAGAATCATCCGGAGATCGAATTTATCGTTCCGGAAATCTGTAAGGAAGTCGAGCTTTAATTCTGACAAAAATATACCGCACCTGTACGATGCTCTCCTGTTAAGTGTCGTCCGGGGCGGTATTTTGTTTTTAACACATATATACATTGAATTTGAGAGACGGTTATGCTAAAATGAAATCATAATAAAAATGTCAGGGAGGCTCTTATGAATATTATACAGACTATAATTTCTTATCTTGCCATAGCGGCGGCATTTATTTCTTCACTTTTTTCCTGGGGAGGCTCGGAGATGATACCGTATACGAATGATTATGAAATTCCCGACACCGTTCCCGAATACAGCGTGATTTCCACAGAGGAGAAAGCTGACTGGAGGGCAAAGTGGATATGGAGCGGAGAAAATCCCGCAGAGAAAAATGTGTGGATGTGCTTCAGCAAAAAGGTTACTCTTGACGAGCTTCCCGAGGAGCTTATCGCTCATATATCAGCCGATTCGAAATACTGGCTTTACATAAACGGGGAAAACGTGGTTTTCGAGGGAAGTGTGAAGCGCGGTCCCGATGAAAACAGCGGATATTATGACAGCATAGATATCGCACCTTATCTTAAAAAGGGCGAAAATTCCGTTTCTGCTCTGGTGTGGTACTGGGACAGCGAAACAAGCTATTCCTATAACGGAAGCGGTCAGGGCGGCTTTATTTTCGAAGCAATAGGTGAAGGCGTTTCCATAGTTTCCGACGGAAGCTGGAGGGTAAAAAGAAACAGCGCCTACATCGACAGCTCCCTTTACCCACCTAATTACAGACTCGCAGAATACAGCGTTTATTTCGATGCAAGAGAAGATATGGGCGAATGGACAAGTGAAGCTTATGATACCTCTTCATGGGAAAACGCTACGGAATATGCCGCAGGCGGTGAGGGCGTATACGGCAGTCTTTATCCGAGAGGAATACCTTTTCTGAAGGATTACGGTCTTAAGGACTACGAGAACTCGGCGGATTATGAAAACTATACCGTAACTAAGCTTTTAGGTGAAAAAATCACTGTGGATGTTCCCTATAACGCACAGCTTACTCCCTATCTTAAGGTTATAGCACCTGCAGGAAAAAAGATCCGCATAACCACGGAAAACACCTTGATCGGTGCTGTTTCCTCTACCTATATAACCAAGGAGGGAGAGCAGGAGTTTGAGGCCTTGGGCTGGTTTAACGGAGAGCATATTACCTATAAAATACCCAAAGGAGTAACGGTCCTTTCCCTTATGTACCGTGAAACGGGATACGACAGCTCCTTCAGCGGTGCTTTCGAATGTGACGATGAATTTCTTAATTCTCTGTGGCAGAAATCTCTGCGTACCCTTTATGTCACTATGAGAGATAATTTTATGGACTGTCCCGACAGAGAAAGGGCTCAATGGTGGGGCGATGTCACGAGCGAAATGATTATGACGATGTACTCTATGGACAGCAGCTCCTATCTCCTTTATCAGAAGGGCGTGGAGGCCATGCTTTCTCATACCGATGACACTAAGGTGCTTCAGACCGTGGTGCCCATAGAGGGAGATTATTTCGAGCTGCCCGTTCAGCAGCTGGCAGGCATAGTCGGCTTCCTTACCTATTATGAATATACGGGAGATAAGGATTTTGTCGAAAAGGTTTACGGTGCCTCTCTCGATTACCTTAAGCTCTGGGAAATGGGTGAAGATAATCTGGTAGTTCATCGAAGCGGCTCCTGGGACTGGCCGGACTGGGGCAGCAAGGCAGATATGACAGCTGTCGAAAATGCCTGGTATTACTATGCTCTTTCCTGTGTAGAGGAAATGGCACAGATTTTAGGAAAGGACGGAGATATTCCGTTTATTTCGGAACGAAAATCGGCTGTCTCGAAGGGGTATGAGGCTCTGTGGACAGATGAGGGCTTCAGAAGTGGGGATGTGAAAAAATGCGATGACAGAGCAAATGCTCTTGCGGTTCTGTCAGGACTCGCGGAAAAGGAGCAGTACGCTGTTATAGCACAGGTGCTCACCGATACCAAAAACTCGAGCCCCTACATGGAATACTATGTTCTCGAGGCTCTCTGTAAAATGGGAGAGTATGAAGCGGCGAGAGACAGAATAAAGGACAGATATGAGGGTATGGTGTACGAGGATTATTCTACTCTCTGGGAATTCTGGGACTCATGGCGAGGTACTAAGAATCACGCCTGGAGCGGCGGTCCTCTCGTAATAATGAGTAAGCATTTCGCAGGTATCACACCCCTCGGAGCAGGCTATGAAAGGGTTAAGATAGATCCTCAGTACACTCTTTCGGACAGTATGAGCTGTACAGTTCCGAGTGTAAAGGGTCTGATCACTCTGGAATATGAAAAATCTTCAGAGGAGTATGTCGTAAATCTTACTCTTCCGAAGGATATGAAAGCAGTTTTATATGTGCCTACAGGTGCAGCCGTAAGCATTGATTCAGAGCCTTTTTACAGGGACGGTGAGTATGTAAGCGGTGATAAAAGCTACGATGTGGAGATAGTGGAAAAGTAAGGGGCGGCCTCTGTTTTTCCGGAATTTACAGGATTTTTCAAAAATACTTGACTTTTACGCTTTGATGTGTTAAATTTATAAAGTGCTTTTATGGGTGCAGCTTCTCCGACAGGCTTAATCGGAGAAGCTGCTCATACACGTAAAAGCATCCTATAACCCAATCAAAGGAGAAAACTTAAAATGGTAATAACGGATTTACTCGAACGTAATGCCCGATTCAAGGGGCCTGAAATAGCTCTGGTGGAGATCAATCCGTCGGAGGAGCGTGACAGCGCGGTAACATGGAGAGAGGCGAGTCTTATCGAAAGTGCCAATGCAGGCACACCCTACCGCCGTGAAATGACATGGAAAAGCTTTGACAGACGTGCGAACCGCTTCGCAAATCTTCTTCTCAGCCGAGGCTTTAAAAGAGGTACCAAGGTCGCTATACTTCTTATGAATTCGCTTGAATGGCTTCCGCTTTATTTCGGTATTCTTAAGGCCGGCTGTATAGCGGTGCCGATGAACTTCCGTTATTCGGGTGATGAAATCAAATACTGTCTCGAGCTTGCAGACTGTGAGGTGCTCATCTTCGGCAAGGAATTCATAGAGCGAATCGATTCGATAGCAGATGATATTCCCGATGTGAAAACCATGTTCTATGTAGGCAAGGACGGTCCCTCCTACAGTGAGGATTGCTGTGCCATGATGAATTACTGCTCTTCACAGAATCCTCCGATAATGCTCAAGGAGGATGATTATGCGGCTATTTACTTCTCATCAGGTACCACAGGCTTCCCGAAGGCTATTTTACATAATCATAAAGCTCTTCTTTCCTCCTGTCAGACCGAGCAGAAGCATCACGGACAGAGCGAGGACGATGTTTTCCTCTGTATTCCTCCTCTTTACCATACAGGTGCAAAAATGCACTGGTTCGGAAGCCTTCTCAGCGGAAGTAAGGCTGTTCTTCTCAGAGGTGTCAAGCCCGAATGGATTCTCCGAGCAATTACCGAGGAAAAATGTACCATCGTATGGCTTCTCGTACCCTGGGGTCAGGATATGCTCGATGCTAACGAAAGCGGAAGAGTAAACCTTGACGATTATCTTCTTTCGCAGTGGAGACTTATGCATATCGGTGCTCAACCTGTTCCGCCCAGTCTTATCAAGCGATGGATGAATGTCTTCCCTCACCATCAGTACGACACCAACTACGGTCTTTCGGAATCAATCGGACCCAAGTCGGATCGTAGCCATGTCGTTCTGTGAGCCAAGGAGTTGA
>JAZUOC010000068.1:0-4554 GCA_045604465.1 Acutalibacteraceae bacterium
CTCTGGAAAAGCAGAAAAACGGACACTATCTGTCAGAAATCGAAGTCGAAAATGCAAACGGTGAACGGACAGAGCTTTCTGTTTCCTTCGAGCTTGCAGAAGTGATGAGAAAATAAGGCAGTAAAAAATTTAAGAGGTGACCGACGGTCACCTCTTAATATTTATTCTGATTTACGGGGCGGAATGCATCCTTCTGTTATGTCAAACTTTTCCCGCCGTTCTGCGTTCTGCACTCTACATTCTGCATTCATTTAAGTCCCTTCATAAACTCCACATAGAAGTCGATGGACTTTTTAAATTCTGCCACGGGAAGTCTTTCGTCCTCGTTATGTACGGAAGAGAAAAGCTCATTGTTTATGGCAAAAGCACCGAAACGGTAGGTATTGCACAGGTGTGAGAAATGTCTCGAGTCCGTGGCGGCATTAAGAATAAAGGGAGCTACGCCGTAGTCGGGATAAACCTTCTTTACGGTCTGCTTTATGTATTCGAAGCCGTCAGTGTGGAAATCGGAGATGGGAGGAGCCTCTCTCTTTCTTTCCGTTTCGATTTCGATGTCCTCGCCTACCACCTTCTTTATGTGGGCGAGAATGTCATCAAACTTATCCTGAGGAGCAAGTCTTACCGAGTAGGTGGCAGAGGCTGTGTCGGGGACAGTTCCCTTTTCATTGAAGGCCTTAAGGGAAGTGAGGGTGATCTGCGTTCTTATCATAGCCGCAGCATCGGGTATGGATTCCATAGCCTTTTTAACTACAGGCTTGAGAAGATTAATGTTATTGAAAACCTGCTTTAAGGGTGCATCCACATTAGGAGCGAAGGCCTTGAGCATACCCTCGAGTGCAGGAGTGATGGTAGAGGGAGTGGGATTTTTGCTGATAGCATTTACTGCATCGATAATCTGCTCGGGGGCAGACTTTTTGCTCGACACGGACTTTGCGGAATGGGCGGCACTCTTACTGTAAGCCTTGAGAGTTACCTTTGCGAAGCCCTTTTCGGAAAGACCGATCATAGCATAGGGAATCTTGACACCCATGGGAAGCTCGAGCATAACTGCTCCGCCCTCGTCGAGAACATATTCGGGAGTGATGCCGTTTGCCTCAAACCATTTAGCGATTTCAGGCATAGTCCCTCCTGCCTCCTCTTCATTATTTGAAGAAGCGAAATAGATGTCCCTTTCAGGAGTAAAGCCGTCCTTGATAAGGCTCTCCATAGCCTCTAAGATAGCCGTGAAGATGCACTTGTTATCTATAGTGCCTCTGCCCCATATAACATCATCGATTATCTCAGCCTCAAAGGCAGGGTGCTGCCAGTTCTGTCCTTCGTCAGAAACTACATCGTGATGAGCCATAAGCACGACAGGCTTTCTCGCACTGTTCTTACCCTTCCAATGAATAAGGATACCGAACTCATTGATAAGCTGACATTCCACACTCTTGAAGGTTTCGGGATAAAGCTCCTTTAAAAGAGGGAGAAAGCGTCTGAACTCCTCCTTATAAATCTCATCATCCTTATTGGAAACGGTTTTAACTCTTACTATCTTCTGAAAATTTTCCAGAGCGAGGTCTTTATTAATCTCTACCATTTTTTACATCTCCTTTATAAATTTACCCATAATCGACGGGCCGTTTTCTATGTAATTACCTGTAGCCTTAGCTGTTTCCTCGGTAAAGGTCGCCACGCCTTCCCTTTCACCCTTCTTATGATAGATAAGATAGGGTACGGGATCGCTTGCGTGAGTTTTGGTAGCGATGGGAGTAGGATGATCGGGTAAAATCATAATCTTGTAATCGTCGTACTTTTCCATTTCCTTAAGAAGAAGAGAAAGTATCTTTTCATCGATAAGCTCGATGGCTCTGACCTTGTTTTCCGGCTCGTTTCTGTGACCGCACTCATCGGGTGCTTCCACATGGATATAAACGAAATCCTTACCCTTTTCCAGCTCTTCGAGAGCAGCCTCGGCCTTACCTGTGAAGTTAGTGTCGATGTAGCCTGTGGCACCCTCTACATCGGGGGTGCTCATTCCCGCACTGATACCGATACCCTTAAGCAGGTCAACGGCAGAGATAACAGAGCCTTCTATGCCGTAAAGATCGCTGTAGGAAGGAAGTATAGGCTTATTGCCCTCACCCCAGAGCCAGATGGAGTTGGCAGGTCTCTTACCCTTACTTATGCGGTCAAGATTTACGGGATGGTCTTTCAGCACCTCATAGCTTCTTTTCATCATAGAGATGAGCTCTTTCGCATTTTCGCTCCCCGAAATATATGGGCCGATTACCCTGTCGCTGATGTCATGTGGCGGTGTCATATCGCCAAGGTCCGTAGTACCCTCGGACACTACGAGACAGTGACGGTAGCTTACTCCGCTGTAATATCTGTACTTCTCATTTCCGAAGACCTCTTCCACAGCCTCGATAAGCTTGGCGGCTTCTTCTGTACTGATGTCACCGGCAGAATAGTCAACCATCGTTCTGTCCTCAAAGCTTTCCTCCTCGGAAAGAGTAACCAGATTACATCTGAGAGTCACGTCGTCATCCTTAAGCTTTACACCGATGCTTACCGCCTCTAAAGGTGAACGTCCCGTGTAATATTTCTTCGGGTCGAAGCCCATAACGCTCATATTCGCCACATCACTGCCGGGCTTAAGGCCGTCAGCTACTGTCTTTACTAAGCCTACCTCCCCCTTCGAGGCAAGATAATCCATATTAGGCTTATCGGCACACATCATGGGAGTCTTGCCGCCGAGTGCGTCTACGGCATAGTCAGCCATACCGTCACAAAGAAGAACTATATATTTCATAACTATCGTTCCTTTCAATTAAAATACCCTTTTATTTTATCACACCCTGCACGCATTTTCAATATTTATTGACATATTTGATATTTTCACTCTGCATAAAAGAGGCTTTTTAGTAAAAGATATTAAATAACAAATATTTTCCTTAAAACTATTGACATTTTCCCGTTTTTAATGTAGAATAAACCACGCTGTCAAATGATCCACTAGCTCAGTCGGCAGAGCACTTGACTTTTAATCAAGGTGTCCGGAGTTCGAATCTCCGGTGGATCACCAAACTACTCAGAAGCCTTATGGTTTCTGAGTTTTTTTCAATTCTACCGTTGTCCTTGATTTTTAACGAATTTTCACCAATCAAGGAGTGCGAAAAAATGGCAAAAATCCAAATGAAAGTAAGTGTTTCAATGGAGGAAACCTTTGATGATTTCCTTCTGATGAAGAAGTCAACAGGCTTGAGTGATAAAACACTCATCACTTACAAACAACACTTTTCGGCAATAAAAAAACACTTATCCGTAGAAAAACCAATAGAAACAATGGAAAGAAAAGACCTTGAAAGAATGATTTCAAGTATGCGGGACACAGGTCTTGCCCCGACTTCAATACAGAGTTATACCCGAACTCTGAAATCCTTTTTCTCTTGGTGCAATGAAGAAGAAATAACTGATTTGAACCTGTCAAGGTATCGTGCTCAGGAACCAATCAAGGATACTTACTCTGACCGTGAGTTAGAATTACTACTGAAAAAGCCGAATATGAGAACCTGTAATTTTGCTGAATACAGAAGTTGGGTTATCATAAATTTACTTCTGAATAACGGTTGCCGTGCGGCTTCCATAAGGAACATAAAAAATAAGGATGTTGATTTAAATAGTCAAGTTATTTACCTGAGGCACACAAAAAACAAAAAAACTCAGGTGATACCCCTTTCATCTTTACTTGCCGCCATACTGTCAGAGTATATGAGAATTCGTGGCGGTTCTGATGATGATTATTTGTTCTCTAATATCCAAGGGGAACAAATGACGGAAAACAATTTGAAACTCAGTATCGCAAAGTATAATAAACGCCGAGGCGTTCAGAAAACAAGTATTCATATGTTCCGTCATACATTTGCGAAAAAATACTTGGTTGATTGCGGCGGTAATGCCTTCACACTTCAACGCCTGTTAGGACATTCAACACTCGAAATGACGAAACACTATTGTGCGATATTTGACACAGACATTACCAAGAATTATGATAAGTTCTCACCATTAACTAACTTCAAATCCAAGAGTGAGAGAATAAAAATGAATAAGAGATAATAACGCCGTTTAACTTTCTCTCAATCGGTTCAAATCAGTCTTAACTGACAACTTTTGATAACTTTTATTAAGTCTGCGGTTCGCCCTCATAGAACCGAAATACAATAAAATATGATTTCTTGAAAAAACAACTTGAAAAATAGTTGTTTTTTCTTTTTTTATTTTTACAGAGGAACATTTATGTTCTTTGGTAGGCGTTCAGAAATGCTATAATATAGACACAGAGAACGAAAGAGAAAGGAACGAACAAAAGATGAAACAGTTCAGACAAACTTTTACTTAGCCAAGAGCAACAAGCCCTCAGAAACAACATTAAACAAAATCAAAACATATAAAAAAATTATCAAAAAATATTTTAATTAAAAAGAAAGAAGGATATTAAAATGAAAAAGAACGTAATTAAGATGATGGACGACAATCAGGCTCAGGTATCAAAGACATTCGCAAAGAACGCAA
>JAZUOC010000069.1:0-26297 GCA_045604465.1 Acutalibacteraceae bacterium
TCCTTTTCCTGTTTTATATTCTTTTATCGCTAATAGCTTTTCTTCGTGGCTTAATTTTGCTTTTGACATAAAAATCCCCCTAAAGTAGTCTTGAAAACTTTTTGTTTTTTCAAGTGTCTACTTTAAGGGGATTATATCAAACCGTATCGGGAGTAATTTTTAGTGGCCGAAATATATTTTGCAGTATTCTAAAAACTTTGAAAAATATTGCTGGTGAACATCCGGGTCATTCAGAAGAGTATGAATGGAGTTCGGATAAAGGAAGATGTCATAAGTTGCCGTGGTTTTTTCAAATGCATTCTTCACTGCATAATAGTTCTGCATAGTTACGATAGTGTCCTTTCCGCCGTAAGCGAAGAGGGAGGGGATACAATCTGAGCTGATGTAGGTTACGGGTGAAACGGAAGCGATAAGCTTGTCGGCTTTACCGTTTTTCACCATATCGAGGGTTACGATTTTTCCTGTAAGACCGCTTACGATTACGGGCGAAAGCTCACCGAAGGAAGAGTAGCTCAGATCTGAGGGACTTACCATATTAGCAGTGAAAACGAGCTTAATGGGGGACTCTTTGATTCTGGTGTAGGAATAAAGAAGAGAAATATGACCGCCCGATGAGAAGCCTGAGGTTGCCGCTTTGGTTATGTTGAGATTCTTTTCTTTGGAAAAAGCCTTTATCTCTTTCAGCGCGAGTCCGATTTCGTCGAGCATTACATCTACAGTGAAATCTTCTGCGTTAAGTGCGGTGAAGAGTGTGTAGTTCATTGTGGCGGCGATGTAGCCTCTTTCAGCCATTTCGATACATCTCGATGACATTTCCTTTTTATCACCATTTGACCAGGAGCCACCGTGGATGAAGAGAATGCATCCGTTTTCAGGTCTTTGGTACGCTATATCGGGAACATAAATGTCCATAATCTCTCTGGGCTCGTTACCGTAGCGTACATCAGTGAAAATGGTATAGCTTTCCGTCACGGGAAAAAGGAAGGAAAAGAATCCTGAAAGGTAAGCTATAAGAGCCAGAACGACTGAAATTATCTTAGTCATTTTTAATACCTCGTTAATATATTTTTAATAATTATACCACTGACTAATCTGTAAGTCAATAGCTTTCCCTTAATTAGAATAAGGATGAAATAAAGATTTCTATGCCTATAAACAGCAGGATTGCTCCTCCTAAAAGGCCTGCCTTGCCTGCAAGGTGAGTGCCTGCCCTTCTTCCGATGAGAATACCGGCAAAACAGATAAAGAAGGTAACGGTTCCGATAAGAATACAGGCGAAAAGCGCCTCAGCAAAGTTATAATCGGAGATAGTGAAGCCCACGGAGAGAGCATCTATAGAGGTAGCTGTTCCCTGAACGATAAGTCCGCGGATGCCTACGGTAGAATTTTCGCCGACACTGTCCTTATGCTTTATTCCGTCACGGAGCATATCGATGCCGATGTAGCCTAAAAGACCGAGAGCGATGAAGGGTATGAATTTTTCGAAAGCTTTGAAATGCTCAGCGACTGTGGAAACGCAAATCCATCCTATAAGAGGCATCGCAAACTGGAAAAGAGCAAAAATACCTGCTACAGCTACGATTTTACTCTTTTTCATTTTCGGCTCATTAAGACCGTTCGCAAGAGAAACAGAGAAGGCATCCATAGCCAGTCCCGTGCCGAGCAGGATACTGTTGAAAAAGAATGTAAAGCCAAGGTTCATTTCAATTCCTCCGTAAAACAAAAAAATCGGGTACGCTGAAAACCGTACCCGTCATTCAAGATATAAAGACTCCATTTACAGATATACCGTCTCTATATGAGTTGTTTTAAAACAAGTCGGACCTTTTAAGGTCAGTATGTTGACTTGTTACACCGAAGGCACTTGCTACTTCCTCGCAACTGCTGAAAAGTATAGCGTGCAGAGGATAATTTGTCAGTATTTGCATTGGGTTTCATATTTGTGCCTCAAAAATACCTATGGATTCTCTGCCTCTGAGATTATCGGAAACATTTCTCGCGTTGAAATAGAGACGCAGCTTACCCTCGTAATAAGTCAGACAGCAGGCATATACATACTGTGCCATCCAGTTATTGCTGCCGCACTTCTGCGGAACGAGAAAGGGCTTAACGAATTCGAAATTAACGCCGTCATCGCTTTTCAGAAGCATAATGGCAGAGTGGCTTTTGCCGTCCTTTTCGAAAAGACCGTTCTGAAGACCTATGTAGCAGTCGGAAAGCTTATAGACCTTGAGACATCCGGAGCAGAGATTAAGATATTCGATGCTTTTATCGGGACTGATGATGGGAGAGGTACGTGAGATGTAGGCTTCGGAAATGCTTTTGCTTTCTGCGCAGCTTATATGGGTAGGCTCACAGAAGCCGCAGTCCTTTATGAAGGTCTGACCGCAGGAGTAGTAAAGACGGTACCCATCCTCTTTCTTTATGAGAAATGGATTTGAAATAGCATATCCGCTTTTATATTCCTCGAAATCACGGGTTTTCTTTATAACAGGATAAGGCTCTGACCAGCATGAGAAATCCTCAGATTCTGTGCAGTAAATCTCTGACCTCCAGCCGGCACCGATGAGAGAAAGAGCGTTCATAAGGACGGGCCTGGTTCTTTCATAGAAAAGATAGTATTTTCCGTCGATTCTGTTTATGTCGGGTCTCATGGCACGGTTTACGATTTTTTCAGCTTTACTGAAGGAAATACCGTCATCACTTACGTATCTGTAAACACCGAAAAAGGTGTGGCAGAAAAGATGCCATTTACCGTCGTGGGATTCGTCCGGAGTGAGCACTGAGGGATCAGCTATAACGAAGCTGTTCAGAGGATTTTTTAAAACGGGATTATTTTCATAAAGAGAAAATTCAGCGTTTAAAATATCCTTTAAAGAAAGATTATGCATATACATACCTCCTGTATACTTTTACAAGCTGATTTTACCTGCTTTTCTTTATGTTGTCAACCAATACACTGTTTAAAGTAAAAGTCACTAAAAATAGTCGGATATATTTGTTTAAAGAATCTATTGAGACATTCGTGCGGATAATGATATAATATATGGTAATATTAAAGGAGGTTGATTTTTTATGTCCGAAAAAGTTGTGTCCGAAAAAACAAATAAGAAATACATGAAGAAATCGGAGATAATCACTTTCGGTATCGGTCTTTTCGGTGTGGCTCTGCTTACAGGCTGGATGCCTGACTACACCGCTACTTTTTTTGCTGATTTTGCCTTTAAGGGAAAAGGCTTTGATGCTGATACTATGTCAAGTGTTATTTCTATGGTTTTCTTCGTGGCAGGTATCGTAGGTGCTGTCTGTGAGTTGGTTATAGGCTATCTCGTAGATAATACCAGAACGAAATTCGGTAAGGTAAAGCCATGGGTAGGCTTCGGTGTTATACCTCTTTCCCTTATTTCTATGCTCGTTTTCGTGGCACCGAACACGGATAATCAGACACTCGCCATCGTGTGGATGTTCGTTATCTATTCTCTTTACACTATGTTCTGCTGTGCAGTGGAAAGCCCTGCTAACTGTTTCGGCTCTCTCTGCTCACCTAATCCTTCGGAGCGTTCAAGCGCTATATCTATCGCATCCTTCCTTCGCTCTGTAGGTCAGTCCGGCGGTATGGTTGTTATTCTCGTGGTCGGTCTTATTATGAAGGCAGCTATGGGACAGCAGCAGTATAAAAATGCTGAAGGACAGGGTCTTGACCTTATCATCTCCACAGCTGTGTGTGCTCTCGGTCTCGTTCTCTTTACGATGATTTTCTTCGTGAATAATAAGGAAAGAGTTCCCTTCACACAGGAAAAGGTAAGCCTTAAGGATGCCGTTAAGGTGGTTTTCACTAATAAAAATCTTCTGATGGTTTCTCTTACCAAGCTCTGCGGCTTCGGTCGCGGCGTTTACGGCACCGTTTCTCTTTACATAGCTATCTATCTTTTAGGCTCAAAGGATCTGAAGCTCGGTCTTCTCCTTCCTATGGGTATCGGTACGGCAGTAGGTACACTTTTAGTAAATGTGGTGCTTAAAAAGTTCTCTACCAAGCAGACCTTTATTCTTTTCAGCCTCTACGGTGCATCCTCTCTGTCTATTCTCTTCCTGGTTTCCAGAGGTATAGGCTTTAATGACGGTCTTATCATTCCCTTCCTTGTGCTTAATTTCTTCTGCGGTTTACAGCACGGTAACACTAATGTTACTCCTAATATTATGATCGCTGACTGCGTAGACGAAATCGAATATAAAACAGGTAAGAGACAGGAGGGTCTCGCTTATGCAGGCTACGGACTTTTCTCGAAGGTTGCTTCCGCATTTACCAAGGCACTCGGCCCCTGGCTTCTCTACACCTGGTCAGGCTATATGGTTTCCACCGATGCCAATGTAGCTTATGCGACACAGACTGACGGTACACTCAATAAGCTTCTTATGATTTATACCATAATTCCTGCTGTTTTCGTAGTTTTACAGGCTGTACCTGTTTTTTTCTACGATATGGTAGGTGAAAAGAAGGACAATATCACAAAGGCACTTATCGAACGCCGTGAGGCAAATGCTGCAGGAAAGGGAGATGAATAATATGGCAAAGAAAGAAAAAGAATTTAACTTTAAAGCTTACGGTATTTTTATGTTTTTCAGCGTTGCTCTTATTCTGACTCTTACATGTGTATTCACCTTCAGCACAGAATATACAGCCTTTCATCCCGATAAGGTTGCCGTAGCTTATGTTGACACTGTAGTACAGACAGGTGACGGTTATAACGCATATAAAAATACTCTCGCGAGTAAGAATATGAAATATGGTGATTTCATCCGTAAATATTACATAAATCCTGTGGTTTACAGAGATACCGATTATGTTATCGGTGGAAGCACTGACGGACTCAAGGGTTATAATGACGATTCCTTTATGGGTGAAAAGGCGCTTTCCGATGACGGTACTCTTATGGGACAGCTTGTAAGCAGGATGTATGATTACTATGAGAACCTGGTTGAAGAATACGGCTGGGATGATTATAATTCGATATATTCAAACTATATGCAGTATCTTATCACTGTCCGTGAAGAAATCTTCGGTGACAGCTATCTTTCCGATGAGCTTTTCTTCACTGCCTTTGAAGCAAATGTAAAAACCTACGGTGAAAAGCTTACGGGTACCGAGGATGTTTTTGATGAAAACACAGGCGTTCAGTTAAGCACAGCCTCTACAGGCTACTATGAGCAGTGCTACGGTGAGGATTACAGACTTACCGTAAGAAGAGTTGCCGAGCCCGTCGAGATTAATACTGAAGAATATCTTGCTTCTGCGGATAAAGCCGTATATGAACCCTACGGTGTAAGCACAGAAGATATATCCGAGGTAAGGGTATTTGATATAGATGTCGAAAATCAGAATGAAGAGGAGGTTACGAGCTGCCGTGTTACTGTATGTAAAATCGGTAAATCCTGGTATGTGGATCACACCGCAACCGACACATCTTCACTCTACGGTTTCTATAATTCATAATCAGGAAAGGATGACATAAATGAAAAAGATTACTCCCGAAAGCACACTTAAAGAGGTTCTTGCCACTCCCGTAGGTAATGACCTTGTAGCTATGGTGGCCTATCACACAGGTATACCCGATGCAGTTATTCATAACCCTGCCGTGGGTATGATGAAGCTTAATATGATTCCTAAGCTTTTAGGCGATAAGATGCCTATCGAAACCATCGAGCATCTCTGTAACCTTCTCTCTTATACTCCCGAGAGAGTGGTAACTAAGGATGAGGTTAATCCTAAATGGTGGAAGGAATCGGTAATTTATCAGATTTATCCTCGCTCCTTTATGGACAGTGACGGTGACGGTATCGGTGACTTACAGGGTATCATTTCGAAGCTCGATTACCTTAAGGATCTGGGTGTGGATGTACTCTGGCTCAGTCCCATTTACGATTCACCCAACGATGATATGGGTTATGACATCCGTGACTATAAGGCTATAATGACCGAGTTCGGTACTATGGAAATCTTCCATAAAATGCTCGAGGAAATCCACGCACGCGGTATGAAGCTTGTTATGGATCTTGTCGTAAATCATACCTCCGACGAGCACGAATGGTTCCAAAAGGCATTGGCAGGAGACGAAAAGTATAAGAATTACTACATCTTCCGTAAGGGTAAGGGCCCCGGCATTCCTCCCAATAACTGGACTTCCGTTTTCTCCGGCTCCGCATGGAATTATTATCCCGAGCTTGACGAGTGGGCATTACATATCTTCTCCAAAAAGCAGATGGATCTTAACTGGGAAAATCCCGAAATGCGTGCCGATGTTGCAGAAATGGTGCGCTGGTGGCTCGCTAAGGGTGTAGACGGCTTCCGTATGGACGTTATCAACCTTATCTCAAAGGTTGAAGGACTTCCCGACGGTAATCCCCTCGTAGGTGAATTCATCGGCTACGGCGGTGAGCATTATTTCTGGGGACCCCGTCTTCACGAATATCTTCACGAGCTTAACGAAAACGCCTTCAAAAAGTTCCCGAACTCCTTCTGCGTAGGTGAGACAGGCGGTATCGGTGTAGAGATGGCGAAGTATCTCGTAGACGATTCCCGTGAGGAAATCCGTCAGACCTTCCTTTTCGATCAGCTCGAAACACCGGGTAAAATGAGATGGGATGATTATAAGTACAATCTTAAATACTTAAGAAATCTTTTCACTAAATATCAGCTCGAAATGAAGGGTTCCTCATGGCCCTCGCTCGTTATCGAAAACCACGATAATCCCCGTATGGTTTCTAAGGTAAACCCCGATTCTGCCTACAGAAAGCCTCTCTCAAAGCTTATCGGTGCTATGCTTCTTACAGGCAGAGGCACACCTTACATCTATCAGGGCGAGGAGCTCGGTATGATGAACTGCGACTTTAATGATATGTCCGAGCTTCGTGATGTCGAGTCCATAAACAAGTATGCCGAAATGCTCGAAAAGGGCATCTCAAAGGAGGAGGCATGGAAGACTATTCTTGCCGGCAGCCGTGATAATTCGAGAACTCCTATGTGCTGGAACAAGAGTGAAAATGCGGGCTTCACCACAGGTACTCCCTGGATAAGACTTAACGGAGACTACCTCGAGTGTAATGCAGAAAGCGAAATGGCTGACAGAAACAGCCCCTTGAATTACTACAAGGCTCTTATTGCACTGAGAAAGGAATTCAAATCCACTCTCGTTTACGGTGATTTCAAGCCTCTTAAAACAGGCGACAAGACCTTCTGCCTTTACAGAACAAGTAAGGACAATAAGTTCTATATAGAAATGAACCTTACCGAAAAATGGATAAGAAGACCTCGTCACGCCGAGGGTATGTGCGTTCTCTCCAACTACAGAGAGCCCACAGATAAGCTTCGTCCCTACGAGGTAAATATTTACAGAATCAAATAAGAACATAAAAAGGTGTCTGCATAACTACAGACACCTTTTTGATTTTTCATTTTTCTGCTACGAGCATCGTAGTGTTTTCCATACGGTATACCTGTGTGACCTTACTGAACCCCGCTTCCTTCAGAAGTGAAATCTGATTATCGACAGTGCAGGGCGTATCATAATGGTAGTAACCGTCATCGGATATGCCGTTTTCTCTGCGGAGTCTCTCATTTTCGGAAAACCATTTATCTTCCTCTTCCTGTGTCATAACCATATAATCACATTCGATATAAACACCTTTCTCTTTGAGAGAAGCACTTATTTTTTTGTAAAGAGAAAGCTTATTTTCCTTCGGGAAATGGTGCATAGTCTGAAAGGAAACGGCGCAGTCGAATTTGTTTTTGCCGAAATCCTCTTTGAAATAGTCTCCGCAGATAAGGTTAAGATTTTTATCCGGGTGCTTCTTACGGAGCTTTCCGAGCATTATGTCTGAAAGGTCTATGCCTGTAACCTTTAACTCGGGATAAAGGAGAAAGATTTCATCAAGCTCAAGCCCGGTACCGCAACCGAGGTCAAGGAGTGTCAATGCGTCGGTGGGGATGAGCGAAGCCATCTTTTTGTAGCCTTCCTTACAGCCTTCCACATCTTCAAGCATATGAACATCATACATATCCACTCTTTTGGCGAAAAAGTCAGCCATTTTTTCAAGCTTCATTATTTATACTCCCTGATAATTTTTTCTAAAATATCCTTGTCGGCAGGACAGAAGGTATAATTATCTATTTCGTCTGGGGCAATCCATTTGATGTCATTATGCTCGAGCATTTTTACTTCGCCTTCAGCTATTTCAGAGTTAAAGAGTGTGAGGTGGACATTTATGTCGGGGTACTGATGGTCGACTTCCATGAAAATGTCTCCGACCTTTACCGTTACATCCAGCTCTTCTTTGCATTCACGGATGAGGGCTTCTTCTCTCGTTTCTCCTTTTTCAGACTTGCCTCCGACGAATTCCCATTGAAAGGCTCTTGTTTTGTTCGCAGGACGCTGACAAATCATAAACTTGTTATCTTTCCATATAAGAGCGGCTACTACCTGAACTATATTTTCCATATAGGTGTCCTCACATTAATCTTTTTTATGATTCTAACATAATGGGTACAGGTTTTTACGGAAAAACGGTTCTGTTAACAGAAAATTAATATTTGCATCTTTAAAAAAGAGACAATATGTGATATTTTATAATTGTTTAATTTTGTTTTTCAGTATGGAGGTAAAGATTATGAAAAAGTTATTGAAGAAATCTCTTGTCGTTATGCTTACTGTGCTTTTCCTTTGCGGCAGTTTTTCTGCGAGTGCAGTAGTAGTAAACGGAAAGAATCATTTCGATTACGGCTCCTATGTTCTTTTAGGTGACAGCGTAGCCAGTGGCTGGAGTGACATCGAGGACAGAGACACCTGCTTTACCCGTGTAGAGGGCTCTTACGGTGCCGTGCTTGCCGATGACCTCGGCGTAGAGTATCACCCTATGGCATGTATCGGCTTCAGAACACTTGAAATGCGTTATATGTTCGAGGATGATTTTGTAGGCGACAGATTTATGTTCTATTCCGTGGAGCAGGAGTTTATCGATGAAAAAATTCCCGAAATCCGTTCTGCAGTGGCAAATGCAGGTCTTATTACTCTTAATGTAGGCGGTAATGACTGGGGTTCATTTGTAGGCTGGCATCTTATGGAGGAGCTTGAAAAGGTAGAGGGCTCTGAAAACTTCGTCGAAAAGGCACTGCCTTATCTCGAAAATACTGTTAATTTCGGTGTGGACACCATCGAAACCATCGTAGGTCTCGCTGACATCGCAGGCTTACTTCCCGAGCTTATAAAGATTCTTCCTATGGCTCTTAATAAGGGTATGGAAAGCTATATCAGAAACTGGAGCATTATGATTGAAGATATTTACGCTCTCAATCCTGATGTGACACTCGTTGTTATCGGTATGTTTGATACCGGCTTACAGGACGAGACAATGGACGATGTAGAAGGCGCAATCAAGCTTCCCTCAGGCGAAGTAGGTGGCATCAATATCGGTCAGACCATCGTTGACCTTGCCAATACTCCCATGCGCCAGAATGCAGAAAAGTACGGCTACATCTTTATTGATCCTATCGGAACTCTCTGCGAAAGCCAGCATCCCAGCTATGCAGGTCACAGACACATCGCCGATCTGATTCTCGAGGCACTTCCCGATGCAGACTTCCCCTATACTGATATAGAGAAAGGTACTGCTGAATACACTGTAGCACAGAAGCTTTATGCAAAGGGTTATATGTCCGGTGTTTCAGCCACAGAGTTCGCTCCCACCGCTGCCATTACCAAGGGTCAGCTTGCTGAGGTGCTTTATAATGTAGCGGGAACTCCTGCAGTTGAAGGCACTTTAAATGACACCGCTTCTGCAGCTGCCGTATGGTGCGCTGAAAAGGGTGTTCTCACAGCTGATGAAAGCGGCAACTTTGCTCCCGATGATACCGTATCCTATTTCGGCTTCGCACAGACTATGTTCAGATTTTCACAGGCAGACGGCTTCAGCGTCGGCGGCTTTATAAACGGTGTTTCGGTTTTCTTTAAGGTTCTTACACAGAACATCGTCAGAATAGGAAATTCCGCTAAGAGAATCGATGTGGCTTCATATATCGTAAGCTATTGCGGCTTCTGATAAAGAATAATATCTCAGCTGTCCGTTAAATTAAAACAGATAACAGATGTGTTCAGGTTGATTTCAACCGGAATACATCTGTTTTTATTTATGCCTGTAAACGGCTTTTGGCTTTTTGTTTTTTTATTGTTATGAAGCGGGGTTGTAAATGTGAAAAGAATGTGTTACAATATGCGAAATGAAAGGTCGTGACGGCTATGCTGCAGAAGTATAATTACAGACACAATCTCACAGTTCCCTTGCCTGATGATGAGGTAATAAACGGTCAGGGCTGCGGAGAGGTGGCAAAAATGAAGTACGGCTTTTTCCCTATGTCTTATAACGGCTGTGAAATGATAGCACTTCATAACAGTATGGTCTTAAGAGGCGAAAAATCATCTCTGAGAGAGGTTTGCCTCGAAATGTATCCTCACTGTCAGGCTCTGTCGGGACTTTTAGGCTCCAATCCCTATCTTTTAGGTTCTTTTTACAAAAAAAGGGGAATAAAATACAGGATGACCTTAAGGTATGACGATTTCTTCGACGGTCTCGACAGCGTAAAGGTGGCGGTGCTTTCTTTCTGGTGTCCTCATAAGCCCTTTAAGGGGCTTCATACGGTGGCCGTGCAGAAGGTAGGCTGTAAAATTAAAATCTACAACCGATATAATAACCGTGACTATCCCTACATCTATCCGTCGAGAGCGGAGCTTTTACCGCACAAGTCAGATTTTATCTGCGGTTATCTTATAGAGGAGGAAAAATAAAAAATGGATAACGAAAAAACACCACTCACTCAGCAGAACACCTTCCTCGGCAAGGTGAAAAAGCTTATCGGCGTAGAGCCGGGAACGAAGCTTAAGCCGATGGTAGCTTATAATTCAGCTATCTTCTTTTCAGGCGGCGGTCCCTATGTTATGGGTAACTTCCTGCTTCCCTTCCTTACGAAGGTAGAGGGACTTCAGGCTGACCAGTATGCTACGGTGCTTATGTGTTCCTGCATCTGTGACGCCGTAACCGATCCTCTTATGGGTATCATTACCGACAGAACGAGACACAAGGACGGCAGACACCGTCCCTATCTGAAATTCGGTGTTCTTCCCGCTATGCTTGCCTTCCTTCTTATGTGGAACTCCTTCGGCCTTTCCGCTTCCGCAGGACCCCAGAGTAACAAGGTTATGCTTTACTACATATTCGCCTATATGTTCTATAAGACTGTCAGCACTATGATTATGGTGCCGCATACGGCTATGCTTCCCGGTATCGCACCTACCTATCATCTGCGTACACAGTTTAACGGAGTCAAGACAATTATGGATGCAGTGGCTTCCTATTCGTCCTTCTTCGTAGCCGCTTTTGTTTTAGGCGGTATCAACGGACTTTTCGTTACTCCCTCCTTCGGTCCCGAGCACAGAGGCAGATTTACTCTTATGTCCGTTATTCTCTGCCTTTGGACGAGCCTTCCCCTTATCTTTACCTACAAGGGTACTAAGGAAGAAAGCTCGGCAGAGCAGGTCAATGAAAAGCTCGACCTTCACGAATTTTTCGGCCAGTATAAGGATGTTATCAGAAACAGAGTTTTCCGTCAGTATTTCCTTTTCGGCTTCATAATGCTTTTAGGCTCATCCTTTGTTTCACAGTGTATGTACTATTTCCTTGAGACCGTTTACCATCAGGAAAAGGACTACAATATGATAATTATGCTTCAGGGTATCGGTGAGGCTCTCGGCTTCTTCCCGGCTTATATGCTCTCCATTAAGAAAAATAAACAGCTTCCCGCCAAGGTATTTATGCCTGTAGCAGTCTCTGCACTCGGTATTGCCTGGCTCGGCAGAAACAGCGGTAATATGTTCATAATGTTCATCGTAGAGTTTATGTACGGTCTCGGTCTTGCAGGTATGGCGAGTGTGCAGAATAACATTTTCCCCGATGTTACCGACGTTGACGAGCTTATCACGGGACAGAGAAGAGAGGGCGTTATCTCTACCTTCTCCACATTTACGAAAAAGTTCGTAAGCGGCTTCGCAGGCTTCGGCGTAGGTAATATCCTTCGCTGGTTCGGTTATGATACACAGCTCGATGCGGCTATGCAGACCGAAAGAGCAGTAAACGGTGTGGCTATCTGCTTTACCCTCATTCCGATGCTGTTCCTCTTCCTTTCCTTCCTTTCCATTATGAGATATAATCTGACCAAGGATAAGCTTGATTTCATCAAAGCGAAAATCAAGGAAAAGAAAGAGAACGGCTTCGTAGAGGTTACCGCCGAGGAAAAGGCGGCACTGGAAAGCATTTCGGGTCAGAAATTCGAAAATATGTGGATAGGTCAGAGAGAGACTGTATCGGCAGAATAAAAGATAAAACAAGCAGTTTTTTCAAGTGAACTGCTTGTTTTTGTTATTGAACAATTGCTTTTAATTGTGCTTTTTGTTTTAAAAATTCATACTCTGACATCGGCATATAATTTTTGTCCGCCTTTTTTAATTTATAATAATTTTTATCTGCTGTGTCAAAATCTCCTGTTTCTAAAGAAAGATGTATAATCATATCAAGCAGTAGACAATCTTCACTATAATCTAAAGGTGATTTTAACAGTAAATTATATGCTTCTTGCCTTCTTTTTGATTTTATTAAAGCGTGTGCATGAAATTTCAAACAGTCTAAATTATCAGGATCCATTTCGTAAGCGGCTTTTGTATGCTTTAAAGCTGACGGCAAATCACCGATATCAATGTAGCACAATCCTATATTAATATGTGTTTCAGAACATTCATATAAATTCAAAGAGATAAGATAATTGTCAATTGCTTTTTGGGGATTGTTTGCTTTTTCATAGCATAAGCCTAAGTAAAAATATGAATCAGAGCCATCGGTTAAATATTTGTTGGCAGTATTCAGATGTTCAATTGCTTTGGTTATATATTCTTGTTCGTTTGTTTCGTCTCCCAGAATCAAATAAGTTCTTCCTAAACTGTACCAGGCATCTCCGTGACAGGGGTATTTTTTTATAATGCTTTCAAAAACTTCAATTGCTTTTTCAAATTGTTTTACTTTAACTAAACAAATTCCGTATATATTAAGTGCATCGCAATCGTCTGTTGTATCTAAAACCGATTCATATAAACATATAGCCATACCATATCTGTTTTGCATAAACAAATCGTATGATTTTTTCAGAACATCATCATTGTTCACAGCCAATCTGCCTTTCTGTTAAAATAGTTGTAGAGTAATTAATTATCGTTTTTTAGAGTGTTTCACAAATCAATAATATCATTTACCGCATATCTTGTCAATAAAGAATTATTATCATAAAAGTTTCATCTCCCGAATATATTTCTTACAGAAACAAATGTCAGGAGATGTGATTTATGCCTATGGAAATTAAAAGAGATACTTTTTCATTCAGCGAGCTTTTTACACGAAGCAAATGCGAGCAGGCGGTAAGCCTTGAAGTTAATCTGCCCGACTACTGCTCGGATATAAAAAAGATACTCAAATGTACGGTGAAAGCGGGGATTTCCAATGTGTCCGTATCGGGTGAGAATGTAAGCCTTACGGGTACGGTGGTAACAAGGCTTATCTATGTGGGAGAGGGTGAAAAAGTCGACTGCTTCGAGCATACGGATGCTCTTTCCTGCAGTACACGTATAAAGGATATGCCCGTGAATCCTGTGATTAAAGCCGTGACGAAGACTGACTACATAAATTGCCGTGCCCTCAGTCAGCGCAGAATAAGCGTCAGCGGAAATATCGGTGTCTCCGTTTATGTTTACCGTGAGAACAAAAGGGCGTTTCCCTGTAGTATCGATTCACGTGATGTGCAGTGTAAAAAGGAAAAAATGACAGTTTCCGATCTTGTCTGCCAGACAGAGAAAACCTTCGATTTAAGCGAGACGGTAGCCCTCGGACAGGATAAGGAGGACATCGGTAAAATCCTTCGCAGCGATTGCAGAGTTAAGCTCGAATCTAAAAAGGCTGTGGCAGATAAGCTTCTCGTTAAGGGAGAGCTGTGCTGTGAGATACTATATACGGACAGCGAGAAAAACAGTATAGTAAAAATCTGTCACTCTATGCCTATCAGTCAGATTTTAGGTGTGGGAGGCGTTACGGAAAAAAGCGATATTCAGCTTTCGCTTTATCCCTCGCAGTTTACTGTTTCTGCAAAGAATGACTCATCGGGAAGATGCAGGCTTCTGGAATTTGCCGCAAGGATAAGTGCTCTGGTGAGATGCAGACAGGAAAAGGAGACAGAAATTATAAAGGATTGCTATTCTACGGAATACGAGATTGCGGGAGAATATAGAAATGCAGAGTTTTATTGCTGTGCCTTTAACGGTGAAAAGGAAATTCCTTTTGAGGAGCTTCTTGACTTTTCCGACGGTGATATAAATGAAATAAAGGATATGTGGTGCAGCGGTGACGAATGCAGAATGTCGGACGGAGAAAACGGTGCAGCCGGAGAGTGCGATTTTCTCCTTCACGGCATTTACACTGATGGGGAAAACTGCTACCGATATTCGGAAAAGAACCTTTCTGCTAAGGTGAACATACCGCTTAAAGCGAAAGGCGGAAAGGTAAATTGCGACTGTGACATTACCGTAGCATCTCTCGAATGGTCGAAGGCAGGCGGAGGGAAAATAAAGATAAAGGGTACTGTTTTACTGAACTGCTATGCTTCTGTGTGCAGTGAAAACAGATTTTTATCGGATATACAGCAGAGTGAAAAAGTAAAAGAGCAGAGGTATCCGGCTCTGTGCATATGCTATGCCGAAAAGGATGAAAAAATATGGGATATTGCCAAGCATTATAACACCACGGAAGAGCTTATAAAAAGTGAAAACGGTATTAAGGGCGAGAAAACCGACAAAGAAATTATGCTGATGATTCCCTGTGTATAAAAATAAGGCTGTCCACGTCTTTGTGAACAGCCTTTAATTCATTTGAAAAACATAAAATATCCTACGGCACCTGTGCCTATTGCCTGCAGAATAATGATTACGGGAAGTCCCACCATAAATTTTTTGTGGAGGGTTTTATGCCGTATGAGCTTCATGGTGATATATTCGCTTAATGCACCGCCGAAAAGAGCGAGGGTAAGAAGCGTGGCTTCGGGAATACGGCGCATTTTCTTTTTAGCGAAAAATTTATCGAGGGCAGTGATAATAACAGTGATGACGGAAATGGCAGCAAGATAAGCTATCGCCGCTGTATAAAGCTTATTCATTGTTATTTCTGATAAGCTTAAGGTCACTTTCCGTAAGGAAAACGGTGGTACCGTTAGCTTTTTCTTTAAGATAATTAGTGTTTACGGAAAAGACGGAAGCACAGTTCGGACATACGGAAACGTAAATATTTTTATCTTCGCCCTTGATTTTTGCCACAAGTGTGGTATCCTTTGTAGAGAAGAGTCTCATAGAGACGGTCTCTTTGCAGGCGGGACAGGTTACATTGTTTGTGTTGCCGCCGTCCAACGTAGAAATTTTATTATAGTTTTTGATAGCCATATCATTTTCTCCTTAAAAGAGTATATGTATATTCTAATTTGTTTTTAGTCTTATGTCAAGAGGAAGTGTATTTTATGAAAAGATTTATGACGGTTTTTTTCTTGATGTTGATTCTTTTTTGCTCCTGCGGCAGGAGTGAAAATCTCAGCCCATATGTCAGTGAGACGGCTTTACAGACAGAGCCGACAGCTGTGGTGAGCGAAACAGCAGAAAAGCTGAAGGCAGAAAATTTCGTAGCCTCTCCTACGGAAAACATCTCGGTTCAGTTGCCGGACAGTCAGCAGACAGCCTCGCTTTTCGCTGCTTCGTGGCTTAGCTATATGGAGCTTTCACTTATCAGCGGAAGAAACACCGAGGCGAGCTATACTGTCTATATTGACGGAATATTCGATAATATGAAGAAAACGGGCATAACCGATGTTTTCGTTCAGGTGAGGCCCTTCGCCGATGCCTTATATCCCTCCGATATTTTCCCGTCAAGTGCCTATGTGGCTTCTGAGCAGGGAGGTACTATGCCCTTCGATGTTTTCGGTGTAATAATTCAGAGAGCGAAGCTTAAAGGGCTTTCCGTTCATGCATGGATTAACCCCTACAGAGTAAGTCACGGTAATGACATTGAGGCTCTTTCAGAAAAGAATCCCGCCAGGCTTATGTACAGAGAGGGGATAAATGAGGATGTAGCCGTAACGGAAAAGGGAATTTATTTTAACCCGGCATCGGAAAAGGCAAGAAAGCTTATCGCCGACGGAGTGAGAGAGCTTTTAGAAAAATATGAGATAAAGGGAATACACATCGACGATTATTTCTATTTCGCCGACTGCGGAGATTTCGATTCCCGTCAGTACAGTGTTTACACCTCTCTCGGCGGCACTCTCGATCTCGCTTCATGGAGAAGGGAGAATGTAAGCACCCTTCTTTCTGCTCTGTATTCAGCTGTAAAATCCTTCGGTGAAGATAAAATCTTTTCCGTTAGCCCAGCAGGCGACATCGGTAAATGCTATAATGAAAGCTATGCCGATGTTTATCTGTGGTGCAGAGAAGAGGGGTACTGTGATATTATTATACCGCAGATTTATTTCGGCTTTGAAAACGAAAAGCTTCCCTTTACCCGCTGTCTTGAGGACTGGATGGCTCTGTGTGCCGGAAACAGTGTGAAGCTTACCGTAGGTCTTGCTCTTTATAAGGCCGGACAGGAGGATACCTATGCTCTCTCGGGTAAAAACGAATGGATAAATAACAGTGATATTATCGCACGACAGGTTAAGCTTCTGAGGGATAAAAAATGCTACGGCTATGCTCTTTACAGCGGAACATACATTGATTATAATGAAAAAATTTTTGCAGAAGAGTTAAATAATCTTAAAACTATGGTATATTAAAGGTTAATGTGTTAAAATAGGTAAAATTTATTTTACGGACGGTCAGAAATGAAAAATATAAAGCTTATTATTTCCTGCATCTGTGTCAGTCTTGCGATAATTATCTGTGCAGTGATGGTGCATCTTTCTAATAAAAATTTTGTCGAGGATGTTTTTATCGGAAGCGATATAGAGTCAGGAGTGGACGAATATTACATCAGTCAGGGTTATGTGAAATTTCCCGAAAAGGATAAGGCTGTATGGCTGGTGGAGAACACTGATACGGACTTCAGTGAAGAAAGTGAAAAACTGAATAAAGCGATAAAGACACTCGAGAAATCTGTTTTCGATACGGTTTTTATCAGAAGTGAGTATTTTTCTTCGGCTGAGGGTGAGCTTTCGGACAGCCTTTCGGAAATAAAAAATCTTACCTCAGCTTTACAGGAACAGGGTAAAAGAGTTTACCTGGAAATGCACACGGATTCTGACGGAAAGGCCTTCAGTGAAGTTTCTTCTCTCTGTGACGGTATTATTCTGCGTAACGATAAGAAGATGAGTCCCGAAAAGTTTAACTTCCTTCTTTCGCAGGCAGTAAGAGAAATCAGAAAGCATGACAAGGATATAAAAATCCTCGTTTATGTTTCTTTCAGCTACGATATTTCGAAGCTGAATAAAAAAATAGTAGACGGTGTCTGTACCTTTATCGATAAGGATTCCGATCTGGGCACCCTTTCCCTTTGGGATAAAACCCTTAAGCTTTCTGACAGTGATTTTTACTGTACGGTGGATGTGAATGTAGGTAAGAAGTCATCGGCATTTCCTCTTAAGGCTGTTTATGAGCTCAGAGGCTGTGAGAGTCTGTCTGCTGTGGCATTTTCTTCCTTGAAGGGTGTAAAAAAAGACACGGAAGGTGCTTTTTCGGCAGTTAAGGAATATCTTTCTGCGGGTATCGTTCCCGACATCGCTTTCAGAAGCCTCTCGATTACAGGTTATGACGGCGCGATTAAGGAAACCGACCTTTTCAGTACGGAGATAGAAATATGCGGCTCGAATCTCTATCCCTGCTATATAAACGGCGAGGAGGAGGAGCTCGGTGAAAAGGGCAGTAAAAAAATCACCTTCAATCTTAAGGAAGGCGAAAACGAATTTACTGTCAGTCAGTGCGGTAAGACAGTTAAGTACAGAGTGAAGATGAACTTTGACGGTGAGATTATCCGTGCCGTTATGCCCGGTGAGAGTCTTACTGTTCAGCCGGGAGAGGTGGTTACCGTAACGGTGATCGCTTACAGCGGTGCAGACATCACCGTAAAGCTCGGCACGAAGGAATATAAGGCGAAGTGTGAAGAGGGAGTCGCCGCCGGCTATACGGCATTTACAGCTAAGATAAAAATGCCTAAATCCCGTGAGCAGGTAGAATCTCTCGGTATGATTTCCGTAATCGGCTCTGTGGGTGAAAGAACAGTTCAGCAGAAGGGTGCTATGATTTACTGCGGAGAGGAAATGACCACTCTTCCGTCTGTCTCTGTGCAGGAGAATGAAGCTACTACTGCTATTCAGCTCGGAAATTATGTGCAGGAGCTGATAAATGATAAATATGAATACGCTGTTCCTTTTACCACACAGCAATATACTACTCCGATCGCAGCACCCTATAATCCTCTTTACGAAACTATGACAGGTAACGTAATGTGTATGGTAACGGTACCTTACGCAGATACGAGGCCTCTCGTTTATAACGATGATACCTATGATCCTTCCTACTCTGCTCTCGTTCAGGGCACGATGGATTATGTTACGGCGAAGAGCAGTGCCTTTAACAGTGACGAAAACGAGACGGTTTACTTCTATGAGCTGGCTTCGGGAAGAAAGGTAAAGTGTGAGCATGTTCAGCTTACCAATGCAAATGTAGGTAATAACAGCCTTTCGGTGGTATCATCATCTGCAGAAAACGGCACACTTACCATCCGTCTGAAAACTGACTGGAGGATACCTTATGCTATCACTCACACACCGCAGAATTATTATTCGGGCCACGGAGTGAAATATAACGTAAACTCCTTCAACGCAAACTATATTCAGATTGACTTCTACCATACCGCATCGGTATCGGGAAGCGTGGACACGGGAGGAAGTAATATAGTTTCTTCTGCCTCCTGGAGTGTTTCACAGAATGAAAACAGAACTACACTTTATATGCCTCTTTCGTCGGGTAAATACTACGGAACTTCCGTGGAATACGATTCTGACGGATATATGGTAATAAGAATACACAATAATCCGCAGACGATGCAGGGGGCCGTGATTCTTCTCGATCCCGGTCACGGCGGCGACGACCCCGGAGCACTCGGCATCGGTGATCAGGTACACGAAAGCGACATAAACCTCGCTGTGGCTTATGCGACGAGAGATGCACTCAGAGCGAAGGGTGCTACGGTTTATCTGACGAGACAGGGTAACGAAGCCTTATCTCTTGACGAGAGAAGAAACATCGCACAGAGCCTAGAGCCTGACCTTTTCGTAAGTATCCATTCGAACGCTTCGGAAAACAAAGAAGCTATCGGTACAGCCGTTTATTACTATAAGAGCTTTTCACAGCCTCTCGCGAATAACATTTATTCACAGATGCTCGGTGTTTTCAAAAATAATCTTTACTACGGACAGCAGAATCTCTACGATGACCTTTCCGACGGGACGAGATATTATCCCTTCGCTGTTACGAGAATAGAGGACTGTCCCTCTGTACTGATCGAGACGGGCTATGTAACCAACGATGCAGAGTGCTACAAGCTGATACAGTCCTCCACTCATCAGCTTTTCGGACAGGCTATAGCAAACGGCATAGAAAAGACTTTATTATCGTAACATAAAATATCTTGCTGCCAGCATGGCGATGACCGAGGGGATACCGCCCAACGCACTGACCGATAGGGTAACGGCATTTATACCGAGAGTAACCCCTGTCATCTGACTCAGAATGCTGACGGCGAAAAGGGAGCCTATGCCCGAAAGAGAGGAAAGGAAAAGGCAACGGAAAAAGTGATGCGACTTAGCGAAAACGCTCACCATAATAACCGCTGAAATAATAAGGCAAATGACTATAAATGTAGTCTGACCGCCCATAAAAATACCTCCTTGAAATTTTGGGGATAAAACTATATAATATATAATATGACATAGGAGAGTGATAATATGAAAATTTTAAAGCTTACACCTGCCGTTAAGGATTACATCTGGGGCGGCACGAGACTTTCGAGGGAATATGACATCGTTTCCTTCGCTGACAGACAGGCGGAGGCATGGGTGCTTTCATGCCACGAGGCAGGGGAGAGCATCATAGAAAACGGCGACTTCAAGGGTAGAACTCTGACCGATGTTCTCAAAAATGAGGGTAAAAACTGGCTCGGTAAAAACTGCGAAAAATTCTCCGATTTCCCTATTCTTATAAAGCTTATCGACGCCAAGGACAACCTTTCCGTTCAGGTGCATCCCGATGACGAATATGCACAGCGTGTGGAGGGTGAATTCGGCAAAACAGAAGCCTGGTACATAGTTGACTGCGATGATGATGCAGAGATTATTTACGGCTTTAAAAAGGATGTTACGAGCGAAGAATTCAGAAAGAGCATCGAGGAAAATACCCTTTTAGAATATGTAAACAGAGTAAAGGTGAAAAAGGGAGACATCTTCTTCATCGAGGCGGGTACCCTTCACGCCATCTGTAAGGGCATCCTTTTAGCCGAAGTACAGCAGAACTCAAACACCACCTACCGTGTTTACGACTACGGCAGACTGCAGAACGGCAAGCCCCGTGAGCTTCACATCGAAAAGGCTATTGATGTCACCTCAACCAAGGCTATCCCCGCTGACGGCAAACCTTTAGGTGAAACGGAGAAGAAGGACGGCTACAGTGAAACACTTCTCTGCCGATGTGACCTTTTCACCGTAAAAAGGCTCGATATAGAGGAAAAAGCCACACTCATAGCTGACGAAAAATCCTTTATCTCTCTCGTTGCTCTTGAGGGTAACGGTGTGATAATGCACGGTGACAGCTGCGTGACTCTTTATAAGGGTGAAAGCGTCTTTATCCCTGCAGGTCTTGGCGAGGTAGAGGTTTTAGGCGCAGTTACGGTGATTGAGACGAGAGTGTGAGAATAAGTGAAGCACACTGACCGTATTCTTGATTATTAAAAACAGTTGACAATCAAAAAAATAGTGGTATACTGTAATGATTTAATCTTAAACGAAAGGATACATTATGGTTAAGCACAATTTTGAATATGTTCCTAAAGAAGAATGGAAACCGGTTAGAGATAAACTTTTGGAAATCATCCATAAGTTACAAGATGAAGTGAGAGATGACTTCACCTTTCAATATCACTTCGTAGGCAGTAGTGAACGAAATATGATAACTCGTGACAGGAAGTCTAACACCGGCTTTGATTTCGATGTAAATATTGAAGTAAATGACCCTGACGAAGACTATTCTGCCAAAGAAATACGAGACATTCTTCACAAGGGTCTCGACAGGGTTACTAATCCTAACGGTCACTGTTTTTTCGGATACGATTATACTGAAGACTCTACCCGTGTTCTTACTATAAAGGTAAAGGATAGCTCGAACTCTCGTATTTTATATAGTTGTGACTTTTGTATTATATATGAATGCGAAGATGGACGGCAGCAATATATTCGTTATAATAAAAAGCAGAACAGTTATTCGTGGGAATACCAACCAAAAGGATATATGGAACTGCCTGTCAGGATTGAGTGGATTAAAAAGCACGGACTGTGGCAACAGGTACGAGATCATTATTTATACAAGAAGAACATAAACGATAACCCGGCCAAGCGTTCAAGAACCATCTTTGCAGAGACGATTCATGAAATATGGCAAAAGAACAGATAAAAAAGTTATCTGACCTTGTTAGGCAATACCTGCTTCAACATTGTAATAATTCTTTGTCTGTTTATTTTTTCTCTTGACAAACCTTCTCTGTAGTGCTACTATATAATCGTAAAATATCTTCAGGGCGAGGTGCAATTCCTCACCGGTGGTTACAGCCCACGAGCCGGAGAATACTCCGCGCAGATTCGGTGCGATTCCGAAGCCGACGGTTACAGTCCGGACGAAAGAAGAAAACATATTTATCTGTGTTTTTCGCCTATGGTATTTTTACCGTAGGCGTGTTTTCTTGGAGTATTTTAAATATCTCTTTAAAAGGTGAAAATTATGAAAGAAAACAAAAAATCAATGAAATCCGTTTATATGCTCTGCATAGTAGGTATGCTCTCGGCGGTAAGCTTCGTGCTTTTTCTTTTCGAGTTTCCCGTCATACCCTCACTCGGTCATCTGAAGCTCGATTTCAGCGATGTACCCGCTATGGTTTCGGGTGTCCTTTTCGGACCTGTTTCTGCTGTGGTGGTGGAGCTTATCAAAAATCTTATCGAGCTTATCGTAAAGGGCGTAGGTACACAGATGGGCTACGGCAATCTGATGAACTTCCTCGTAGGCTGTGCCTATGTGGTACCCTTCTGCATCGTTTACCGTAAAATGAAAAAAAGCGAAGGAATGAAGGGTCTTATTCTTTCCTGTGTGGCAGGCACGGTGACTATTTTAGTCGTAGGCTTTTTCGCTAACTATCTTATCGCACCTCTTTTCTTCAAACACTTTTTAGGCATCACCCTCGACAGTGCAGGTATATGGGCGGCTGTGTGGGGCGCTACGGCAGTAAACGGAATCAAGGGTGTAATGCTCTCCGTAATAAGCTATCCGCTTATCCGTGTGGTTATCGAAAGACTTAAAAAATATGTGAAATAAAAAAACTTTTTCCGCATATCTTGACAAGATACACATTAACTGATATACTACATCGGTAAATTGAATATTTCCTTATTAAGAGTAGCTGAGGGAACAGGCCCGTCGAAGCTCGGCAACCTGCTTTATGCAAGGTGCTAAATCCTGCGGTATGACCGGAAGATAAGGTTTAATCTGCGGTCGGAAAGTGCGAAAACCGACCGCTTTTTGATTGTTAATAGGAACTATTGATTTATAGAATTTTAAAGAAAGAAGGAATTTATAATGGCAAAGCATCTTTTTACATCCGAGTCCGTAACACAGGGACATCCCGATAAAATCTGCGATCAGATTTCCGACGCAGTTTTAGACGATATTTACGCACACGATCCTATGGCGAGAGTAGCCTGTGAAACCACGGTTACCACAGGTCAGGTGCTCGTTATGGGTGAAATCAGCTCCACCTATAAGCCCGATGTGGCCAAAATAGCAAGAAAGGTAATATGTGATATCGGCTACGACAGCGGCGATAAGGGCTTCGACGGTAATGCCTGTGCAGTTCTCGTGGCTCTCGATGAGCAGTCACCCGACATCGCTCTCGGCGTAGACAAATCTCTCGAAAGAAAAGGCGGCGAGGAGGACGAATATAATATCCACGGTGCAGGTGACCAGGGTATGATGTTCGGCTTTGCCTGTGACGAAACAGAGGAGCTTATGCCCCTTCCTATCTCTCTTGCCCATAAGCTCGCCAAGAGACTTACCGAGGTAAGAGAAAACGGTACGCTCGACTATCTCCGTGCAGACGGTAAGAGCCAGGTAACTGTGGAATATGAAGACGGAAAGCCTGTAGCAGTAACTGCCGTGGTTGTTTCTTCTCACCACAGTGCCGATGTTGAACTCGAAAGAATCAGAGAGGACATCACTGAGCTCGTTATAAAGCCCATCATTCCCGCTTCTCTTATGCGTGAGGATACAAAGATTTATGTTAATCCTACAGGCCGTTTCGTAACAGGTGGACCTCAGGGTGACAGCGGTCTTACAGGCCGAAAGATTATCGTTGACACCTACGGCGGTTACTCGCGTCACGGCGGCGGTGCTTTCTCAGGTAAGGACCCCACTAAGGTAGACAGAAGTGCTGCCTATGCCGCACGTTATGTAGCAAAAAATATCGTAGCTGCAGGTCTTGCTTCAAAGTGTGAGGTGCAGCTCGCTTATGCTATCGGCGTGGCTAAGCCTGTTTCCGTAATGGTTGACACCTTCGGTACAGGTAAAATCAGTGACGAGGAAATCAGCGTTATCATAGACAAGGTGTTCGACCTTCGTCCTGCTGCTATCATCGACACTCTTAAGCTTCGTGCACCTATCTACCGTCAGCTTGCCGCTTACGGTCACGTGGGCAGAGAAGACCTTGATGTTCAGTGGGAAAAGACTGACAAGGCTGATGAAATCAAAGCTCTTGCAAACATCTGAAGATGAAACTTACGGGATTGCAGAAAAGCAGTCCCGTTTTTCATTGACAAAGGTCTTTCTTTGAGTTAAAATATTCTCAACAGACTAAATAACAAAGGAGAAAAATAAAATGAAAAAGGTTCTCGTTACAGGTGCTTCGGGCGGTATGGGTAAGGCTATATGCTCTCTTTTGAGCGATAAAGGATACAAGGTGTACGGTGTGGATTACCGCGAGGACGACACAGTAAAGGCAGATAATTTCTGGCAGTGTGATGTTACCGATACGGATTCTGTAAAAGAGGTTTACGAAAAATTAAAGGAAGAAACCGATTCTCTCGATGCCATAGTACATACTGCAGGTATTTACGATATGGACTCACTTATCGAAATGGATGAGGAGCGCTTTATAAGAATTTTCGATATTAATGTTTTCGGTGTTTACCGCATAAATAAGATTTTCTTCCCCTTAATGCATAAGGGAAGCAGAATTATAGTAACCTCCAGCGAGCTGGCACCTCTGGATCCGCTTCCCTTTAACGGTCTTTACGGTATAACCAAAACAACCCTCGAAAAGTACGCCTTTTCACTGAGGATGGAAACGAATCTTCTCGGTATTCCCGTAAGCATTATCCGTCCGGGTGCGGTCAAGACAGGACTTCTTAACATCTCCACCACTGCTATTGATAAGTTTGTGGACAGAACAGAGCTTTACAAATCAATGGCAGTAAGGTTTAAAAAGATAGTTGACAGTGTGGAATCGAAAAATGTCAAGCCTGAGGTAATCGCTGAAAATGTGCTTTCTGCCCTTGAATCGAAAAGACCGAAGTATATCTATAACATCAACCGTAATCCGCTTCTCCGCCTTCTCGATGCTCTTCCCGATAAGGTACAGGTAGAGGTTATCGGTATGATACTTAAGTAAGAAATCACATCTAAGATACTTTATGACAGTTCTCTTGCTTCGGCAGGGGAGCTTTTTATGTATAACTCCTCTATATCCCTCATAAAATATTACCAAAAACAAAGGGGAGAATTCATTTGAATAAAGAGAAAACATACGGTATCCTGTTTTATATTTTCACCGCTGAGGGGATAGGCGCTCTTTCGGCACTGCTTGCGGGAAATTTTTCTGATTTCTTTCTGAAATATAAGGAGCCGCCCTTACTTCCGCCCGGTTGGCTTTTCCCTGTGGTGTGGACTGTCCTTTACGCAGTCATGGGTTATTCTGCGTATCTTATCAGCAGAGCCGATGCTCCGAAGGATGTAAGGAAGAACGCACTGACGGTTTATTGGATTCAACTGGCAGTTTTTAACTTCCTGTGGAGCATTCTTTTCTTCCGTTTTGAGCTTTTATGGGTAGGCTTTATTGATATTCTTCTGCTTCTGACAGCGGTATGCGTTATGACTGTGATGTTTTTCCGAATCAAGCCGAAGGCAGGATGGCTGAATGTGCCTTATGTTATATGGGTTGCTTTTGCGACCTATCTTAATCTGGCTACGGCGATAATTAACTGAAAGCCTTAAAAATCACCAAAAAATCACACTTAAACCTTCTAAAATGATAGATACCTCCAAAGTTTGAAAATATCCTTGAAAATGTAAATGCTCTGTGATAATATTCTTCTGTTAAAAAATCTTTTATTATAAAAGAGGGGACGTAAATGAAAAGTTTTTATCTTAAGCCGAAGCTTTTTTCGGTAATGAAAAACTACTCTAAAGAACAGTTAATTAAAGATATTATCGCAGGTGTAATCGTAGCTGTAATCGCTTTACCGCTTTCTATCGCACTTGCTCTCGCTTCAGGTGTAGAGCCTGCTAACGGTGTCTACACGGCTATTTTTGCAGGCTTCACCGTATCCTTTCTCGGTGGCAGCCGAATTCAGATAGCGGGTCCTACGGCGGCATTTGCCACGGTTGTAGCAGGTATCGTAGCCACACAGGGTATGGACGGCCTCGTTATCGCTACGATAATGGCAGGTATCTTCCTTATTCTTATGGGTGTCTTCAAATTAGGCTCGCTCATTAAATTCATACCCTATACTATCACTACAGGCTTTACCTCGGGTATTGCTGTGACGATTTTAGTGGGTCAGATAAAGGATTTTCTAAGTCGGATCGTAGCCATGT